>CAZCWI010000010.1:8327-26567 GCA_964502325.1 uncultured Candidatus Nitrosotenuis sp. | reverse complement strand
GCTGCGATGTTGATTGGGAGAATAAATCCCAGCCATTTCTTACTTACGGATTCCATTCTAGAATACGAACATGCACCAGACTAATCTACAATGAATTAAAAAATTGTGTACAGATTTGTCGAATTGTTTGTTGGGTTATTGAGCACCCATGTCCATGCTCTCAGTCAGATTAACTGTGTGAGATTGTGGTTCTGGTTGATCCGTATCGGTACCATTTGTATTAGATGCATCATCCACATCCATGTTTTCTTCCATTTGTGCTTCGTTTTCCGGTTCTGTTTCAGTGTCTTCAGTTTCTTGTACTGGTGGATACTTTGCCATGTGATCTTCTAACATTTTTGTCAGTTCTTCGTGAGAAGGATCATGGTTTGCTATCCAGCCCCAAGCTAAAAGCGTTTGGAAGCTTGACTCTTTTACACATGCAGGATTCCAGTTACTTGCCTTGAACACAAGTTTTTGTTCAGGGCCACATTGGATTTGATGGATATCTACTCCCATCGACATTTGTTTTAGCGGAGAATCGGTACGAGTCTCCAGCATTGTTGTTTCTGCCATGCCAACTGAGGAATCGTCAGTGGTTTCCTCACCGGTTGCCTCATCAGTCGTTTCCATACTCATCTCATCCTCGGTGGTGGTGATTTCGTCAGACATCTCCTCAGAAGCAACGTCATCGGTCATTTCTTGAGCAAAGATAGGTGCCGGTAATACCATAACCGCGGATGCAGTTAGGACTAGCATGAAAAATAATGCAAATTTACGCATTGTTTGACATGCTTTGACTTGGCATTTAACTTTTTTCAAACGTATTGAATATGATGGGTTGATGTTGTACAGATCGTGATGAAGGGTAATTCTGAGACATTTGGCGTTGAAAGTGGCTATGGGAAAGAGGCAATAGAATGGCTCAACGAAGAAGCAAAGAAAAATGATCTGAATTTCGAGGCCAGATCGTATGGATATGAGGTATCTACCCAAAACTTTGGCTCATTTGAGATGTTTTCATGGATGGGGGACATACAAACTGCAAGAAAGCTCATAGTCAAGGCAAGCAAGCGCTTTAAAATCAAGGTCATAGAGGGCGGATACAAAACAAGGGAACGCATACTTAAGATCAGCAAGCAAGACTACGCAATGGTAAGAAGGGGAGACAAGGTAATTGGGCACATTGCATTTACATCGTCAAGGCTCGGTGGGCAATGGCAGGTAACAAAAGAAGAATTGCGTTAGACCACACAACACAAATAATCAATAATCAAAAAAAGCCATCATGCGGATAGGACTGATTGGGACTGGGCTGCTTGGCAATGCCGTAGGCCTGCATATTTTAAAATCAGGATACGAGCTTACCGCATTTAACAGGACAAAGACCAAGACCAAACAGCTACAAGAAAGTGGTGCAAGAATAGCAGACACTCCAAAGGAGGTTGCAGAAAATTCAGATATTGTTTTTACCGTAGTAAAAAACGCAGACGCCGTGAGGAAGGTGTCTTTTGGCGACAGTTGCATCTCATGCGGAAGTCATGACGGGCTCGTGGTTGCAGATATGAGTACGATAAACCCAATCGCATCAAAAGAAATAGCAAACGAATTTGCAAAAAAAGGAATCGTGATGCTAGATACGCCAGTCATGGGAGGCCCCAATGTTGCAATAAACGGTGAGCTTGTGATGATGATTGGCGGAGACAAGAAAACATTTGAAAAATATAGAAAAATTTTTGACGTAATTGCAAACAAGGTGTTTTATCTTGGAGAAAACGGAACGGCACATGCAGTAAAGCTTGCAATGAATCTCCAAATCGCCATGCTGTCGCTGGCATTATCAGAAGGAATCACACTTGCCAGAGGAGCTTCAATCAAGCCAGAGATTTTTCTGCAGATCCTCAATTCCACTTATTTTAAAACAGGCATGAGTGAGACCAAAGCCTACAAAATGATCAAAGACTCCTTTGAGCCCACGTTTACCCTGAGCAATCTCAAAAAAGACCTAGACACGATAAATCAGGCCGCCCAGTCTTTTGGGTTGGACCTACCAATGGCAAAAAAGGCAAACCAGGTATACCAGGATGCTGTTGAAAAGGGATTTGGGGACTTGGACTATACTGGAATTTTATCATACATCAAAGAAATCTCAGGGTCAAATCGAGCCTAGATCAGCGGCGTCCCTTTTTTTCCTCATGTAAGTTCGGTAAGCGAGCCCGACAACTACGAATAAAATTGCCGACGCTAAAGACCAGCTAATAAGAGGCATGATCTGTATTTCGGCCATATACTGCGTAAATGATTGAGTATAAAATAAATACATTTGATATTTGACTATACGTATGGCTGAGATCACCTGCGAGGACTGCGGAAAAAAGATGTTTCATGAAAACGAAGCTACTCTCAAAATTGAAGAGTCCGTTCACAAAAAGTTCTGCAGGAAGAAGCCAAACGAGGCATACAGCTACATGCATAGAGACCCAGGTCACATGGCAACGTTTGATTCTGAGCGAAAAACCGATGCAAGCGGTAAGCCTCTCCTCAAATAATGAGTGCTGAAATCTTCAATCTTGCGGTAACAGAGCTAAATCTTGGCAATTCAAAAAAAGCGCTAGTCCTATTTGACAAAGTTTTGGAATTAACCCCAGATAATATAGAAGCGCTAATTAAAAAAGGGAATACTCTTGGCAAGCTAGGCAAATATGCTGACGCGGTTTCAATTTATGACAAGGTAATATCGGCAGAGCCGCAGAATGTTCTGGCGCTAATAAACAAGGGGCTTGCATTGCATTATTTGGCACGGTACGACGAATCGATTGTATGTTTTGACGGGGTTCTAAAAATAAAACCAAACAGTGCGACGGCACTGTACAACAAAGCATCAAGCTTGGTAAGACAGGGGAAAGTGATTGAAGGAATTGAAATTCTAAGAATGGTGATAAAGATTGATCACTCCTTCAGGTACAAGGCAAGGTTTGATGTGGATTTTGAGCACGTCAAAACAGATAATGACTTCAAAAAACTCGTCCTGTGAGCAAACGAGACGATGTCAAAAACTACAGATTATAATATTCAAAAAAAGACCGTCACATTAGATGGTAAAGGAACTTAGTTTCGATATTGTCATAGTTGGGGCAGGCCCTGCAGGCTCGTCTGCTGCCTATTCAGCTGCAAAAAACGGCGCAAGCGTGGCATTATTAGAAAAAGAAGACGAGGTTGCGCAAACGGTGAGAACAAGCGGTGTCACGTGGATTGACGCAATCAAAGAATTTGACATCCCAGACGATTGTTACAATCCAATCAAAAACTATGCGTTTTGCTCACCTAACAATGAAGTCAGAATAAGCAACGACAAACCAATGGCAGCAGTACTTGATGTGAGAAAAACATACAGATGGTTGGCAGATAAGGCGCAAAAACAGGGTGCACAGATTTTTCTTGACACGGTTGTCACCGACATCATAAAAGATTCTAATGGAAAAATACTTGGAGTGAGGGCAACATCTGGAAAAGAAGAAATCAAATTTAATTCAAAAATAGTAATAGATGCAAGCGGTTTTCAGTCAGTTGTCGCAAAATCACTAGGACTGGTATCACAGTGGAAGAGGTTTGGAGCTGGTGCAGAGTACGAAGCGGTTGTAGAAAACGTAGATTCGGAAACATGGTGGCTAATGGTAGGACAAGAGTATTCCCCTGCAGGATATGCGTGGATATTCCCACTTGGAAACAACACAGTAAGAATCGGAGTTGGGGTAGGCAAGCCCGAATCCAACGTGGATCCAACAGAGAGACTAAAGGAGATAATCGAAAAAAGGCAAGGCCCCATCAAGTCTCTTGGCAAGATAACTCCAGTGGAATTTCATTATGGACTAATTCCAAACGACGGCTTGTCAAGAAAAACAGTTTACGACAATCTCATTTTAGTTGGGGACTCGGCAGGGCAGGCAAATCCACTTGTGCTTGAGGGAATAAGATACGCGATACGCTTTGGCAGGGTTGCAGGAGAGGTTGCCGCAAAGGCCGCATCTACAGGTGACACGTCAGAAAAAGCGCTAACCCCATACGAGGAAATATGGAAAAAGGCAATTTTTGCAAAAATAAGCTCCGCGTCAAGGGTCCAGAGCAGATGGATCGGCCTTTCAGATGAAGAATGGGATAAAGAAATCGACATCATAAAGGAGTTAAGCGTTGAAGAATTTCTCGACTTCATAAAAGCAGAGTTTGGCCTTGCAAAC
Source organism: uncultured Candidatus Nitrosotenuis sp. (assembly GCA_964502325.1). Classification (GTDB taxonomy): domain Archaea; phylum Thermoproteota; class Nitrososphaeria; order Nitrososphaerales; family Nitrosopumilaceae; genus Nitrosotenuis. The sequence goes on along the minus strand of CAZCWI010000010.1, from coordinate 22,353 downwards.
ATAATCAAGCTTGCGGCACACCACCCAAAGATTGCGGTACGTCAGCTGTTCAACATGGTAAAAGGCGCTGCAAAGAAGGGCTAGTTTACGTGGAAAAAGTCAGAAACTATCAGATTATGATACTCTAATTGTGCCACGTATGTCCCTGCAGTATACGGCTTGCTTATGACCTGGTTAAAGTAGCCAGACGCGTTATCCTTTAGCGGGATTTCGTCCACGCGGTTTCCTTTTTGATCATAAATGTCAACGTAAATGTCCTCGCTAAACGCGATGGTTTTTTGTATTGCACCAGAAAGGTACAGTTTGCCATCTTGAACGTATGCTTCAATTACTGCGTTTGGTGCACGTGTTGGCAGATACCTCTCAATTAGGCCATTTAGTTCAGAAAGTTTTGCAGATGCAGATGAGAAGTCTTTGTTGTGTAGGGCAGTTTTAATTTCAGATATGACAGGATCAAATTTGGCGGCATTTGCCTCATACCCAGACGAGCCAAATGTGTCAATGAAAGACTGGAGTTCTTCAAATTCTCTTGCCATGTCCACGTTTTTCAAGTCATCAGTATCGTACTCGGTTGATGACTTGTCCGGTACGTCGACGATTTGTGATGCCTTTGCGTCTTGCCATTCCAAGGTAACAACGTACAGTCCAGATTCAGTCGGGGCATACCACTGGGTGAACAGCTCGCCCTGTCGGGTGTCACTGAACTTTAGAGTGCTGTGGATATTTGCATCCATGTCGTACACAGTCAGATAGAGATTTTGTCTTGCATCCCTGGTTTGTTTATCCAGCGCCCCGCTCATTACCCAGATTTCTTTTTCAGGCTCATAAGAAATATCAAAAATAATTTTCTTGTTGCTCAAAACCAGGTTTTCGCTAAGAAAGTTCCGAATCTCCTTGATTTTTGCATCAGCGTCAACAAAGTTACCATAATCTACAAGATCATATGCATCCTGTTTTAGATGCTCAAACTCTGTAGCGTGTTCTGCAAAGTCAGCATTGTAAAATTCAGATGCAAAATTTGACATCTGCTCTATCTTTTCTCTGTATTCGATTCGCTTTATCTCATCTACAGTATACCCAACGTCTGAGCCAAAAGGATCATCAGTGTATTTTTTCGATACCTGCTGCCACTCGGAAGATAGATCCCTCACAAGATTGTCAGCACCATCCAAATCATTTTTGATCACAAGGTTTCGTACGGTGTTGAGTCGTTCCTTTAGCGAACTTGTAAAATCAGTGTACCCCGGAAGGAATCGGTTGTGCGAAGTTCCCAGTTCTGCCAGGTTTTCAATTGACTTTGCTCTCTGCAAGATATCTGCTGCACGTATTTTGTATGCGTCCTTGGTGTAAGAATCAAGTTTTACTCTTACTTGTGGCTCGTTTGCGCTTGCCCAGGAAAGCAAGACCTCGATTTTATCAATTTTATTTGTGTTCGGATTTCCCCTCTCAAGATCAATTGCCGTGTTTATGGCCTTAAGCGCGGTGTTTATTGTAACAAGACTTTCGTAATCGGCTTGTAGTTCTGCTTTTGTCTTTAGTTTTTCATAGTCAAACTTCATCACAGACAGCGGGTTACGCTTTTCTCTTAGCTCGTTTATGGTACCGTCAAACTTTGAAACAATGTCAAGAACTTCGCTTAAGGAGCTAGCGTCTTTCACCTGGTCAAGTAAGGACTCAAACGAGTCCACCAGTTGTGGATTTGCATTGTTATTTTTTGAGAACGATATGGTGCTTGATATTCTAGAAGATATCTCTATCACGTTTTTCATATCAAGTATTTCTTGTTTTACTGATATGATATCGTCAGGTGATGTGGCTCCGCCAAGACGGGATAGCAGGTCATTTAGCCGTGGCTCAATCAAGGTTGCAAGTTCAGATTGCTGATCGTCAGAGGATACAAATCTGTCTACTTTGTCCAGATTGCGCAAGAGCAAGTTCGCATCATACAGCTTGTCTACTTGGTCTTTTTGCTCAAGGAATTTTTCCATGCTTTCTTTTGTCAAGAGGGATTCGCGTAAGACGTCCCATTCGGCCCTGATCATGCTAGTTAGGGCATCGTTGCTCTTGAGGGTAGCATCAAGGGTGCGCGCCTTTGTCAGCAAGTCTACAAGACTGCCCAGCTCCTCAGAGTAAATCGGTCCTGTTCCCCTCGCAAAGATAAATCCAAGCTGTTCCTGCACCGGCCTGCTCATGATAGAATTGGATTTTGTCATCAGATTAAGCAATAGCGAGTTCAATTCTTCGTAAGTCGGGGACTGTCGTGTCGGCATTTTTTGCGGATCCGCGTTTATAATTTGCACATAGACATCGTTTAAAGTTCCAACCGTGTTTTTATCATCGCCAATTTGCGAGTAAAACATGGCGTCAAAGATTTGCCTGTCGATTTTTTTTGCCTCCGTTTCATCAAGGATGCCCACATCAACTAGATGCGTTGTGCTCTCAAACGCAGTTTGTATTGCAGGTCGAAATTTCGGCGCCACATCAAAAACATCAGACTCGTCAAGATACAGCGCCAGCAGATCAGAGTAGACGTCTTTTAGCTTCAAGACAGGGTCGTTTGATGAGGAGGCAATTTCGTTTAGTCTGTCTTCAAACTCGACGATTTGATTTTGGCTGGTTATTTCTTTGACCAAGTTTAATTTTGATTCGATTAGATTTACCGCCTGATCATAGTAATCAAGTGCTGACTTTTCTTGCGATTTTTCATTGAGTATCCGAAACGCGCTTGTTTTTGTAGATTCCCCATAGAAAACTTTGACTTGGTAATTTCCGGTAAGACCGCAAACTCTTCCTGACAGAGGAGCGGTGTCGGTGATAAAATGCCCATCTGAGAGAGGTTTTACTTGCTGAACTTGGCAAAGATCACCGTTTGGATTTACGATTTGGATTACGACTGAAAGATCAGGCGAGACTTGGCCCACCTGACCAAAGATGAAAACTTGTTCTCCTTTTTTGTAATCCCCAAATGTGTCAAGAAGCGTGATTGTAGATGTTTGCCCGTATGCGTATGACGGAATAAGTAATACTATCGACAGAAATAAGACAATGCCCACATGCCGCACAAAGATCAAATGGTCAAAAAAGACTACTTAAAAGTTAGGTAGAATTCATCAGCAATTAGGCGACCAGTGCTTGTTTTAAAAAGGCCTCACCGTCAGAGGCAAGAGTTTGATTTGTATGCTCCAGTCCAAAACTAAAGCAGAAATTGTGTACCTGCTCTGTTGTGCGAGTGCCGCATCGAATGCAGATCATGCTTACCGACTTTCGGCATTCTGCGCAAACCGTGCATTTTGCCAGTTCTCCTCCACACATTCGACATGATTCGTCAGGCATCTTTTCTCAATGACAATTTTGCAGGTTTAGATTTAAGACTTGAGTAGAATTTGATCATAGAAATCATCAGTGTTGTTATGGACGGGTCTTAGATTTTCTCACGTACAATATGATACAAATTATTACGATTCCAAGGACTGCGGATACAAGCCCCAAGTTTTCGGTTTTTTCAGTTTCTGAGGAATTTAGCGTTATTGTCTCGGTGTGATTTTGAGAGTCTGCAGAAACTGCAAAAACACTCGTCGTGTAGATATCTGGCTTTAGAACTGAATCAGATATTGCATATAACTTCAAGTCGTTTCCACCAGGCATCATCTTTTGTGTTTGCTCCGCAGAAAGCGTAATTTTTGCAGCATCCTGGCTCACATCAAGTATGCCAACATCTACCTCGTCCCCTGCCCCAGTGCTGACAAAATAATAGATTTGCGTGGCATCGCTTGTTCGAATCGGGATCTCAAATGGTTGCCCCAGGACGATTTGAGACGGAATGTCTATTTGTGTAATTTTTGGCAGATTGACTTTTTCAAATTTTTTCCAATGTCCAGCTTCAAATGGATACGATGGATCGTCAAAGGATCGTATTGTCATAGCCCTTGCCTCAGGAGAATAAGACTCAAGATAAAACGGGCCGTTACTTATTATGGCGTGGTTCTTGTGCTCTATCCAGTTTATTGAAGACTCGTATCTTGAATCATAGTATTGCGCATCATTATCGAGGGATAGGAGTGCAGACGGCACGTACTTTGCCCTTTGAAATTCGCCCAAGGTTTCTTTTATCAGTGATGCATCACGCGGGATTATTAGCGAGAGCCAGTTCAAGTTTTTTGCTTGCGCATCAGTCCTTGAAAATGACGCTTTGCCGTCAAGCACGATTGCTTCCATGGCAGCAGTGATTTCCCATGGCACGACAGGCCAAGCACTTGCCCATCCTGCGATTTCAGAGTCATCAAAGTGCCAATAATTAACATACACTTCTACGGTGTGATCATCCACCAGCCGCATTCCAACAAGCGTCTTTTGCGACTGGCTTGCCTGTGGAGAATATGCAGAGTCAAACGTGTTGTCGTTTTCTGTTTGCGGCGATCCCCATTCGGATGAAAAATACATAGAATACACCACATCGTTTATGTCCATTTTTTGCCCATTGTGCCAGTTACCAAGTGTAAGGTCAAATGTGACTTTGCTTGTGGCCTTCACCCCAGGACCAACGTCGGCCCATTTTTGCAAAACAGGATTCCACACTATGGCATTTGGTGGGACGTCAAGATTCCCGCGCGGCCCGGCAGTTTCAACTTGCCAGTTTTCCCTTACAGAAAAGTTCTCGCCAGAATAAGGGTTTTTAAAAGCGCCAGGATCGTAAAGTAGATCCCAAATGTTTTTTCCGTATGCATCAGATAGTCCACCGATTGGATTCCATGCGCCTTGATAGATTTGCTTTACACCAATCTTTAGGTTGTCGTCGTTTGATCTTACATTAATTGGGGTGAGCCTATTTGTTATGCCTCCCCCAAAGTCGTTTATGACTCCGCTAATTCTTTTGTTTGTAACAAACGGATCGATTTTGGTTGCAAGAAAAACGCGGACAGATTCCTTGACTCCCTCCGAAACAGCATCACGAATCAGATTTTCTCTTTCTGCCACAGAAGTGAAATTGCCAGAATAGATTTTTTGCGTCACGTCATCAAGATGAGGATTTTTGTAATTCCAGTAAGAAGGATTGTTAAATCCCGGCATGTTTGAAAACCACGGAGCATACATTTGCGCAGGCCCAAGCGAGTCATATCTTACAAATGCGGATCGTCCGGCCCAGCCTTCAGTGTAAAGATGCCATTTTAGATCAGACGGGTCTGAGCCATATACTGTAACAAATGCCTTGTTCAAATCCCCAAAGTCCTTGTGTACCACAAAGCCAACTTTTTCCATCTCAGAGGACAGGATTTCCCCAATTGATTTTCGCACAGGATCGTCGTTTCGAATGAAAATGGTGATTTCTACAGGCTTGCCGTCATAGTACCACACCCCCTTAGTTTTTTGTGCGCCTTTTTCTGTTAGAATTTTTGTTATGACATCATTTGCATATTCAGGATTATATCGAAAATGAAATTTTTCTATCTCAGACAAAATTGACAGATAGTCAGGATCGTACGGACCATAGTTTGACACCATCGGAATCCCATATCCGCCCATCAGTTCGTCAACTACAAGTTTCCTATCAATTAAATAATTTAGCGCAAAACGGATTTCTTGGTTTGAAAACGGGTTTAACGTGTCACCTTCTGCAGGATTTGCAAGAATGCTGTACGAGCCGACAGTGACATAAAACACGTCTAGATTTTGACGGGATTCGGTAGTTTCCAATAACTCTGAGGGAATTCTAGAATAATACATGTCCAAGTTACCGTTTTTTACTTCTTCTAGGGCATTACTTTCATCAAGATATTGGATGAATTGGATTTCATTTACGTACGCGCTCTTTTCTGCATAAACAATTCCAAATGAAAACGCCAAAAACAAAACCAGTAAAATCTTCACACGTCGTGTAGACACCAATCTAATTTAAATCTCCTAAGGTTGTTGTCAGGTTTATTCTAAGCTTACTTGGAATTAATATTATTTGTATGTAACACTTAAAATTCTAAATTTCCACAATAATTCTGTTGAATCAGAAATTATGGCTTGACGCATTAGACGGAATAATACCGGGAGGAGTATCAGTAAAGGATTTCTCCAAAGTTATCAACGCTGATCAAAACAACGCAAAAAAAATCCTAGAAGAACTGGCCCGTAATTACATAGGCAAGTTTGATGGCGACACGATGGAGTTTAACGACAGCGACAAGATCAAGGTAGTAATACTGGCTTTGGAAAAAGGAGTTCCAATAGACGAGGCTGCAAAGCACCTTGACTGGAAGGACTTTGAGGGCCTGGCAGCACAGGTTTTAGAACTAAAGGATTTTTCAGTAATTAGAAACCTCATTCTTACAAATCCACGCATGGAGATTGACGTTGTCGGAATAAAGTTTGGAGTTGCCATGTTAATTGACTGCAAGCACTGGAAACGCCACAGTCAATCTGCACTGGAAAAAGCGGTGCTAAAACAAGTCGAGCGCACAAAACACTATGTTGCAAAAACCAAGGGCGCCATTGCGGCTCCAGCCATCGTTACGCTGTATCAGGACAAGGTCAGTTTCATCAACAACGTCCCAATTGTCCCAATATTCCAGTTTGCGTCGTTTGTAGACGAGTTTTACGGCAATTTAGAGGACATTGAAACTATAAGAACAGAGTAGCGATGAAAAAGACAAAGCTGCCAATAGCAAATCCTTTTGTTATCTTTAGTGAATTGTCAACTGCCCTAGAATAGTCCTCATACACAGTCGAGCCCATTATTTTGACATCTGCCTTGTGTTCTAGGATTTCAAATGATCCAGGAACCAGATTTTTTTCTGCATCAAGTGCAACCTTTAGGTACCATTCTGTAATATCATGAGGTTTTGCAATCTTGCCAAACTGATAGTACCCTTGACGTGTTCTGACCCGAGTCGCACTGTAATGCGTATCAGAGGTGCAGATTTCTAAAAGAGTAAGGTTGTTTTTTGCAAAATGGTTTACAATGTATTCCCTTACGCCGTTTTCCATGTTGTTAGAATCTGCCCAACCAAGAAAATATTTCGTGCCGTTGATTTTAAGGCACAGTACCCCAACGCCGCCCAACCCAAGGTCAGGTGAATTCAGGTTCATGCTTTCAGAGTTTCCATACCCAAACTCCAGAGGATATTTTTCTTTTGTAATAAGAGTATCAAGTGCGGATTTGGCCGCTTTTAGCATATCTTCAGAATCAGGTTCTGAGATTTCTTCGCCCATTGCATTATGACAGTCTACTATTAGGATTCGCTCAAAATTTCGATTTTTTGCAAATTGCTCTATTTCGGTTTTTACGTAAATCGGAATGTCCTCCATCCCATGAGGGGACAGGGACAGAAACAAGATTGCGGATTTTTCAAATAGAAATCCCACCACCCGCGATTTGTTGACCTGCACGGTAATCGGTTCGGTGCACATAAGGCCATGACTAGGAACCACGTTGGCAGATAAGCTGTTGAGATAGTTTTCGACTTCTTTTCTCGAGGGAAGGTTCAACGAATGATCAGATACGCTGTGCATCACCATTGCTGAAGAGTTCATGGTTTTGTAAATTTGATATGGTATGTTGCTTCCACCTATTGGGTGAAACGGCCCTGGATGAATTTCTGGAAGTACCAGTCTGAATTCGTTATTTTTTTCCTTGTCTTGTAGTCGTATTTGCGTGGTAAGAACAGTAGTAGCCTTGGATATTGATTCAAGTATTGATTCAACTTCGGAGGGATTGTTTTTTGACAATGATGCAAGATATGCCTGCACCATTTTGTGAGTGCTTTGAATTGCAGGTCTTCCCGCCCTGTCAGTTATAACTGACCATATACTTGCAGTCACCAGAAATATTCCTCCCACAGATAATGCCAGAGGATTGAAAATAGACGGAATCCACATAGATGCAGGAATCAACGCCAGGAACATCGCGACAGGTTGAAGGAAGCAAAGCAGCCATGCTCGTCGAAGTGTGGTGCCAAGAGTGGCCGTAAGAATCCCAATCCTAAAGCTTGCAAAAATAAACATGCCCTCCACAATGTAAAACACGGAAAGATCTTTTGACAAAACAAGTGATGCTATGATGCCTGCCATTACCACTCCAATCCAGGCCAGGTTTCCAAACAGCGACATGTGTAAGGATTTAGAGTATTCCTTGTTTTTGATGAACCGAGAGTCCACATACTGGGTTACAAGCAGTATGGCAACTACTGCAGGCAGGCGAAATATCGCTTCATCTGCCCTGGCAAGAAAGACAAAGACTACGATTGCAGATAGAATTACGGCAGAGACGTTTGAGAAGATTAACGAATGATAGTATGATGACGGGTTAAGTAAGGTAAGGGAATAACGCTTGTGAATTTTCGATACGTCGTCGTACGATTCGGTCATTTTATGAGAAATATGTCAAGTAGCCATGACAGCACGATTAATCCAACAGGTATAGAAACTACGATTTTTGGATCTAGACGATAGCCTTTTGTATCATCCTCAAAGAAACGCAAAAGACCGGCACTTGATGCAGGCAATGGCGCGCCTTTTTTCTTACTGCTCATAATTCAAAAAGCTATGACATTAAAATAAAAACTTTTGTGTCATTTTTCGAGCTTATCTATGGCTTCAATTAGGGAATTTATCGATTTTAGTATTTGTTGCTGTTTTTCAGAGTCTTTTTCAGATTCCAGTTCTTTTGTCAACTCCTCAAGCTTGTTTTTTAGCGAGATCAAGACAGAAGATGGCTTTTTAGAATCTAGGTTTTCAGTGACTGTTTTCTGATCAATTTTGTCCGCATCTGGCTCTTTCCCACAATTGACACATAAGGCATTTCCATCTTTCATTATTCTAACACCGTGACAATACGGACACGGTTCTGCAAGAAGTGTAGCTCCTTTGAGCAACATTTCTGCTGCTTTTTTTCTTAGCTCTGCTGACATGATTTGTATTGCAATGTCTTTTCTAAAAACCTAGTTTTTTAAAGTCAATAAGCTTAATAGTCCGAACGAAGCCAAGACGTTTAGTAACCAATGGCGATAATTTGTAACACGTGTGGACTTCCTGAAGATTTGTGTGCCTGCGGTGATCTTAACAAAGAGAGTACCAAAATAATTATCAGACTGGAAGAAAGACGATTTAAGAAAAAAGGAACCATGATCGAAGGTTTGAATTCAAAACTTAACGACATGCATGGAACGCTAAGTGAATTGAAAAGAAAATACGCATGTGGCGGCACAGCAAAAGACGACTATATCTTTCTACAAGGCGATCATCGCGACACGATGAAAGAAACGCTGGTAAAGCTTGGATTTGCCGAATCAAGCATCGAAGTTCACTAGAGTTTGGAAACCCATAAAATTTTACAAAGCATAGCAATTCCTTATTCTGCGCTAATATCAGTAATCTTTGGCCTCATGGTTTTTTCGTTTCCAATAGGCGCGTATGTTTTTTTTAATTCTCAGATAGGCAATGACATCAATTACGGTTATCCGTGGCAGGGTTTTGAATTCATCAAGAGTTTCGGAGAGTTTGGAGATTTTGAAATTGCGGATCTATTCATTGTAGCATGGGTGTTTTTCTTGATAATGTTCACAATATCAGTCCTTGGCCCAAAAAAGAACTTTCTAAAAGTCATCTCCGCAATCATGGCAGGCTCCCATAGAATCCAAAATGGAAATTATTTGGTCCAAACAATCAGATGGTTTTCAGTATTGGTTGTTTTATCTGCAACAATAGATACCATACAGCAAAGCTTCGGAGTAAAGACCACGCCTCCCCCTTTTGAAAACGACTTGTTACAGTTCTTGGGAATTACGTTTGCCCCCATTTTGGAAGAAACGGTGTTTCGTCTGATCTTAATTGGCATTCCTTTGTTTTTATTGTATTCAAAAAAAGGCTCAATCGGACTGTTTGCCAAGTCATTATGGAATCCAAGCAATTTGGCAGAAGGCGATCAAAAAAAAGCAGTAATTCTAATCGTGTTTGTAGGAGTGTTTTTTGGACTGGCTCACATAATTTCAGATCAATCATGGAGTAATGGAAAATTTGCACAAGCGGCAATTAGCGGAATCATATTAGGATGGGTGTACTACAAGTACGGTTTTGTGGCATCAATGCTAATCCACTGGGCCACAAATTATCTGATTTACTCCTATGGGTATTTGGTATCAAGCATTAACGAAGTCCCAGTATCTGCAGCATTCTCGCATTCGCTACTTGGGACGATCGAGATTTTGTTCGTAATTACAGGTGTGATATCGATTTTCATGTTGTTAATGGAGTACAGGCAGAAAAAATTAGAGATTCAACGCTAGTTTAAGACCCTTGTAGCGATTTCGGATTGTGACCTCAGTCACTCCAGCTGCTTCTGCAACGTCACGTTGTGTTTTGTTTTCACCATTGGTAACACATGCGACATAAAGTGCAGCCGCTGCAAGTCCCATAGGATCCTTTCCTGCAGAAATTTTATTTTCTTCGGCAGTTTTGAGAATTTTTGCAGCTTCTCGTTTTGTCTTTTCTGACAATTCTGCCTTGCTTGCTATTCTTGCAACACATTTTATTGGATCAACCACAGGCATCTTCAAACCTAATTCTCTTAACAGCAACCTATAGCAGCGAGCGATGTCCTTTCTTTTGATATTGCTGGCACTTCCAATGTCCTTTAGCGTTCTTGGAGTTTCAGTGTCTCGACACGCAGCATATAGTGCAGATGCAATAAGAGCGGAAATCGAACGGCCTCGGACGAGTCCCTTTTCAAGTGCTTTGCGGTAAATGTATGCCGCCTTTTCTACAACAGCATCACCTACTGCAAGCTTGTCCTTTAGTCTGTCCAGTTCTGAAAACGCTTGTCTGAAATTCCTATCTACTGGTTCATGTACTTGGCTTCTGCTATCCCAAGTTCTGAGCCTTTCAATCGTGCTTCGCATAGATGAAGACAGAGGCTTACCGGTGGCATCCTTGTCTGCCTGACCAATTATTGTTGCAAGTCCCATGTCATGCATTGCCAATGAAGTTGGAGTTCCAGTTCGTGTTCTGTTTTCTCCTTCTTCTTTTGAGAATGAACGCCACTCAGGTCCAGATTCTACGTTTTCTTCATTAAGTACATAGCCACATTTTCCGCAAAAATTTTCTCCAGTGTTTGTGTCTGTAACAACTGAGCCCTGAGCACATCGCGGGCAACGATCTTTTTTACTACTTTTTATCATTTTTACCAAACCCCTTATTTCTCGTATTTAACGTTTTCTCTAGAGTTAGTAATAAACTTGTCGGCCAGTGCTTTCGCTAATGAAACGAAAAATTGCGAGCAGAAAGCCTATTTTTGTAAAATTAGATTAGGACGGTTTCCAACCTTTTGGCATTGAGCCTTTGGATGGATTTGATTTTGGTTCTTCTTTTGGTTGCTCGTGTCCCTTTGGCAGAGATCCTCTTGTAGACTGCTCATAGACACTCTCGTGTTGTTTGTAACTTGTATCGTCAGTTGCAAGTTCAGCTTCTCCTCTGTTGGTGTGATAACCGCCAGATGCTTCGCTTGTTGTTGTGCCCCTTAGATATTTTGGATCAATTCCAGTTTGGATGTATTCGGATTCTTTCTTTGCTTTTTTATTGCTCCATGCAAAGAACCCAACTGCACCAGCTGCTGCCATTCCAGCCATTCCATAGATTATGAAAATCGGGAATGAGCCAGTCGATGTCTGAGCTGCACCGGTTGGGGCTGTTGCACTTACTCCAAACACCTCACGGCCTTCAAACATATCTGGAGACGCATATCCAGACAGGAAGACGTTTGCATTGTCTGCAGCCTGCACAGATCTTACGTTATATGTTTTATCAGCAGTAAACGGTTCATGGAATTCTTTTTCTCTTTGTTGGCCTTCTCTTAGGCTGCTTTCACCCATAGTAAATGAGGATACCACGACTCGCGCGCCGGAGAATCCAAATTTGCTTGTCTCAGCAGATATGCCTGTCGGGTCAAACAAAAAGTGCCAATTTCCAAGCGGTTGTTTTCCGATATCAGATGCATCTATTAGGCTCATAGACAAGACATTTTCTGCTTTTGATCCTGCAATTGCTGCAGCGACGTCAGGAAATTCCTTTTTGAAAAACGAAATCGGTAAATTAATGTCTACATTGCCATAGTCCTCAGTCGCAACTGGGAACGCGCCGTCGATTTTGATTCCTCGCCACATGGCATCAAACAATGCAGGGGATGCGGCAGACGAACCTGCAGCTGGCATGTATTCACGAATCAGAAAGCCATCCATTGTAGGAGTGATAACAAGTTTGTAGTCAACAGATGCGTTATCTCCTCTTCCAGTAAGTTCAGCATCATATTCTATTGCAAGTTCGGTTACACGAACTGTACTCTGTTTACTTTGTAATTGCTCGTTAATTTTATCAATTATCGCCTGAACTCCGGGGGTGCTAGAATCTGCAGTAAAATAGATAGAGTCTGTTTTACCTCTCAGAGCATCGGCGATTTGCCCACCTTCAGGATATTCTATGAAAATTGTTCTTTGAAATTTGAATGACGGCTGTGTCGCAGAATCAAAAGTCTTTGCATCCCAGTTAAGCTGAGCTGCCCAAGCAGGAGAAACAGTTCCGACAATCAGGGTGGTTAAAAATGCTAATGCGAAAAATGTGCCGGCCTTCTTCACGTCGGGCATTGTTACCAACGCGCTAATAAATCTAACTAAAAAAGGTTCAGTATTGAAAAGGTAATATTGATCAAGGGATGTAAACAAAAAGGAGTTTTCAGATTTTATGATAACAATACTAGCTGGGGGAACCGGTTCTGTAAAACTCGTTAGAGGTCTCATCTCCCAGACAAGAGATGTAAATGTGATATGCAATGTTGGCGACAATTACTGGCTTTATGGTTTGTATGTTTGCCCAGATATTGACACCATAATCTACGGTCTTGCAGACATACTGGACTATGAAAAAGGATGGGGCATTAGAAAAGACACGTTTGGATTCCTCAGACAGAGACGCGGCAACACATTTGATTAGAACCAACATGCTAAAGAACGGAAAAAATCTTGCAGACATCACAAAGTGGATGTGTGAAAAATTTGCAGTAGAGGCAAAAGTAATGCCAGTTACAGATAACACAATAGAAACTCGAATTACCACAAACAAGGGAGAGATGCACCTTCAAGAGTTCTGGGTCAAGTACAAAGGAAAGGACAAAGTCGAAGGCATACAGTACATCGGAGCCGACAAGGCGCGTCCAAATCCAGAGGCGGTAAACGCAATCCATGATTCTGAGATGGTCGTATTAGCACCGGGCAACCCACTTACTAGCATTGGACCAATGCTACAAATCAAAGGAATACGAAAAGAGTTGGCAAAAAACAGAAGAAAGGTGGTCGCAGTAAGCCCAATTCTTGGAACCAAGGCGTTTAGCGGCCCTGCTGCAGAATACATGCAAGCTGCAGGAATCGAAGTATCCCCCTACGGAATAGCTCAGATGTACTCAGATGTTTGCGGCAGCATTGTGATTGACTCTAAGGATAGACTGCTTACAAAGAAAATTCAAAATCTAGACATGAAGGTATATGACACCAGCATCAAAATGACAAACAAAATTTCCGAAGATGCGCTTGCATCTTTTGTTCTAAAGAACGCGCGCGTATAGATTGCAAGTAGCAGCGATAATTCCAGTCAAGACGTTTTCAAATGCCAAGTCAAGGCTTGGGCTTTCTCAAGAAAAAACCACGCAGCTGTGCAAAATAATGCTAGAACAGGTTTTAGAATCAATATCGCAGTCCAAGGCAATAACCAAGTCTATTTTGGTATCAAAAGACGAGGGCGCGCTCCAGATTGGCAAGAGATTTGACGCAGTACAGATCTTCGAAGATAACGAGATGGGCGTAAATCACGCAGTCGCCCTTGCTGACAGCTACCTTGCCAAAAACGGGTTTGACATATCAGTCGTATTTCCCCAAGACATTCCACTCATGCAACCACAAGACATCATCGGCCTGATAAGATTTCAAACAATGAAGCCATCATTGCTGGTGGTTCCATCAAGAAAATTTGATGGGACAAATGCACTGGTAAGAACTCCAGT
>CAZCWI010000010.1:0-8317 GCA_964502325.1 uncultured Candidatus Nitrosotenuis sp. | reverse complement strand
AGTGGACGTAATTGAGACACATTATGACGAAGACAGTTACAAAATACATTTAACGACTGGCAAGTCGCGTGGAATTTCGACATCGTTTGTTCTAATAAGCAGAATGATGTGGGATGTCGATAACAGGTCAGACTTGGAGTTTATCATGCGTAATATTGAAAAGCCAGATCTGAGAGAAAGCATTCAGAGTATACTAAATGGATGAGAACAAATGCTGCCGCTCTTAGGAATAGCTCTTGTAATCGCGTTTCCAACCGGAGCGGCTATCAATCCTGGCGGAATTTTGAGTTTTTATGTTAATGACGATGACCTAAACATCAGTCATCGCGGAATTGACCAAGTCTTAACATCAGGGCTGCTAGAATTTACGATAAACAATGTTCCGATACATGGACCATCAAAGATAACCGAAACAAGCCAGGACTCGGGAATTTTTGTGGGTCGCCTCAACATACCAAATGCGATAAATGGAAGACCATTACAGCAGGGAGACACGTTAGTCATAAGATACAATGACGAGTCAGATTATTCTGGAAATCCAGCGACAATTTCAAAATCGATTGCAGTCACAAGACATGAGACAAGTTTTTCCACGTCTGCAAAAAACATCAGAATTGGACAGACGTTTCAGGTGAAAATCTACGATCCAGACTTTAATTTGGACTCTAGAGATGTAGATAGAATTCCATTGAGTCTAGTAGAGTTTCGTACAGAAAATGGAATCAGGGCTACCCTTGACAACGATGCATTTGATGCCAGAACCACATCGCTGAGGGAAACTGGCAAAAATACAAACACGTTCATAGTCACAGTAAAGATGCCAAAGGAGATAGACGGAGACCGCCTCAAAATTGGTGCGTCTGCGCAGCTCAGATTCACAGACACCACTACGCCATCAAGGACTGCCGAGATTCTAAAAACAAACATCAAGATAGGATTGCGATAATTTTTAAATTGTAAAAAAATGCGTGCTGGCCGTAACCCTCCTTCTGTTTTAACGATATTCAGCTTTGCAGCCTACCTGAACAAGGTGCAGACCCTATGTGTTCTGTTTGGCTTTGCTCCACATGGGGCAGATTTTTCATTCCTCTAACTGGAAACCTCAGGTTTTGCCATCATGGTGCTCCAGACAGGATTATTTTCTATTCCGTTGCCAATCATTTCTGACTATCTATCTCTAGATCATGTTTCTGCATGGAGGGAGGAGTTTCCTCTGCTTTCGCAGCGTGTCGTTCACCAGCCCGCAAGAACATACGGTTTTAATTTAATTTGAACATTACTCTATCTTTGAATGAAAGTATTCCTCATCATACTTTTCCTTGGCGTGTCTTGACTGCAATCTATGTCCAATGTGCACGATATCCACATAGAACCTGTAGATGTGCCTATTTTCCTTTAATCGCGACGATATGATTCTCCAAAACGTCCTTGCATGAAATTCTGAGAATCGATGGTCGCGTACAATGAAAATCGATTTTTTAGACCTGTCAACTATGTCAAGGGTTTTTGGACTAAAGGCCTGATCCGCTTGATTCCCTGCTCCAAGTATGATAATTTCTGATTCCACTTTGTCAAAGCTTTCCAGCAGGCCAAGTGACACGTCTTTTGTTTTAGGATAAACTTTCTCAAACGGCACTTTTTTCATTTCTAGATCAAACATCATTTCGTTTATCCTATTCATTATTTCAAGTTCGGTTTGTGGGGACTCCATTACGCCCCGCACAACTCTAACTTTGCTATTGTATGTAAGGGACATCGTGTTTGCTATTCTCAGCCCCAAATCAGAATGTCTTGATTTGTCATATGAAACTACCACGTTTGACATGTCTGCTTCAAAGTTTTTCCCAAATCGCACACCTACAAAATCACAGGTGGATAAGGACAGCAGCTTTCTGTTGTTTCTCAGAAACGCAAAATCGACAAGCACGATGTTGATTCCTTGCTCCTCAACGGTCGCCAGAATGGCTTCGGTGATATCATGAGAGATGCGCACAAGATACCTATGACGTATTGATTGCGGTATTGATTTTTTGAGGTTGATAAACGATTCAATTTCAGATTCGGCAAATTTGTTTGACACTGCAAGGGGCAAATGAACCGGAATGTGAGTAACATTGAGAAACGAGATTTCGCCTTCCTTTTCTTTGGATATGGCATTTGCAATTTTGAAAAGATTCACGACGTGTTTTGGATGATACATCACAAGTATTCGGTATTCTTTTCTTTCTTGCGGCCCCTGATTATATATCAGGGGAGCGTAATGTTCTATTTCCTTTTTTGAGGTATAGAACTTGTATATGGCAAAACCAATCACTATCCAAATAATCGCAATTACCCAGCTTTGTGGCTGGGTAAATAGCAGATACACCGAAAGCCCCACGGCAGAAAACGCCCCAAGAATAGGAATCAGGGGAAAGAGTGGGGTTTTGAAACTATAATCTAGTTTTTTCCCATACAGCCTACGAATTGTGATTGCAGCATAGTTTACTTGAGCAAATAGAAACAAAAACATCACGCTTGCGGCAAAAGCAATTTCTGTAAGATCAAGTGAGAGTGCCATAATTAGCATAATCAGGCCGGAGGCAATTGTCGAGATGGCAGGAGTTTTGTATTTTGTGTGTATCCTGCCAAAGAAATGCGGCAAATTATAATTGGTTCCCATGGCATATGAGACACGGCTTGAGGAATAGGTAGTCGCGTTAAGAGCCGCAAGTGTCGACACCAATCCCCCTGCAATAACAATTAACGCACCAAAGGGAAGAAAGTCCTTTGCAGCTTCAATAATTCCAATTT
Source organism: uncultured Candidatus Nitrosotenuis sp. (assembly GCA_964502325.1). GTDB lineage: Archaea > Thermoproteota > Nitrososphaeria > Nitrososphaerales > Nitrosopumilaceae > Nitrosotenuis. The sequence continues at coordinate 5,524 of CAZCWI010000010.1, read as the reverse complement.
CGCCAAGACTTCCAATGAATTGCCATGACGGCTGACCGTGAGTTTCAGCTGACAGGCCACCTATGAAAGAAAATGTAAACAGAATGTAAATCGATATGACGACGCAAAGCGAAATTAGTATTGCCCGAGGGATGTTCTTTTTTGGATTTTTTAGTTCGTTTCCAGTCTGTGCAATTACCTCATACCCCTCAAATGCGATAAACGTCAAACCCATCGCTATTACAAGCCCGGACATTCCCTTTGGAAAGAAAGTCGTAAAGTTGTCAGGCCAGGAAGGATTTGTAAAGACCATTGCCACAAGCGCGGCAACAATTAGTATCCCAATTATCGTGATTTGGGTGATTGTGATGGCGTTTCCCACCTTGCTAGTCGGTGAGGTCCCCCGAACATTGATGAATGTAAAAATCACGATGGCAAGCGCAGCCAGTCCCTTTTCAAATAACGGCGAAGACTGGACCAGATTAGCAGTCGTCAGCATGTGCGCAAGAAATGCTGCAAACGCAACCGCATAGAGGCTTCCGGCAATAGTATGTGCAAACCACGACATCCAGCCGCTTAGAAACGAATTTGGTCGTGGAAGGCCTTCTCTTACCCATCTGTACCCACCACCAGTATCGGGCAAAACGGAGCTCAGTTCAGCATAGGTTAGCGCAGTAAATAGCGTAATTACGCCATTTATGAGAAAGGCTATCATGAGTGCAGGCCCTGCTTCTGCCATACCAGGCCCCACGAGGACAAATATTGCGCCTCCGATCATGGCTGCAACCCCAACCATTACTACATCCAATAAGGTCAGATTCCTTGCAAGACCAGTGTCTGAACTTTCTGAAGCCATGTCGCCTACCGTCTGAAAATGGGATTTGCATAAATCTTTACGCTAAGTGCGATGTTTGTAAATCGGTCAATATTTGTTATCAACAAGCCCATATTCGGCCAACAACGGTTCGATTTCTTGTTCCGATCTGATCTCAGAGTAATCTTTTAGCAGATCCGCATTTAACTCGTAAAACGTGTGTCCCCAGTTGAATTTGCCAAGCAAGTCAATCGCAAGGCTGGCATAGCCCAGGATGAAAGCGGCCCCGGCGATCGCCTCAACAGTAGTTAGTTTGTTTAGTTTCGAATAGTTGACAGGGTTTCCTGCAAATAATGGCGGAAGTTTACGTGGTATTCCAGAAAACTTTCGTGTGAAGGCGCTTTCTGCCAGAGTCCAAGAACAGTCAATTCCCGTTATAGACTTTGCAATCGATGCATCTTGTTTTAGAATGGTTTTTGGTGCAAACGGATCTAAGATGATGGTGTTGTTTTGTGTTTTTGAGATACTCCTTGCCAGCCCAAATTTTACCAGTTTTGCAGCAGTGCACTTTTTTGGATCATCTTGCTTTAGCATGAATACTTGGATGTTCATTACAATGAGTCAGTGTTTTTGCCAAATATTTTTCTATTGTGCCGAAACGTACGTTATTTCATAATAAAATTTGGAGTACTGATCTTGCTCTTTTATTATGTCCAAGGTCCAAACTGAATCTTGGATCGTGTTCAAGTCAGATTCAGGCATGATTGTGAATTTTTCCAATATTGGGCCAGGTCCAGAATAGTATATTTTAAAACCGGTGCCATCTACTTGCACGACGCTATAATCAGAATCCAAAGTCCTAGTCGATTTTGACACAAGACAGTCAGTTGTCTGCCCTATGATGCATTGCCCGCTTTCAGTTGAGAGTCGTATGTTAACTTTGGATACTTCGCTACGCTTGACAACAAGCGAGCCTTGCAGTACCTGAGGCGACACCAATTGGCCATCCATGGTTTTTTCCATAAGAGAAATTTGGACGCTTGAATCAGTTATTCTATTGAATTTTTCCGATATTTTTTTAGACTGGGTTTCGATCGGCAAGACCTTCTTTTCCACCACTTTGAAGGTTTTTGTAAAGGTTCCAAACTGCGCATCTACTTTCACAACATAGTTGCCAAGAGAGGCAGACTCTGGAAGCACGTAATCATAGCTGTAAACGCCAGAATCATAGTGTTTTGACAGGTCGATTTGGGATCCGCCCAATCCGCAGTACAAAGTTCCACAATCAATTTTATTTTCATCATCGAAGTAGACTACGAGGTTTAGCTGATCCAAAAATATCACCTTGTTGAGACTTCCAGATATGTGGACAGTGTCGCCAGGGGAATATTCCTCTTTATCAGTATTCAAGTAAAGAGTCAATTTTTCATCAGCGTTTATCGGGGTGTTGTTTTTCACCTCAAATGTTGTTTGCATTACTAGCTTTTGATACGTCGCAGTTACTTTGTAAGTACCGTCTTTGAATACGGTGACTGGAAGATCATACGTGGTCTTGAAGTTGCCTCCAATGTCAAAGTAGAGTTCGGAGTTATAGATGAGTTTGTTAGCAGATGTTTTTACCTGCACGTTTACACGGTCAAGAGTGACGGCTTCACTTCCTGTTGCGCTCTGCCTTTTCATTGCGCTTCCACTTATGACGAGTTTTTCTCCTGCACGGTATACAGGCTTTTCAGTAGTCACTTCAAGCGGCGTTATGATAAGGGTGTCATTTTCTGGATCCTTTGATACTTTGAAAAACACGTCAAGTGTTTCAGATGATGTCTTTACTGCAATTTTATAGGTTCCAAAGACAGTCGGTCTTTCCCCGCGATAATTTGGATCAGTGATAGCATCTACATCTTTTTGTGGAATTTGCCAAGTCCATGAGAATTTGTTGCTTTCAACTTTGCTTCCCCCGCTGACAGTCTTTCCGTCAGGTTTTGTTAGTACAATTTGGACTGCGGTTTGGCCTGTTGTGAGAGATCCGTCAAGTTTCACTATTTCGCCTAGCCCATAGACGCTCTTGTCGGTAGTTGCGATGAGTTTTTTGTTGGTTACATCAAGCAAGTCCACAACAGCAAACATTGTCGATGTTTCCTTCCCGTCGTATGTGGCAGACACAATATAGTTTCCAGGCGAGAATACGGATTTGGTGATAGTTGCATCTATTTTGTAATTGCCAGAGGTGTCAGGTAATGCCGAAAACGAGTACGTGTTTACTTTGGGATCTACGCTCAGTCTTGCTCCGGGCTTACTTTGCCCAATAAAGGTAAGCGGTTTGCCACTTTCAGTAGATATTGTGACATATACTGGAATTGCCTCAAAGGTGCTTCTTGTTTTTGGGATCACGTGCCCCAAAATTACTAGCTTGTCGCCAACATCATAAGTTGCCTTGTCAGTAGATACAAAATTCTTATTTTCAGTGTCAAAGTATGCTGCCGGATCCTTTACTATGTTAAAATATGCAATGGCCTTGCCAAATTCTTTTGAAACTGTCACCCTGTAATCGCCAAGTGTCAAGGTAGGTGAAGAAAGCGTATACTCAAACGTATTATCGCCCCTAACTGTCACCTGATCAACTAGTTTGAAGACGTTTTGGTTTGTTTCTTTTCCAGGCAAGCCAGTTTGCAATACTTCAAGGTCTAGCGCAACAACGTGTTTGTTACTTCGTCCAGAGATCGTGATTGGTTCGCCAAGACCATAGTATTTTTTGTCAGTTGTAAGCACGATTTGTTCTGTATTTTTTACATCCTGCACAAGCTCAAACGAAGTTTCAGAGTGCTGCGTTCCATAGTCTGCAACAACATGGTATGTCCCATAGACAGGATTTACGGTAGTCATCAACACATTTGTTGAGAACTCGCCTTTTGTAGGATACAGATCACCTGAGGAAATTCGGTTTCCTTTTGGATCATAAACGGATAGTTTGAGCCCCGCAAGCGGGAGAACTTTGGTAGTTGATGCAGAAAGCGATACTGTCTGGCCTGGAATGTACACGGATTTGTCAGCAGTTACAGATAGTTCAGAAATCTCCTCATTTGGATTTGCAGTTATTTCATTACCAACGGAGATCAGTACAGAATCATACTCGCTGCCATACGATACTGTGACGTCGTACGTTCCTTCGTTTACCCCCAGGGCTTTGTCTAGTTTGAATGATGTGTTAAATTTAAGATTCGCATCAGGGTACAGTGTAATAGTTTTGTAAAAGCTGCCAGGCCCATCTATCGTTATTATCAGTTGTTGTTGGGAGAAAAACGGTTTTTCTTGGGATACACGTTTTGAGACATTTCCAGTTATGATTGCAGTCTCGTCAAAGATGTACGAATACTTGTCCACATTTACAAAGACTGCTGCTGCGCCACTGCCAGCAGACACCGCTTCAGGTGAGCCATTTGAGGATCCCACGGAAGACATTCTAAATAGCCAGTCGTTTGATGCATTAGTATCAAGTCCGTCATACTTTCTCTGCCATGATGAGAAATCATTTTTTTGATCAGCCATCACTGGAGTTTCGTCGATTATTTGCCCAGACTTGTCCTTTAGCTGAACTTTTTCTGAGACATCGGCAAACCACAAGTTGGTGTAGGAGTAAACTAGAAACTGTCCTGGTTTTATTATCGAGCCAGACGGAATTGTCAGTGTCTTTTTTGTTGCAACAGTTGATGCGATTTTCCACCCACCAATGTCTACGTCTTGCCCAGTCGGGTTATACAGTTCAACCCATTCGGATATGGACTTGGCATCATCATTAGGAGGATTCGTGTCAATTTCGTTGATTACGACATTTGAGGCCTCTTGAGCGTGAGCATAGACAATTCCTGAAAATGCGAAAATCAGAAATATTGCCAATATCGATATAGTCTTCATTTTTTTGTTTACCTACACTTTTTCTGTCAATTTTATTATCATTTTAGATCTTATTTGAGCAAAAGTTGAGCTAGTTGTTAATCTGATATGCACATGTATTAGAAGGTCATTTTGGTTAAAAAACGGTGCGTATCAGTTATCATTACGCCGGTTTGTGTCACAGTTGGGGCACTTGCCAGATTCTATTTTCGAGCCACAGTCGGCACACACCCCTTGTCCCAGTTGCTTGGAAAGTGCTTGTTTTTGTTTTCCCACATAAACTTTGATTCCAACATAAATGGCAACTGCGATTATTACAGAGTAAATTAGCGGCAGGCCAGCTCCAAGTAATCCTATCATAAAGAATAGGACACCTCCAATTAGAAGCAGTTCGCGTTTATTGTAAGCCAATTAGACTGCCTGAGATTTGTTGATTAAAAAATCCTGTGATGGGTGAATAATAAAATGGGATCGGCCGGATTTGAACCGACGACCTCAGGTACCCAAAACCCGAATCATACCAAGCTAGACCACGATCCCGCTGTGTGTGCAGATTTTTTGCCCCAATTTAAGCTTCACATGATTTGGTTCTGTGTAATCTGCGAGACCTGAACAATGCACGCATCGCTCCAGTCCGTGACCAATTTTGACGCATCGATTCTGAGGATTGCTGGCTCCGAGTTTGGTTCAAAGTTTTGCCGCACTGATTTGACAGGCAATGGGGACATATGGTTGATTTTGGGATTAAACCGATCCGTTGTGTTGGATGTTGACCTTGTAATGACATCTAGGTTTAGGTCTCAGATTACACAGTAGACATGATTTTAAATAATATGCAAAATC
>CAZCWI010000009.1:0-27530 GCA_964502325.1 uncultured Candidatus Nitrosotenuis sp. | reverse complement strand
AACAACTGCGACAGATTCAGGCAAAAATGATCACACAAACTGGAAAATCGGTGAGCTTTTCTCAGGTACTAAATCTTGCCATAAAAGAAGGACTGCCAAAACTAAAGTCAAAGACTTCAGACTAGGCAGCACTCAGATTTAGTTTAGATCGTAAACTGTTTTTTGCGGTTTTAGTTTTTCGTCAAGTGTCGGCAGGTATTCTAAGACGCAAAAGTTGACAAGGTCGCTAAATGACTTTATTTTGTAGTTTGCCTGCAAGAAATCCTTGTTTTGCTCATAAAACTGATCAACTCTGAGAAGAGCATATTTTTGCAATGGGACTAGCCTGCTTCTTTTTGGAGTCGGTGCCACAGACGAGGTCTCTAGTTCTTTTTCGCCCTCAAGCGTATCCATGTCAACTATTTCAGTCATTTCTGAAACAAAGATCTTGCCGCCGTCTTTGGACTTTATTCCTGAAGATTTTGAGATTATTTCAATTACTTTTTTTGCATCGGTGTCAGGAACAACTAGTTCTATTTTTGTCAGCGGGACGCTTTTGAAGCCGGCGTTTCCCACCTTTGACCCCGTTTGCTTGTCAAAAACATCATTATTTGATACGTCGTGTTTTGCGATAATATACTGCCCAATCTTGGAGAGACCCACCTTTAGAGTCGAGAAATTTTGAGATCGGATGATTGCCTCTATTTTTTTCATGTTTTTTGAGGAAGTTGTTATTTATTTATTAATTATTGGGTAATTTTACGGATTGATAACTGCTCTGCCCATTATTTTTCTTGCCTTTAGGTCTTCCAGCGCAGTGTTTGCATCTAAAAGCGAGTACCTCTTTGAGATTGTCGGGTTTATCACGCCGCGTTTTGCAAGCCCAATTAGTTCCAGCATGTCGTTATAGTTTCCAGTGTATGCGCCCTGGATGGTGATCGCCTTTAGCGGAATTGTGACAAGTGATAGTTCAATTGATCCGCCAAAAAGGCCAACTAGGATCATGTTTCCCCGTTTTCGCAAAACTGCCAGCCCCATTTTTACAGTTGGTGGCGCATTTACAAAATCAATCACACAGTCGGCGCCTTTGCCGTTGCAAAGCGAGATAATTTTTTGTGTCGCCTCCGGGTCTTTGGAATTTACAACACTATCAGCCCCCAATTCTTTTGCCAGCGTAAGTTTTGCATCGTCAATATCCACGCAGATGATGTTGGCATTTGTTATTGCCCTGGCAATTTGCACGCCCATCAGCCCCAATCCGCCAGCCCCAAAGATCACCATGCTGTGTTGCGAGTTGGCATTTGACTTTTTAATTGCAGTATAGGCAGTAAGGCCAGAACATGCAAGCGATGTTGCCGCATCCATGTCAATTCCGTCTATTTTAGCTAAAAACTTGAAATGGGGAACCAGTACGTATTCTGCGTAGCCTCCATTTTGAAACACACCCAAAGAGCGCGGAGCGTCGCAAATATTGTCATTTCCGACCCTGCATGCAGAACAGATTCCGCATCCAATCCACGGATATACCAAAACGTTGTCCCCTACGCTTATTCCCTGCACTTCGCTTCCGATCTCAGACACTGTACCTACAATTTCATGGCCGGGCGTAACTGGGAATTTCACACCCCGGTCTGTCACCTTCATAAAACCATCGCCAGTATCATATCCTCCCTCCCACAGATGCAAGTCGCTGTGGCAAACACCTGTTGACTTTACTTTTACTACGACCTCAACGTCTTTTGGTTTTGGAGTTTCTATTTCCATTACTTCTAAGGGCTGGTGTGGAGACGTGATTCTGGCGGCCTTCATTACGGATAGGCAGCACTAATAACAATATAAGAGTTGACCGGCAAGGGCAAAAAAATAGAGCCTCACAGTATTATTAAACAAAACACATGTTTTTGTTATGAGTGAGAGTCAAGCAGAAAATATTTCTCAAGCTCCAGTAAATGTTCTGTTTAACCCAAACACCATAGCAAAAAAGGACGTCTGGGAGATCAACATTGTCCAAATTCTAGATCTTTTGATTCACATTTTAAAAAAGGCTGACAAAAAAGACCTTCGAGTTGCAGGAATGGCAGCACTCTCGTCTTCACTCATACATAGGATGAAGGTGGAGAGAATTTTCGCGCTGCAAAAAGCGGCAATGGAGAAAAAGCCACTCAGGGGAAGAACAGACGTGGACGTTGAAATGCTCAACATACCGTACCGCCATGAATCAACATACCCAGTCACACTAGACGAACTGCTTTCGCTTTTGGAAAACCTAATTGGTGCAATTGCAAACCCAAGCTCAAGAAGAGGTGGGCACCTAAGATTTGAGCCAGTCGAGGTTCCTGACTTTAAGGATTATTTTGTATCACTTGAGAACATAATTGGAAAATATGAGGACATGATTCTAAGAAAGATAGGGGATACAGGTTCCGGATTTTTACACGCCATAATTGCGGATTTAGACACTGTGGATGCCATTAGATGCTTTTTTGCCATTTTATTTTTGGCTCGTGACCAAAAGGTAGACTTGGAGCAGATTGAAGACGACATCAAGATAACCATACTCACGGAGAGCATGGCATAATCATGACTAAAATTGAAGACGACGGCGAGGCGACAGCTCGACTAGAGGCTGCACTGTATTCTGCCGGCAGGCCACTCTCAGTAGAGGAGCTAATCAAGGCATCAGGCACGGAATCTAGGACAAAGACCCTTGCATTGCTTGGCGGAATAGAGAAAAAGACAAAGTCAGCATACAGGGCACTTGAGATTGCCGCGCTTCCAGACGGCTCTTACGTGTTTCAGCTAAAGCCAGAGTACAACAGTGTGATTCGAAGATACGCATCAAAACCAATTTTGCCAAATGCCACACTCAAGACATTGTCATACATTGCATACATGCAGCCAATATCATCAAAGCAACTAGTAGAAACAAGGGGCACCGGGGTTTATTCGCACCTCAAGGAACTAGAACAGCTTGACTATATTGCTCATCAAAATGTCGGCAGATTGAAAATTTACACTACCACAATAAAGTTCCAAAAATATTTCGGGATTAGCGGCGATGCAGATGTTCTAAAACAGAAGCTATTCAAAAAGGCAAGAAAAGCTCCAGCAGAGCATGCAAGCCCCGAGCAAATCACCCAGCAAGCATAATTTTCAATTAGTCCAAAGCCGGTTATTTGAGAATTTTTGCGTTGTGTATAAATTAGAGTAAAAATGAAACGACCTTGTGAAGAGGTCAGTAGAGAATCTTTCAACAAGTAAGATAACAGGCGGAAGACGACATCCATTAAGAACAAGAAGAAAGTACGACATGGATAGATTTCCAAATGAGGCAAACATAGGAACCCAAGTCACAGTGACAAGACAGGTTCGTGCAAACCATACAAAGACAGGACTCAAAACAATTGATTTTGTTAATTTGTCAATGGCAGATAAAAAAGTAAAGAAAACTAAAATTCTCAAAGTTTTAGAAAACGCAACTAACAGCGACTATCAGAGACGTGGAGTAATTTCCAAGGGCGCAATTTTAGAAACAGAAAGCGGCAAGTGCCGTGTTGTTTCAAGACCGGGACAGCACGGAGTAGTAAACGCAATTCTCTTAAAGTGATTCAATGAAAGATTACGAACACATCGTAGTCTGGTTAGATTATTTCAATAAAACATTAACAAAAAGAATGGGGCGCAGACTTCCAAAAGACAAATGCGTTTTTGATCCTTCCCTCAAAGAACTGACAGATGCTGCAAAAGAAGCGGGATTTGAAACCACGACGTCTGATGACAAGGTGCGATTCCCAAGAAGGGCATTTGTCAGGTCAGGATACATCATGCTGCCAAAAGTTTCTCCAAAGGCAAAAGTTCTCTACAAGATTTCGGAGAAACTTGTTGCAAAAAGAGCAAAACAATCAAAATAAAATTCAATATAGCTTGCAGCTAAAGTAAAGTTGACAGAAGTATATGATTAGCACTTGATGGTTCTAGACTTCAATTGCAGGAGGTAGGGGAAATTATGCACTTGGCCAGTAGTGGCAGAGTCATCATACGACTCAAGGTACCACTTGATGAAGGCAGAATTGTTTGTGACAGCACCGGAAGGAAGGTTGCCAAAGTAACGGAAATGATAGGCCCGGTATCAAAGCCATATGCTTCAGCAATATCCCTGACAAACAATATTCAAAAATACATCGACCAAAAAGTGTACTCCCTTGATGAACCTGTGATTAAACGCGATAAATTTAGGAAGAGAAAAAGATGAACATAACAGAACTACAAACATGCTGTCCAGAATGTAAATCGTCACTAGTTGATGATGTACACAATGGCGAGCAAATTTGTTCCATGTGCGGAATTGTAGTCATGGAACAGATGGCAGACTATGGCCCAGAATCAAAGAGCTCAAGCATCGAAGAAAGAACAAAGCTCACACGAGCAAGCGGACAAACTACTTTTTCGCAACACGACTTGGGAATCGCAACAGAAATTTCCATCAGCACAAAGGACTTTTCTGGAAAGACAATCAATTACCAAGTTGCAAATCAAATGCACAACCTCAGAAAATGGCAACAAAGAGTCAGGGTATCGTCCCCAAGAGAGAGAAGACTCGCAAATGTTCTCACCGTAATTGGAGGAACATGTCAAAGCCTGTCGCTTTCTTCAAACGTTTTGGAGACATCGTCAATGATTTACAGAAATCTTGACTCCCATATGGAGGTAAAAGGCAAATCTGTTGCGTGCATTGCTGCTGCCGTAATTTACATGGCGTGCAAACAATGCGATGTAGTAAGGTCGCTTGAGGAAATTTGCAGTGGCACCGGATCCAACAAGGATCTCAAAATGAAGACAAAGCTTGCTGCAAAATACTATAGAACTCTCGTAATGGAGCTTGGCTCAGTAACCGCACCTGTCATAACTATGGACAAGTACATCTCCAAGATTTCAAACATGACTAACACGGACGTGCGAGTAGAAAGACTCGCCTTGGAGATTGCCGAAAAAACAGACGACGCAAGCGTGGCAGATGGCAAAGCGCCAAACGGAATCGCCGCAGCGTACCTGTATATCGCATCAGTCCTGCTTGGACAAAACGTGCTTCAACGCGACGTATCAAGCATCGCTGGAGTAACCGAAGTCACCATACGTAACAGATGCAAAGAAATTCTTTCGTGCTACAAGCTGAATCTGACACTAAGACCAAGTTTAGCCAGAAACTAAACACTAATCCTTCTTTCTTTTTGTTTTTACATGATTAGGACTAGCTAAAATTAGGCGAAATTATATAGACTTTGGAGCAAATAGCAAAACATGGCAGTACTTGAGATTAGAGATTTGCATGTCCAAAGGGAAGGAAAGTTAATTCTCAAAGGCGTGAATCTAAAGACAGGTCCAGGAGAGGTCCACGCAATAATGGGTCCAAACGGCTCTGGAAAAAGCACACTTGCCTATACTCTGCTAGGCCATCCAAAGTACGAGGTAACACAGGGACAGATTCTGCTAGACGGCGAAGACATTACACATGCATCGACTGACGAGCGGGCAAAAAAAGGGTTGTTCTTAGGGTTCCAGTATCCGACCGAAGTATCAGGTGTTGGTTTTTCGCACTTTCTTAGAACATCATACAACGCACTAAGCAAGTCACTTGCATCAAGCGACAGAGAAGTATTCATCACAGTTAGAGAGTTTCAAAATTATCTGAAAAAGAATTTGCAGACAGTTGGTCTTGGGGATGACTTTCTCTCAAGATATCTAAACGAAGGATTTTCAGGCGGGGAAAAGAAAAGATCCGAAGTGCTCCAGATGGCAGTCTTAAAACCCAAAGTTTCCATCCTAGACGAGCCAGACTCGGGTCTTGACATCGATGCAGTGCAGGCAGTTGCAAAAGCAATCAGCGATGTGTCAACTCCAGATGCAACAATCATAGTGATCACCCATTATGCAAGGAGTCTAAAATTCCTAAAAAAACTTGACTATGTGCATGTTTTTGCGCGAGGTCAGGTCCTAAAGTCAGGAGACGCCTCACTTGCAGACGAGCTAGAGAAGAAAGGCTACGACTGGATCGTAAACGCATAGAACTAAACTAGTTTGCTATACCAAGTGCACGTCGAATTCAATTCTGATTCCATCACGGTAAATGGCAATGAGATAACAATTGGTGTAAAATCAAAACCAGTCGACGGTCAGGCAAACAAGGAAGTCATAAAAAAACTGGCAAAACATTTTGACGTCCCTTCTGGAAACGTAGCAATAAGAAAAGGCCACAAATCAAGGGACAAAATTGTCGAGATAGTCTAGTTTAGTTTTGAGTCTAGGTTTTTTGGTGTTGCTTTTCTCTTTTTTCAATTTCCAAAAATTCGTTTAGGCAATAATAGTCAAAGACGCGCATTTGTTTTTCCGCAGCCTTTTCTTTGAATCTTACAATGTCTGGCACTAGCAACCCTTGAGCTGCTAAAAACGCCTCATCGGGTTTTCCAAGTTTTGTGTATGCGTCTGACTTTGCAAGTCCTGCCTCTTTGATTGTGTTATCGACTGATTGCACCTTGTCGTAGATCGGTATTGCGTCAGCGTACCTTTGCAAGTAGGACAGGGTGATTGCCTTGTTCATGAGGGCAGTTGTGTTGTTTGGGTTAATTTTGAGTGACGCGTCGTAATTTGAGATTGCCTCATCGTGTCTATTTAGCTCATTTAGTGCCAACCCTTTGCTGTCAAGTGTCCAAGAGTCATTTTGATTTTTTTCTAAGAGCTTGTCGCAACACAAAATAATTTGATCGTGTTTTTTGAGTCGCTCCAATGCAAATATTTTGTTTTTTAATGCGTATTCATCAAGCGGGTTCATTTGCAAGACAGTGTCGCAGTACGATATCACGTCATCGTATTTTCCTGCCTGCAACAGCGCAGTTGAGATATTTTGCAATGCGACCAAGTCCTTGGGATCGGACTCGAGCATAGTCTGGCAAAACGTGAATATCTCAGGCCATTTTTGTTCGGCGTAGAGTTTCTTTATGACATCTATAGGGTTTCCAACATAGCTCAATGGATACCATACGGAATGGCGCAAAATTAATCTTTCAAATTGTAAGGGCGTAGTTTTTTCTTTGACTTGAGCCTGTCGTAGATATCGATTACAAAATGAAACACTATCACCTTGGCAAACACCATTGCAGAAATCAGCGCCAGAGTCGTCTGCCCAAGATACGCCAGATACGCAGTGACTCCAACTGCAGTCATCAGTTCAAGTCCTGTGCACGTACACAAAAACAAAAACGGGCGTTTCATGCCACGATATGGGCTGCAAAAACAGATAAGCATTCGTCCAATTTGGCGCAAGGTGATCTCCATCTTGAGAAAATGGATTATTGTTAAATATGGTCATAGGAAAACCAAACCATGGAAGAGTCAAAGCGGACGTTTTTCAATTTCTCGTTTTTCAAAATAGACCCAAAATGGAGATGGATGGCAGATTTGGCAAAAGAAGAGTCTGCCAAGGAAATAGAGCAGGTGATTCGAAACTCCAAGGTAAAATTTAGGTCTTATTCCACATTGGGATTAAGAGATGATGCCGAGTTTTTGTTTTGGTTTTCTGCAGATAATGTAGAAGTCATCCAGGAAGTAATCTCAAAGATATACCTGACAGTATTTGGAAAATACATCATTCCTTCCCACGTTTACCTTTCATCTACCAGACAGTCAATGTATGCAAAGGCAGGCAGGGTCTCATCGTTTGTTGAGGGAAACGAGCCGCTAAAATACGCAGTCGTCTATCCGTTCATCAAGACGCGAGAGTGGTATCTCTTGCCAGTTGACCAACGAAAGAAAATGATGGATGAGCACATAGTGGTTGGCCAGAAATTCCCGCAAGTTGTGCTAAACACGACATATTCCTTTGGAATACACGATGAGGATTTCATGTTGGCATTTGAGACCGACGACTTGCACGCATTTCAGGATTTGATAATGGAGTTGCGCGAAACCCAAGTCTCAAGGTACATCGAACGGGACACGCCGATGATTGTCTGTGTCAAGAAGGATATTATTCCGCTAATTGCAAGTCTTGGATAGATGAACGGACTAAAGGAATGGGCAACGGTTGTCAAGGCACTTGAGGCAGGCGACCAGACAGTTATTTTGCGAAAAGGCGGAATACTAGAAGTGGCGTCTGGATTTGTTGTAGAATCAAAAAAATTTCTTCTTTTTCCCACGTTTGAGCACCAAACGTACGACAATCTAAAGCCGCAGTTTCACAAGTATTTGGATATTGCGATGGGGCAAAAACCAAAGGAGGGACTAAACAAAATAACATCATATGCAGAGGTTCTAGCAGAGTCAGACGTATTGTCAGACGATAAAATCAATCAATTATCCCAGTTTCACATTTGGAGCGAGCCATACATTGCAACAAGAAGAAACTGGATGCCAGACAGACCAATGAAGGCAGTGTTCCTCAAAGTGTTCAAGGTGCAAGAATTTGAGATTCCGCTAAAATCAGAATATCAGGGTTGCAAATCTTGGATAGACATAAATGCAAATATCAATTCTGGAGAAGCAGTTTTGAGCCAGAGAGAACTTGAATCAAGATTGGCAAAGTTCAAGGAGATCGTAAATTGAAATACAAGACACTTGGAAAATCAGGAATAAAGGTATCCGAGATAGGATTTGGTGCATGGACAATCGCGCTTGACTGGTGGGGGAAAAAAATAGAAGATGACGAGGCAAAAAGAATGCTCAAGCGTGCGTACGATTTGGGAATAAACTTTTTTGAGACAGGCGACATGTACGGCAAGGGGAAAAGCGAAAAACTGATCGGCGAAGTTTTCAAGGGAATGAGAAACGAGATAGTCATATCCACAAAATACGGCTACGAATTTGAGGACGCAAAGCAAATCGGCCACAGCGAGCTGCCTCAAAGATTTGATCCATTGTTCACAGAGCACGCACTAGAAAAAAGTCTAGAGAGACTCCAGACAGACTATATCGACGTATATGGATTGCACAATCCAAAAATGCACCACATCCAGGACGACGTGATATTCAATACACTTGACAATAAAATCAATGATGGAAAGATAAACGCGTACCAAGTCGCACTAGGTCCCGCAATAGGCTGGACGCAAGAAGGCCTAGAGGCGATGAACCGAAAAAATGTCTCGGCAGTACAAACAGTGTACAATATTTTGGAGCAGACGCCCGGAAATGAGTTAATCGAGGCAGCCGAGAGAAAAAATGTTGGAATCCTAGTTAGGGTTCCAGACGCATCGGGCATTTTGACTGGAAAAGTATCAGCAGATACAAAAATTGACGAAAAGGACCACCGCTCGGTTCGAAAGGGAGAGTGGATCAGAGAATCACTTGCCAAAGTAGAGCAGATAAGGCCAATAGCCATCAGGAACGGCCTTGGCATCACGGAACTTGCAATCAAGTTCATCATATCAAAGAGAGCAGTCTCGTCTGTTTTACCAACCGTAATCAGCGTCGAAGAAATCGAAATGTTTGCTGCAATGTCAGACGGAAAATACCTAAGCTCGCAAGACATGAAGGAGATAACAGATTTGTATAATTCCTGGCCCCCATACGAGATCAAGTCAACAGCTCAGGCTGCATAATTTTTGATTTTCCAATTTGGAATTGGAATTCTTGTGTTATTGCGCAAATTGCACGAAAGACCAGATCAGAGTTCCAGCATATTAAATAGCGAAAAAGTCGATTTCTAATTATGGACATTGAAAACAATGCCAAACGAGCACTGCTTGCTTTTGCAGTAGAAAGTACGCTTTTAAAAATGGGAAAACCAGAATATGAAAAAGTCGCCTCCAAGTTAGAAAAAGACTACAAGTGTTACATTCCAGACTGCCATGAAAATCCAGAATTTCTAAAAAGAGTGTTACAGGACATTTTTGGCGACGCCTATGACGACATCATAAACGAGATAAGAGTAGAACTAGGCGAGTTCATCTCGCAAAAATATTTTGATGATTTCATCAAGGCACTGTCAAGATAGAAAGCCAATTAAGATCATACACTCACATGTCTATAATCATGCAAAAACTTTCACAGAAAGAATTTTTGCTGTTCTCTTTGGCATCAATCGTAGTAGTTTTTCTTCTTGCAGGATTTTTTCATGAAGATGATCACCCCTTAATTGAAGATCAGTTCTACTATACTGACATATTTTTTGTTACGGTGCCGATAATCGCTGTCGCCTTTTCAGTCATACTAGTCATAAGACACGGTCTAACTGGCAATAACGCCAAGGCGTGGATCCTATATTGTGCAGCTACAATAATTTGGTTTGTAGCAGATCAGACGTATTACCATTTTGGCGAATATGCAGTGGAAAACAACAACTCGTATTTGGTTGACTTGTTTTATTTTACCAGTTATTTTCTGTATTTTGGATTCATGATTTTTTATTTGATTCCAAGAAAAAACAAAATTACAAAAAAGAACGTTCTTCTCTCCGCTGCAATTTCGACCAGCTTCATAATGCCGGCATTTTACTTTTTCATACAAAGTGCGCCTAGCGATAATTTTGAAACGATAGTAAACTTCGTCTACCCGTTTCTTGATGCACTGGTGTTTGTGCCTGCATTTATTTCGGTAATTCTGTTTTTCAGAGGCCAGGTAAATTTTCTTTGGGTCACGGTAACTCTGAGCTTGATTTGCATGGCAGCTGCAGACACGATCTTTTTAGTTGAAAGATATTATGGGGTATTTTCAGCAAGCAGCGCTGCAAACTTGTTTTTTGCGTGGCGGTGGATATTTTTGATCTTTGGATCCTATAGCCACATCCAAATTTTTGGCACCACAAAGAAAAGCATCGCTGATTAAACAGTAATTGTTTCTTCGATTTTGAATTCGCCTTCTGTAAAGTATTCGACTCGCGTCTTTTTGAATTCGCGTGAGCTGAACAAAATTCTATAATCATCCACCTTGATTTGCTGCTGGATTTCCTTTGCCACGTCTTCTGCTTCTGGAATCGACTTGCAGTGAACCATTGAAAATACATTGTACTGCCAGTCTTGGTATGACGGTCGTTGATAGCAATGGCTCACCTGTGGGAATGCACCAAGGATTTCACCCACCTCTTCAATTCTGGGTTCTGGGACATTCCAGACAATCATTCCGTTTGCCGTAAATCCAACGTCTCTGTGTCTTAAAATGGCAGCATATCTTCGCATGACTCCGATTTTCTCATATTGTCTTAGTTGCTCAAATACTTGGTCTTCGGTCATTCCTAGGTTTTTGGCCGCTTGCAAAAATGGCCTGTCCACCACCTCAAGGTCCTTTTGCAGCTGTCTAATGAACTCTTTATCTTTTTCAGTTGGAACAAATTTGGTTTCTATAATTTGCTTTTTCTCCTCAGATGGTTTTACCTCTTGCTTTTTTTCATCGACCATCTCAAGCTTTACGCCAATTTTGAACAATTTGATAGTCGGAAGAAGTCGAACCTTGTTTATTCCGCCAAGCTTTGAAAATTTGTCAACTTCGGTTTTAAGATCAGTGCCAGGGGGGGTTGCCAGTGTGAACCAGAGATTGTACTCATGGTTGCGCTCATAGTTATGGGAAACTCCGGGATGGCGATTAATTTGATTTGCAACATAATCTAGTCTATCAGGGTCTATGGACATTGCAACTAGCGAGCTCTTGTATCCTAGTTTTCTTGTGTCAAAAATTGCCGAAAGCTGTCGCAGGACTCCAAGTGATTTTAGATTAGAAATTCTATTTTTCATCTCGTCTGTGGTGAGATGAAATCTGTTTGCAAGCTCTTTGTATGGCTCAGACACAAGAGGAAACGACCACTGGATCTCATTTAGTATTTCTTTGTCAAGTGAATCCAATGAGGCCATACTGGCTTTAGAATTAGTTTTCAATTAAAAACGTAACGAGAATCTAGGAATCGTATAAATACAAAACCAGATGTGCCAGATCGTGATTGTTGACCTCAACTTGAGGGGAAAATTAGTCATCGTCGTAGGTGCAGGTCAGGAAGGCCTAAAAAAAGTAAACTCGCTTCTCACCCAAGACTGCCAGATCCTAGTGATCAGCGATTCTGCAAACACCCAGATAACAGACTATGCAAAAAAGGGCAAAATCAAATTCAGGAAAACAAGGCTAGATAATGCAGACTTTTTAGACGAATATGATCCCATTTTGGTGATGGCTGCAACAGACGATAAAGAGCTGAACAGAAAGATCGTCCAAAGGGCAAAGAAGAAAAGAACGTACGCGTATGCTGCAGACGACCCAGATGTTAGCGACTTTGCGCACCCGTCTGTGATCAACATCGAAGATACAGTCCAGATTGCCATATCAACAGGAGGCCGGAGCCCGGCGATGGCACGAAAAATAAAGCTAAAGGCAGAAAAAGTATTCAGGGAAATAATCGACAAGGAGGACATTTACCAGATCAATTTGCAAAAAACGGCAAGAGACATGGCAAAAGAAAAGATCCCAACCACTATTGAGCGAAAAAAGTTCCTTTATTCCGTTTTAAATAGCAAAAAGATAAAACAGTTATTAAAAGACGGGAATTTGCAAACTGCACAAAAGGAAATGATCAGAATTTTGGGAGACTGGAAATGAGCGGCATAATAAACGCGAGAGTAACGTTTCACAATTCACCAATTCACATTTTGGAGAAATTCACATTCAAGGATATAGATTCGGCGTATGAATATTTCAAAGAGTATTCAGGACTAAAAGAATGCGTCATACTGCAGACGTGTAACAGAGTAGAGATTTTTGGCCTTTCAAATGATTTCAATATCCAAAAAATCAAAAAGACTTGGGCATCTCTTGCAGGATTAGAAGAGATGGCGTTTAAGGAAAATTTCGAGATATCAGAGAACATTGACGTTTATTCACACCTGTTAAAGCTCACATCGGGACTTGACTCCATGGTAGTAGGAGAGGAGCAGATCTTGGGCCAGATAAAAGAGGCAATAGCAAACGCAAGGGAGATACGAGCGTCAGGTGAATACCTAAACACGTTATTTGACAAGGCAATCAGAATAGGAACAAGAGTAAGAAACTCTACTGGAATAAGCAAGGGGAGCATCTCAGTTGGCTCTATGGCAGTAAAGCTTGCAGAAGAAAACATTGACGATCTAAAATCAAAAAAAATACTTCTCATCGGAACTGGCGAGGCCGCCACAATGGTTGCAAAGTCGCTAAACAAACGAGGGTACGAGTTTTTTGTGACAAGCCGAACGCTAGACAGATCAAAGGCATTTGCCGAGACAGTTGGCGGAAGCCCAATTGGTTTTGAGGATGTGCTGTCTGGCTTTTCAAAATACGACGTGCTGTTTGTAGCAACAATTGCACCGTACTTTTTGGTCACATTTGAGAGAATCAAGGAAGCAATAGATGAGAAGAAAACTGGAATGATGATACTTGACTTGTCAAACCCAAGGACTGTAGACGAGAAAGTAACCACCATACACGGAATAAAGATGATGAATCTTGATCAAATCGCAGAAATTGTCGATAAAAACATGAGAAACAGGGTAAATGAGAAGACAAATGCAGAAAAAATAATTAGTGAAGAGATATCAGTACTTGAAGCCCAAATGAAAAGACTAGAAGTAGAGCCAGTAGTCAAGGAGATATTCAAGGACATTGACACCCGCAGAGTAAAAGAATTGGAAAAAGCGCTATCGATGCTTGGCGAGACAGACCAGGAGAAAATCAAGATAATCGAGGATTTGACAAAGGCAATAGTTGAGGGAATAATCTCAGAGCCGATGAACAACATTCGACGCGCGTCGGAACAGTCAGACGAAGAACTGCTCAAAGCAGCTACAAAGCTTTTTGATTACAAGAAAAAAAGCGACTGATTTTTCAAAAACGCATCAGACTAGAATTATATTGCTTTAGAGGGGATTTTGTTCATGACGTCTTCTTTCCCCACAAGACGACTGCGAAGATTGCGCAAAAATGAAAAAATGCGTAACCTAGTTCAGGAAATTACATTTTCTCCAAACGATTTGATTTGTCCAGTGTTTGTCCAAGAGGACCTAAAGTCTAGAATCCAAATAGATTCCATGGCAGAAATCGAGAGGCTCCCACTATCAGATGTCATAAAAGAGGCAGAGGAGATAAAAAATCTCAAAATTCCAGCAATTATGCTATTTGGAATCCCAACAAAAAAGGACGATGCCGGAACTGCGGCGTTTGCAGATGACGGAATTGTCCAAAAGGCAATATCGGAAATCAGGAAAAGCTTTGGCGACAGCATCGTAATAATGGCAGATGTCTGCCTTTGCCAGTACACCACGTCAGGACATTGCGGATTACTCAAGGGAAACCACATCGATAACGATTCCAGTAATGAGACGCTTGCAAAAATAGCGCTCAGTCAGGCAAAGGCCGGAGTCGACATAGTATCACCATCTGCAATGATGGACGGCCAGGTCAAGGCAATCAGGGCAGCATTGGATCGGGAAGGATTTACAGATGTTGGAATAATGTCACATTCTGCAAAACACCGCTCTTCGTTTTATTCGCCATTCCGTGACATGGCATCTTGCGCGCCACAGTTTGGAGACAGAAAGTCGTACCAGGTCCCATTTACCAATCCGCGAGAGGCAATGCGGGAAATAGAGTCAGACATCAACGAAGGTGTCGACATAGTAATGGTAAAGCCAGCACTTGCATATCTTGACTTGATTGCAGAGACAAAACGAAGATTCAACATTCCAGTAGCGGCATACTCGGTGTCAGGCGAATATGCACTAGTCAAGGGGGCAGCAAAGCAGGGTTGGATAAACGAAACTGACGTCATGTCAGAAATTTTATTTTCGATCAAGAGAGCTGGTGCGGACATGATTGTCACATATTTTGCAAAAATGATGGCAAAACAGTTGAACAATCCATGAGAAACGACGAGCGTTTTGAGATAGAAAGGGCATATGATTTACTGCCGCATGTGATAGGCGCAAGCTGGGCGTGCATCTGGTTCCGGCTAAACAAGATAAAAAAGCCGACAATTGAAGAGTTTCGTCAAAAAACAGTCGAATATTTTGCAATGATAGAGAGGCTTGACGAGTCATATCCAGATGACGAGTCATTCTCTGAGATAAAAAAATACATGAAAAATCGTTACAAAGAGGAAATTGAGAAGATTACGATTGGTAAAAACTCAGAAATTGAGAAAAGATATTCCAGGTACGTCGATTACGGCTAGATTTCTCGTCTCAGACTGGTGAGAAATCCCTTTAGGATCATAGTTCTGCGTTTTGCCTCTTTTTTTGCAAATTTTGTGTTCATCTTTTTTTCAAGAAGTAAAAGCTTGCGATAAAAATGGTCAACGGTCCAGTTTTGATCATCAGGTGTTCTAGAGATGCAGAAAGGATCAGTCATGTGATAAATTGGCCTGTTTTCCGCGCCTCCCACGCTAAACGTGCGTGCGATTCCAATTGCACCAAGGGCGTCAAGCCGGTCCGCGTCCTGAAGAATCTTACCCACCATTGTTTTTGGGATCTTGTTTCTTGAAAAGCTGTGATCTGCAATCGCATCTACGATTGTTTTTATTTCGTTTTTTGTGTAATGATATTTTTCCAGTATTTCTTTTGCCTTTTGCGCGCTTTTGAGTGACGAGGTCTTTGATCTTTTGTCAGACTTTGGAAACGACACCATGTCATGGAGGAGTGCAGCTGCTAAAACCAAATTCAAGTCAACGTTTTCGTATTTTGCTATTTTTTTGACATTTTTGCATACCCGCATGATATGTTCAAAATCGTGCGCCGGATCGTTTTGGATCTGCCGCCGCACATAAAGTTCTAGTTTTTTTAGATCGTTCATTTTACACTTTCCAGATTTTTGTCTGTACGAACTGTATTTTTCTTTGCGTAAGCAACACATTCCAGTTCACACATGCAAAAAGGACGAGTATTACAATGGTCATGACATCTACAAACACTATTCCCAAAATCCTGTCCTCAAATAATTTTGCAAACGGAGTAAGGATAACTGGACTAATTGAAACCATCACGTAATATGAGATAGCACGTCCAGCCCAGAACCCAAGATAAATTTGCGCGCTTTTTGCCTTCATCAGTCCGTATCCGATAAAGAGCATGTTGCTTGGGAGTGGAGTGGCTGCAAACAAAAATGACGCAGCAAAATATCCAAGCCTTTTTGATTTTAGATAATTTGCAATTTTATCAAGACTTGACTTTCTTTCCTCGCTCATGAATGTTCTAAAAAATCCGCTAGTGTACAACAAGACAATCCTTCCAACGGCTGCACCGGTCGCCCCAACTAGTGCAAGAAAGGCAGGACTTAGTGTTTCATCTAGTGCATGAAATGACGCTAGAATAAGCCATGTAGGTGGCATCAAAATTGGAGCGGTGTTTACCAGAACAAGGAGAAGGAATATTCCAAAATATGAAAGCTGGCTGAAAATCGAAAAAACATCCATCTGATGTGAATTTTTGCATCTCAACTAAATTAGTTTGCAGGCGGAATTATGCCACAACGCACCAAGAATAATGTAATTTTTAGTGTTTTTGATCATATTATACAAAAAAGTGGATGAAATATCCACTATCCTTAAATTTTATGAACGCTATATTATACCCATGAGTGCCAAGATGTGGAAGTGTTATAGATGCAACTTGACATTCAGGGAAGAATCTTCAGCCGACCTGCACAAAAGCTTGTCAGATCACAACGTCTCCTCCGTTAACGCAATCGAAGTTTAGAAAAGACCGTTTTTTCCACATCCTGCAGAATCGTAATTTTGTAAAAAAAGAGTGCAGAGGGTGGGATTTGAACCCACGAACCCCTAAAGGAAGGGATTTCTTATTTTTGATCTTGAGTCCCTCTCGGTTGGCCGGGCTTCGATACCTCTGCAAATGCATTTTTCAAATCTGAGTATATAACTGATATAGTGGCATAATGCGTAAATTTTTCGCCGCCGGTGTAAAATTTGTAGAATTTTTGGTCTAATTTCAAGAAACTAAAAAGCTTATTACTGGTTTATTTCAGATTTGATTTGTGGTAACAACAGCAGAAGCAAAAAACATGAGAAACAAAATCGACATAGAAGGAACAGTCGAAAGAATGGAAGAGCCACGAACAGTCAATCTCAAAATGGGCGGAACTACAGATGTGTGTAATGCATTTCTAGTTGACGCAGCAGGAGAAATCAAGTTAACCCTTTGGGGAGACGAAATCACCAAGGTAAAGAACGGCTCTAAGATCCTAATCAAAAATGGATACACAAACACATTCAAAAACGAAGTTTCTCTTGGAAAAGGAAAATACGGCGAATTAATAGTAAAAGAATACTAGACAAAATTAGAAGAACGGTTTTTTCTATAATCAATTATAATTATTATTATTCCGGCCATGGTAGTTACTATTCCCGTAATGAAAAAAGTTCCAGAGGCTGCAAGTGCGAGAAGGGATTTGCCAAGCGGGGAATTCGGATTGATTACAGATTTAGAGTCATCGGGGTTTTCTGTAAACATCATCACCAATGTGACTGGATCACTGCCTTTGTTTTCCACATTAAAATTGTAAACATCGGATCTTGTTACTTCAAGTGTTTCAAAAAACACCGGCTGATTTGTTGTGAATTGCCCAAAATCATCACCATAGATGTTTGAAATAGAAATCACAAGCCCTTCGCCCATTTGGGAATCCATTATCTGAAATCCCCACAGGAGCGTTCTTGTATCAGATGATGCATCAAACGAAAAATATGCAGTGTCCCCAGGCTGGATTTGTGTTTTCTCAGACACCTGATCAAAGGCATCCCTTAACACGTCTGGAAGCAAAAATTCGTTGTCAGATATTCCGGAACTTTCAAGTATCGAGATTGCAATAGAAAACGAAATTACGAGCATCGCTACGCCTGCGAGTGAAACTATGACCCCTCTTTTTTTCATGTACAATTCTATCAGATCACTGTTTTATAACATATGCATAAAAAAGTCAGAGAACTAACGCCTTGACTTTTTCTTTTGCTTCTTTGAAGATTTCTTTTTGGCGGCTGCTTTCTTTTTTGGTGCAGTCTTTTTCTTTGCCGCTCTCTTTTTTGCAGTTGCCTTCTTTTTGGCTGCTGCCTTTTTTGCTGCCGCTTTTCTTTTGGCTGCGGCTATCTTAGCTGCGGCTTTTCTTTTGGCTGCTGCTTTCTTTGCGGCTATTTTTCTTTTTCTTGCAGCTTGCTCTGCCAGCTTCTTTGATACAACATCTAGAATTTTGGTGACGTTTTGCTCTTTTTTGGTTGCGATGTCGACACGTTTTTTGAGTCGCTCAGAATCGACGGTGCTTGTTTTGATTTGGTGTAGTAATACGGGTTTTGATTTTGTCTGTTTTTGGATTTGGTGCGAGGTTTTGGTTTTTGACTTTTTGAAACCCTCTATCACATTGACAAGTTTTTCTGCGGCCGCCTGTCTTTGTGTTGCCTCCTCTTCCAGTTCTGCGATTTTCTGAATAATTTGCTCCAATCGTTCTGCAGCAATCTGTTTTGCACCCTCTGTTTCGGCATTCTGTAGATCTGTTTCTGCCTGGTCTTTTGCGGCAATCTCTTGGGTTAGTCGCTCCTGTGCCGCAGATGCAAGTCTCTCAAGGCTTTCCTTTCTTGCCAGAACATGGTTAAATTCGGCATTAATTTCACCTAGTTTTGCCTTTGAATCTTCGAGTCGGTGCTCAACTGACGACAATCCAGAGGACGAGCGGCGAGCCAGTGAAACTGCTTCTTTTAGCATTTTTTCTTGTAATCTTCGTTGTTTTGAGGCGTCTAATTTTTCCTGTTTTAGCTTTTGCGCTAGTTTAGCTAATGAGGCCAATGAGAATCATCGTATTTGATTATCGATAAGGTGTTACTATAATCAGTATTTGACTTGTAAGTTAAGAATTTTAACACTCGATCACGTGGTTTTGTTGTTTTTCCAGATGAATTAATTAAATTGTACACATTTGTGATTTTATGGAGTTTCATCCATCGCAGATACCAATTGTAAAAACATTTATCGCAAAAAACGAAAAGGACGCATCTAATTTTGCATCCGAAATGGTAAGACTCGGTTTTGAAAACCAGAAAGGAGGATACATGGTATTGATGCCAAAACAAAAAGACATGGCAAAAAAAATTGGATTTATCATAACAACTGAGATCAACTACATGCTAAGGCAGACAAGGCAGGAAAGAAACCTCAGATACTGGACGTATCATCATGACGCTGAAAACTATGCCATCGTTCTGATCAGTCCCAAGGTCTTTGACGATCTAAACTTGTGATTTTTTGAAAAACTCGTTGAGTTTTACTTTTTTGCTTATCAAATTTGCAATTATTATTCCAAATACAGTTCCGCCAAAAACATCCATTGGGTAGTGTTCCAGCACATATACTCGGCTGATTGACTCTACAACAGGAAACAGCCACATCAGATATCGCCCCCTTGGGAATCTTTCTGACAGGGCATATCCAATTACAAAGGCCACGATTGCAGCCCTAGTTGCGTGTCCTGACGGAAAAGAGCCATCGGTTCCAATGACAAACGTGTCTTGGCCTATGGCATACGGAAACTTTGAGCCTAGGAATTCAAGGTCCGGGCGCGGACTGTCTATTACGTACCCTTTGAAGTATCCAGAGGCAAGCGTTCCAATCACTATACACAGCAAAAGCGTGATTCCTATTCTTCGCGTCCTGCGTATGATGGCAAGTATTACGCTCAAAAGCAGAATCGATATGACGTTTCCTATCTCAGTCATGCCCCACATGAAGAGATCCACGGTAGGGTTTCCCGCTATTGACTGAAAGTACAGTATTATGGATTGGTCAAAGCCAGATGTGATTTTAGTCTGTACCAGAACTGACATTATGATAAAAGCCAGTACAAAGAGCAAAAATGCCCTTGATCTAACAGCAAACAACCAGTTTTGCAACTATATCGCATCCATACATGACATTTTTAATTTATCTCAAAACGTCTAATCATATCGTACTGTAAATTGTTTTGCAGGAATGATTCTGATCGGCTGAAAGATTTTAAGATGGCAGAGAAAGACAATGGATGTGAAGATTCTAACCCTTGATGATTTCGACTTGAAGGGAAAGACTGTTCTTTTGCGTGTTGATATGAATTGCCCAATTGATCCTGCAACCGAGGAGATATCAGGGGCCAAAAGAATCGAGGAAGTAATCGAAACAATCAAGGCCTTAAGCGATGCAAGAGTAGTCGTCGTGTCACATCAGGGACGAGTTGGAAACACAGACTATGTTGGAATGGAACAACATGCAAAGATTTTGGAAAAGCTACTTGGTAAAAAAATTATTTATGTTCAGGATGTCATGGGATCACTTGCGCAGTCTGAAATAAAAAAAATGAAGGACGGCGACATTATGTTATTGGACAATCTGAGATTTTGTGCGGAAGAAAATTACGAATTTTCTCCAAAGGATGCAGCAAACACAATAATGGTCAAAAGATTGGGCAAACTTTTTGATTTGTGTGTATTGGATTCATTTCCAAGTGCACATAGGTCGCACCCGTCACTTGTCGGATTTGCACATGTGATGCCCGCATGTGCTGGGAAAATTGTAGAGCGTGAAGTGCGAAAGCTAGACGAAATACTAACGGTTGCAAAGGCGCCCCACGTCATAGTACTTGGAGGATCCAAGGTGACCGACAGGTTGGAAGCAATCAAGATGCTCATAAAAAGAGGCAGGGCAGACCAGATTCTCCTAACAGGTCTAATAGGCAATGTTTTCATGCGCGCGCAGGCACGAATCAAGTACCCTCTTGGGATCAAGGGAGAAGAAGAGGCAGTTGCAAAGGCACATGTCCTGATGGGAGAATATCCGGATGTGTTCTTCACTCCAGTAGATGTGGCAATAAACAAGGACGGTGAAAGACACGAGCTTGATGTCAGGGAGCTAAACAAAGGGGATCAAATCTACGATCTAGGTCCAAAAACAATCGAGCATTACTCCAAAATAATATCCAGCGCTGGAACTGTCTTCATCAGCGGGCCTGCAGGATTTTTTGAAAAAGAAAAGTTCAGCTACGGCACAAGATCACTTCTTGAAGCAGTTGCAAATTCGATGGCAACTACCATAGTAAGCGGCGGACATCTGACATCGGCACTTAAAAAATACGGATTGGCAGAAAAAATAACACATATCAGCACTGCAGGCGGTGCGCTCGTACTATACCTAACTGGAGAAAAGCTTCCGATGATCCAGTCTTTGGAAAGCGCCGCTCAGAGATACAAATCTAAATAGCTGCCTTGCATGCTGGGCAGACCCGTGGTTCTGATTTCCCAATCGGCGATTCGGCGTTGCATGAATTGCATTTTATTTTTTCCATGTCATCGAATAATTTGAAATGTTGAGTGGTAAAGTTTTGTGCAATGTTTCGCATCAGTCCGGCATCACATAGATCTGTGAAATATTTTTCCATATCATCTATCACAAGGGATTTATCAATAGAGTTGTTTTGTTGCAGAATTTCAAATATCTCGTCGTTTGTGAATCTAATGTCAGGATTGTTGTATTTATCAAAAATCACTTTTCGGATTTCTAGTGAAACGTCAGCCAAGGTAATTTCCCTAATAGAGTGCCGAAGCCTCTTGTTTTAGCGCGTCTGCATTTGTGTCATTTAGATGATTTGCAAGGTACGTGTAAATGGCGTATTTTAGTACTTTGAGGGACAATAGTGCGCACTTGATTCTAACTGCTTGGAGGTTTTGCAGTCCAAGCTCTCCTAGGATATCGTCTTTTTGTATCTTTTTGACATCGTCGATGGTTTTTCCTTTCACAATTTCAGTCATGACAGATGAGCATGCCATGCATATGGCACAGCCGCGCCCATTGAACTTGATATCAGATACCTTGTCATCCTTAATGTTCATGAAAATATCAATTGAATCGCCGCACAATGGGTTACTGTCATGGTATGTCACATCGGGATTTTCAATTTTCCCGAAATTGCTTGGGTGCCTTGAGTATTCCACAATCATCTCATGGTAAATGTCGGCATTGCTGCTCATAGCTTAAACAACCTCGCTGCCTTTTCAAGTGATTTTATCAAAACATCAACCTCTTCTTTTGTGTTGTAGATGTAAAAGCTTGCACGTGATGTTGCTGCAACATCCAATCTTTCCATCAATACCTGCGCGCAGTGATGACCGGATCGTATGGCAACCCCCTCTTCGTCAATTATAGTTGCAAGATCATGTGGGTGAATGTCTGCAAAGTTAAATGATATCACTCCGCCTCTCTTTGAGATGTCCTTTGTTCCGTAAATTTTGAGTCCCTTAATTGCAGACATTTTTTCAAGTGCGTATTTTGTTATTTCTATTTCGTGAGTCCTTACAAAGTCCATCCCTAAATTACTCAGATAATCCAGCGCCGCCGAAAATCCAATCACGTCTGCAATATTTGGAGTTCCTGCCTCAAACTTGTACGGCAAGTCATTCCAGGTAGTCTCGTATTTGTGGACCTCCCGAATCATGTCTCCACCTCCATGGAACGGAGTCATTTGTTCTAGTAGTGCCTTTCTTACCCACAAAACACCCACACCCGTTGGTCCTAGCATCTTGTGTGCAGAAAATGCAAAAAAGTCGCATCCAAGGCTTTGCAGGTCAACTTTCATGTGCGGGACAGACTGTGCGCCGTCAACTAGCACCTTTACTCCTGCCTTTTTGCATTTCCTCATAACCTCTGCCATGTCAGTTATGGTCCCAAGCACGTTTGACATCTGGCTTATGGCAACAAGCTTCACTTTACCAGTTGCAAGATAGGTGTCAAGCTGGTCTAGGATCAGTTCTCCGTCATCGTTTACGCCAATGTATTCTAGCTTGGCGCCCTTTTCCTGAGTCAGCAGTTGCCATGGGACAATGTTGCTGTGGTGCTCATACTCTGTTGTAACTATGATATCGCCTGCGTTTACGTTCTGGCGGCCCCATGTGTATGCTATAAGATTGATTGCCTCAGTCGTACCGCGGACAAAGATTATCTCCTGTCGGTCTTGGATGTTGAGAAATTTGGCGACCTTGTCACGAGTTATCTCGTACGCCTCGGTTGCCTCCTCTGCCAGTGCGTGGACGGCCCGATGAATGTTTGAATTATGATTTGTGTAAAAGTCTGAAATTGCATTGATTACCTGGATTGGTTTTTGTGAAGTTGCCGCATTGTCAAAATACACCAAATGCTTGCCGTTTCGCACCATTCGTTTTAGAATGGGAAAGTCCTCTCGAATTTTTTCAACAGAAATCGCAGTCTGCATTGCTATACCTCAACGTAAATCTCGTTTTGATCTATTTTAACATTGTACGTTTTCAGCGCTTCCTCTGCAGGCGGGTTCAGAGGCCTGCCATTCTCCAAATTAAAAACAGAAAAGTGTAACGGGCATCGCACTCCCTCATCGCTTAGAAATCCTAAAGAAAGGTCCGCTTCTGCATGCGTGCAAATTCTATCTGTCGCATATATGGTTCCGTTTAGGTTTGTTATGAGGAGTTGCTTTTCTTTGTAATCAAAACTGAACATTTGGTTATTCCCAACTTGGTCTTTACTGCATGCTTTAATCCAGCTTGCCAAGATGCTCACCGGTACTTGTAGTGGGTTTCAAGCTGGTCTGCTTCCTTGTATCTTACTTCCTCTACTTCCACTATAGATTTTAGCTGCTCGTCTGATTTTATGACCAGGTCTCGGTTTTGCCACTTTGATTCTATCAGATATGAAATCCATGCCCTTACCTGGTATGACATTACCCTTGACATTGGCTCTAGGAATCCTTCGACGATTATTTTTTCCGCCTCAGAGCGGTCAAGGCATCTGGCACCGAGATAGAAAATTTGTTCCTCATCTATTTGTGCAACGGATGCAGAGTGTGTTGCCTTGACATCGTTTGTCAGAATTTCAAGTCCTGGGATGGCATCAGACTTTGCGTCCTTGTCCAGCAGAATTGAGCGGCCAGACAGAAATGATTTTGATTTTGGTGCAGCTTCCATTATTTTGATCATTCCCTTGAATAATGATTTTGATTTGTTTTTGAGGACAGACCTTTGTACCACCTGCCCTTCAGTGGACGGTTGTTGGTGAATCAGATTTGCAGACAAGTCAAATGACTGCTCATTGTTCCCAAACACAACCTCTGCATCCTGGACGGACGCGCCAATTCCGTTTAGGTAATAATTGGTTCTATATCTTGACAGCATCGAGCCAAACAGTCCAAGGTACGAGTTTACTTTTGCGTCTTTTGATACAGTGCAGTTTCGCGTAGAAAAGCTGATTGCACTTTGATCCATTGCCTGAAATGACGTCAGGTGCAGCTGGCTGTTTGGGTGCGCGTTTATAGTCATCAGTTCAAGATATGCCTGCTGCTTGCTTGATTTTGGAGCGTAGAGTTCCTGTACGATGCTTGCCTTGCTTGATTCTTCTGCAATTATGATGTTTTTTGAAATAGCAGATGTTCCGTCAGGCGATACTGATGACACTATATGGATTGGTTTTTCTAAAACAAGATTTTTTGGAATTTTGATAAATATTCCGGAATTAAATGCAGCGTTATTTAGTGCAGTATACTTGTCCTCGTTTGGATTACTTGACTCGAGTATTTTTTTAACTGTGTCTCCGTCGGTCTTTATCGCATCATAGATTGAAGTTACCACTAACCCCTTGGATTTTATTTCCTCTGGAACGTGGATTCGAAAAACATTAGAGCCGATCTGTATGATGTGGATTTCTGATTCTAATTCCTGCAGTCTTGGCTTTAGGGAATCAAAAATTACATTCTCTGAGTTTAGTGAGAGAGATACCTGTTCAGGATCCATCCTCTTTGCGTCGGTGTACTTGTTGTATAATGGAGATACCTCAGGTGGCAGGGTCTGATAGATGGTAAAAGAGTTCTTTCGGTATTGTTTTAGCCAGTCGGGTTCGCTTTTTGATGTAGAGATGTCATCTACGTGAGTTGCGGTGATTGTTGATAGTGCTTGCATGGCTATTCAAAAAGGAAAGGTAGGAGTTTATCCTACAGAGTCGTCCATTTCTAGTTTTATGAGTCTGTTTAGCTCTACTGCATATTCCATTGGAAGCTCTTTTGTGAATGGCTCCATGAATCCGTTTACAATCAATGTGAGTGCCTCTTCTTCTGTGAATCCCCTAGTCATCAAATAAAATATTTGTTCGTCTCCGATTTTTCCAACGGTTGCCTCGTGTGTAACGGTTGCATCCTCTTGGTTAATCTCCATGTATGGATAAGTGTCAGTCTTTGAGGTGTCATCGAGCAGTAATGCGTCGCATCGAACGGATGCCTTTACGTTTTTGGCACCCTTTGCTACGTGCAGCAGTCCTCTGTATGTTGATCTTCCGTTTAGCCTGCTTACTGATTTTGATGTGGTTCTTGATGTGGTGTCAGATGCCAAGTGCACCATCTTTGCGCCAGTGTCTTGGTGCTGGCCTTTTCCTGCAAATGCAATTGACAGGGTTTCGCCGTGTGCATGTGGCTCAAGTAGGTAAATTCCAGGATACTTCATTGTAATTTTGCTTCCAATGTTTCCGTCAATCCATTCCACCTTTGCTCCCTCATACGCATATGCGCGCTTTGTCACCAGATTATAGACATCGCTTGACCAGTTTTGGATTGTGGTGTACCTTAGTTTGGCATCTTTGTGTGCGACTAGCTCTACCACTGCAGAGTGAAGAGATTCTGATGAGTATACAGGTGCAGTGCATCCTTCGATGTAGTGGACCTCCGATCCTTCGTCTGCTATGATCAGGGTTCTTTCAAACTGCCCGATGTTTTCGGCGTTGATTCTAAAGTATGCTTGTAGTGGCATGTCAACTTTGACTCCCGGTGGGATGTAGATAAAAGAGCCGCCACTCCACACTGCGGAGTTTAGTGCTGCAAATTTGTTATCCTCCGGTGGAATTACTTTGCCAAAATATTTTTTGAAAATATCAGGGTGCTCTCGTAATGCGGTTTCAGTGTCAAGGAAGATTACGCCTTTCTTTGCCAAGTCCTCTCTTAGGGAATGATATACCACTTCAGACTCGTATTGCGCGCCTACTCCTGCAAGGAATTTCTTTTCTGCCTCTGGAATGCCTAGCTTGTCAAATGTTTTTTTGACGTTTTCTGGAACATCATCCCAGCTTTTCTCGCTTTTTTCAGAAGCCTTCGCATAATAGTAGATATTTTGAAAATCAATTGCGCCAAGATCTGGGCCCCACTTTGGCATTGGTTTTTTCATGAAAACATCGTAAGATCTTAATCGAAAGTCAAGCATCCATTGTGGTTCGTTTTTGAGCTTGCTAATTTCTATGACGGTTTCTCTTGTAAGTCCCTTTTTGGAAAGATGGACGTATAGTTCGGTTGAATCTTTAAAATCATATTTTGAATAATCCATTTCTAGATTTTCAGTAGTCATGCAATACAAAACTCCGTTATGTTATAAATAGATTTTACATTGATTACTAGTTGTTCGGCGGAGTAGGTCTAGCTAACATAGCTTAAGCTAACGAAAAAATATTTTTCATTGCATCAAATGCGCCAGATACAGTGTGCACGTCCGCAATTTTTGTTTGTACGTTGAATTTTTTCAGTTCCTCTGCGGTGAATGGTCCGATTGCGACGATCTGAATTTTTTCCAAATTTTTCATGAGATCTTTTTTCTCACACATGTGCGACATGATTTCAAAGAACGCTTGAACTGACGATACGCTGGTGTATACGATTCCGTCAACTTTGTTTTGCAAAAATAATTCCGTGAACTCTTTCCATTGAGAATGATCAGAGAATGCTTGCACGTCATAGAGATAGATTTCCTTTACGACTAGCCCAATTTTTTCCAAAAGGTCTGCTAAAAATTCAGTTGATGCTCCGCTTCGCGGTATGATTACTTTTTTTCCAACGGCGTTTAGTCTTGTAAACGACTCACCCACGCCAACTGATGAGTACCGATTTGGCATGTGGTTTACCTTTATTCCCTCTGCTTCTAGTGCCTCCTTTGTCTTTGGACCCACTGCAACTACAGACGTATTTGCAACTGCCAGCTGCAGTTCGTGGTGCTTAGAGTTGTTTTTTGCAACATCAAAGAGCAGTTTAACTGCCTTTGGGCTCATAAACACCGAATAATCAGGATTGAACTCCTTGATTGAATCCAAAAAGTCATCTGCAATCTTGTCGCCCTTGCTGACCAGCTCTATTGTAGGAAGTGGAATTGGAACTACGTTTTCCTGCGATGCCAAATTGATGAATTCCTTTGCATCGTCCTTTGTTCTTGTGATTGCTATTGTCTTTCCTGAAATCAATTTTTCCAACCAACTATTTTGTGTAGTTTTACTACGTTTCCTATTATAATTATTGAGGGCGGAGTTATCTTGTTTTGCTTTATCTTTTGTTCAATGTTTGACAGAGTGCCAACAACTAGCCTGTGATTTTCGGTAGTGCCGTTTTGGATTACTGCAACTGGTGTGCTCTTTGATAATCCTCCCGCAATTAGCGATTTTGATATTGTTCCGATTCTGGATAGGCCCATCATTATCACTATTGTTTCAACTGATTTTGCAAGCTGCTTCCATTTTACTGCGTCTTTAGTCTTCTCTGGATCT
>CAZCWI010000008.1:23667-28110 GCA_964502325.1 uncultured Candidatus Nitrosotenuis sp. | reverse complement strand
GAGGAATTTGTCTCATCCACCGCACCGTATGCGATTATTCGTAAATCTGATTTTAGAACGCGTTTTCCGCCCTGAAGCCCTGTTGTTCCATCATCTCCAGTTTTTGTGTATATTTTCAAGTAAGAAGATTTTTGGATTCGCAGTTATTATCTTGATCGAAACGGATTCCCATGAAATAATTCTATGAATTGTTTTGCAACTCATGCAATTTATTTATAGGCCGGAGAGGTACAGTTTAACATGGCAAAAGCTACATGCCCTTACTGTGAATCAGAATTTGATAGCAATGAAGATCTTTCAAAACACATTGATAGAATACACGGCGATTCTGGTTTGTTGGAAGGCTCTACAAAGAAATTCTAAATTCCAATTTAACTCAAAATCCAAATTATTTTATTAAATTCAATGGTACGTAGATAAGTTAATAGAATATTTGAAATATGTTGTTGTGATTGCTTGAAGAGTTTCTAAACATAGCCTTAGAATTAAAGACCATCCCAAGGCAGGGCTGGATAAACAAGCTTGGACTCAAGGATCCAGAATCTGTCGCAGATCATTGCTATTTGATGGCAGTGATGGCGATGGTTTTCTCAGACTTGAAAAAACTCGACACTGAAAAGATGATCAAAATGACCCTTTTGCATGATCTGGCAGAGGCGATAACCGGTGACCTCACGCCAGAAGATGTATCCAAATCAAAAAAAGAAAAACTGGAAAGTGATGCAATGAAAAAAATTCTTGCCGCTTTGCCTAAATCACTTGAAGCCAAATATGAAAAGATCTGGCTAGAGTATCAGAAAAACAGCACAAAAGAGGCAAGACTCTTGCACCAAATCGACAAACTGGAAATGGCACTGCAGGCAAAATCCTACAACAAAAGATTTACAAAAAAACAACTGGCGCCGTTTTTTGATTCTGCAAAAAAAGGAATCACTGACCCTGACCTCAAAAAGACATTCAAAAAAACTCTGTAAGACTTACAAATGACAATATCGTGGTTTTTGATATGTCTGAGCAAGAAAAAGACGAACTGATTCGAGCCCAAAACGAGCTAATCGGCGTCTTATTTGAGATAATAAAGAGACTCCAGGCAAACAACACCTTGGATGAGGAGTATTTCCAGATTATTGCAAGCGACCCGGTAAGGGATGCTGACAAAAAGCGGCTAGATGAAATTCTGGAACAGAGGACTGAAAACGGCAAAATAGTTGCAAAACTTTTGGAGAAACTGCAGCCGACTCAATGACAACTGCAATCGTCTGCGTCATGGTCTGAGAGGACACGCAATTTCTTTCCGCCCTGCTCAAATCTTGCCTGAATATAGTGTGAGATGTTTGTTATGCGAACGATTGTTGGTTTGTGCTTCCAGCTGCCCTCGTTTTCAAACCATGACTCTATCTCATCCACGTCATAGTATTCTCCGCTCTCAAGGGTTCGAAGAAACACGTCTTTGATCAACTGCTCGTCTTTGTCAGTCAGGCTTTTTTTGTCGTATACCTGGGTCGTGATTTCGTTTAGACGGATTATGGTGTTGTTTGACAGCGGCACAATTTCCGTGTTCTATAATATCATATAAAATATCGTTTAACTAGGTTTTAATAATTAATTTTGCACAATGAGTCATGCAGTACTTTCAGGCATTAAAGATGGGACAAAAAAGAGTCCAGGCCTCAAGGGACTATCTGAACAAGCTGACAAACAACAGGGCGATGCCTGCGCTTGCACTGCGGGACACAAAGTCAGATGTCTGGGAGCCAGTCGGGGAAGAAAACTATTATGCCATAGTCGACGAGTCAAGCGGATTTGTCCTGACTGACACTAGCGGATACATCATATCTATTTGCGACAAGGACGGTTTTTCAAAGACGCTAGTTCAAGGCATAACTAAAGAGCAAAAAGAACAGATTGTAAAAGAGTTTGAAAAGGACAACGTGCCGCAGTTCAAAGGCAAGGTAATCCTTCCGGTATAAAAAACAAAAAACTAGAGGCGGTGTCAACTATTGTACATGCAAGCGATTTTAAATTCTGCTAGGTGAATATTCACAGAATGAAGTTTTCAGCCGAAGTCGAGGTAAAGGGACACCTAATTGACTCTATGATACTTACCAAAATCTTTGATGTCATAATGGACATGGGCGGAGAATTTGAGGTCCTTGAAATGCAGGTCGGAAAGAAGAAAAAGGATCCAAGCTACGCCAAGCTGCAGATTCAGGGAAAAACAAAAGACCACCTTGAAAAACTGCTAGAGCAGGTCTACAGGGCAGGCGCCATGTCGACTGTGGGAAAAGCAGTGATGCTAAAATCAGCTCCAAAAGACCAAGTGATGCCGGATAATTTCTACAGCACGACAAATAACGCCACGCAGATCTTCCTTGGGGGAAAGTGGATAGATGTAGAAAACACCATGATGGACAAGTGCATTTTAGTCAAAGGCGGCAAAGCAATGTGTATTCCAATTAGAGATGTAAAAAAAGGCGACAAGATAGTTGTCGGGGAAACGGGTGTAAAGATAACTCCGCCTGAGCGTCCGCGTGATGGTGCCAACGTCTTTGAGTTCATGGGTAGCAGCAGCTCAAGTGAGAGGCCTACACAGCACATTGCAAAAAAAGTAGCCCAGGATATCTTCAAGACAAAAAAGGCAGGAGGAAAAATAATAATTGTCGGCGGTCCGGCCATAGTCCATACTGGTGCTGCTGATTCTGTTGCAGAATTGATCAGGATGGGATTTGTTGATGGGCTTTTGGCAGGAAACGCACTTGCGGTTCACGATGTAGAGTATGCCACACTTGGCACCTCGCTTGGCATGAACGTTCACGATGGCTCACTTGCAGTCAAGGGACACCGAAACCACATGGAGGCAATCAACTCTGTCTTCAAGTCCGGCTCAATCGCAAACATGGTGAAAACAAAAAAGCTCACAAGGGGCATAATGTACGAGTGTGTAAAACATAAAGTTCCGTTTGTCCTGGCAGGCTCCATCCGAGACGACGGCCCGCTACCTGATGTCATAACTGACATGGCAGTTGCGCAGAAAAAATACAAAGAGGTGCTAAAAGGGGCAAAAATGGTCATCATGATATCTACGATGCTTCACTCCATTGCAACAGGAAACATGCTTCCTGCAAACGTCAAGGTGGTAGTAGTTGACATCAACCAGCCAACCGTGACAAAACTGATGGACAGGGGAACCTGGCAGGCACTTGGAATTGTGTCTGATGTTGGGGCGTTTTTGCCGCTAGTTGCGCAGGAACTAAAGCGCCTTAGGCACTAAATCTTCTTTATCTCGTCCAAAACGTGAGGGTTTTCAAGCGCAGACGTATCGCCGATATCCTCGCCGAGCATCTTTGCCCTAAGCAGGCGCCGCATCACCTTACCGGTTCTGGTTTTTGGCATGTCTGATATGGAAAGAACGACTTTTGGTTTTGCAATCTTGCCAATTTTTTCAGAGATGAATTCCTCGATTTCTGACTGGATTGTTTTTTGATCAGACTTGTCCTTTAGTATGACAAAGAGTGCGATTGCGTTTCCTGTTATCTTGTCTGGAATTGCGATTGCAGCAGTGTCTGCAATTTTTTTATGCGTCATCACCGTTTGCTCTATTTCGACAGTGCTTAGCCTGTGCCCTGAAACGTTGATGACGTCATCAACTCTGCCGTACATGTACCATAGTCCGTCATCGTCAACCATAACATAGTCTCCGTGGAACCACGCGTCCTTGTGCTGGCTCCAGTAGCTTTGCATGTATCTTTCAGGATCGTTGAGCAAACCCCTTGTCATGGTGGGCCATGGGGATTTTACGATGAGATATCCTTTTTTGTTTTTTACTGATTTTTGCGTTTCATCAATCACGTCAAGATCAAACCCGGGACACGGTATGCCGACAGTTGTCGGTTTTAGCTTCATTCCCGGAAGCACCGATAGCATGGCCCCTCCGATTTCAGTGCCGCCTGCCAGGTTCATGATTGGCACCTTTTTGTTTCCGACTTTTTCATAGAGCCACCACCACGATTCTTCGTCAATTGGCTCGCCAGTTGTCGGAATTATTCTGATCTTGTCCAAGTTGAACTGCTTTCGCGGCTCTATTCCATATTTTCTAAACATTCTGACCGCTGTTGGCGATGTGCCAAAAATTGTCACCTCGTACTTTTCAAGCATTTTCCACAATTTCTCAGGAGTTGGCCAGTCGATTGCCCCGTCATAGATTATTGCAGTTGCCCCGATTTCCAAAAGGCCGTAAACGTTCCACGTCTGTCCTGTTATCCAGCCAATGTCTGCAGGCCAGAACAAAATGTCGTCTGGCTTCATGTCTATCAAATATGACGCCTGATGGCCGGCATACACCGAAAACCCTCCATGCGTGTGGATTACGCCCTTTGGCTTGCCTGTCGTGCCTGAGGTATACAAAATAAACAGCGGATCTTCTGAATTCATCGATTCTGGGAT
>CAZCWI010000008.1:790-23657 GCA_964502325.1 uncultured Candidatus Nitrosotenuis sp. | reverse complement strand
GTCTTGCATAGTCTAACACCGAGTCTGAAAAATCATATCTGTCTACTCTTTTGTATGGAACCACGATTAGTTTTTCAATTTTTGTGTCCTGTATGGATTCTGGAAGTGTTCTTTTCTGCGATACGGGGTTTCCCTTTCTTGAAAATCCGTCTGAAACAAAAAGAACTTTTGCACTGCAGTCTTGGAGCCTGATTTTTAGTGACTCGGTACTGTATCCTGAAAAAATCACCGTCTGGACTGCGCCGATTTTTGCGCATGCCAAAATGGCAACTATTGCCTCAAAAATCATCGGCATGTATATTGCGACAACGTCCCCTTTTTGCACATCTAGAGATTTTAGGGCATTTGCAAGCTTGCTTACCTGAATCTCAAGCTGCGAGTACGTGATTACTTTCTCTGTGCCGTCTTCGGACACGAAACAGTACGCTATTTTGTTTGGCGTTTTTTCTGCAAATTTTTCAACAGTTGAATTTGCGATGTTTATCTTTCCATCGGTAAACCATTTTGGCCATTGTTTTCCTTTTGAAAAATCCGAAACGACTGTGTATTTTTTATCCCATACTATTCCGATATCATCACTTACCGCATTCCAAAACCAGTTAGAATCATTTTTTGATTTTTTAGCAAGATCTGCAAATGATGCCACGTTGTGTTTTTTCATAAATCTGATAATGTTTGATTTTTCAATCTGATCCTTTGTTGGTTTGAAAATAAAATCACTCAAGTGATTCTTTTCAAACTTTGTTTGGCATAAATTGATTATGATATGTTAATTCCAAGTCGCCTTGCACACGAAATTGCCGCCTTTCCGTCGTCTTCAGTTATGTTTGCCTCTCTGAACTTGGCAGTCCATTTATTGCCGCTCATGCGAGTGTTTTCAAAGTAATACTCTCTTAGGATATCTGATACGGTGGTGCTGATCTCGTGCCTGATTTTGGCAGGATCTGCCCCATTTAGCCATGAAAGCTCAGGCAGATTTGACATTATCTTGACAATCTCCATCTCGTCTGGCTCTAGTCTGGAATCCATCTACGTGGAGATTTTTTCTTTGAGAATTTTTAGCGTCAGGGTTGGGTCTGCAGTGCCCTTTGTCTTTTGCATCACCTTTCCGACCAAATAGTTGATTGTCTGCGGGTTTTCCCTTGCCTGCTGCACCGCAGTCGGTTCCTGCGCCATTATGTCAGATATTATTTTTGCAAGCTCGCCCTCGTCTGATATCTTGGCAAGGCCTGTCTGTGAAACGATCTCTGAGACTGACTTGCCTGTCTTTACTATTTCCTGCAGTGCGTTTTTTGCAGAGCTGCGAGTTATTTTGCCGTTGTTTATTGTCTCAATTAGATCCGCAAGGTGCTTTGGAGTTATCCTGCTTTGCTCCCTTTTTTCCCGGGTGTCTACCAAACCCATCAGGTCTGTCGTTATCATGTTTGCAACCTCTTTTGCGTTGGATTCTGTATGGGCTTGCTCAAATAGGTCTGAGTAATACTTGTCTGATGACAGTACGTCTGCTACCTGCGGCGGTATGGAATACTTTGTGATGTAGCGCTCTTTTTTTGAGCTGATGCTTTCTGGCATGCCATTTCTCCATTTTTCAATTGACGCTGAATCCAAGACGACCCACGGTATATCTCCCTCAAGGATGTACCTGTAGTCCTCGTCCTCTTCTTTTGATCTTGACGATATGGTGATTTTTCGCTTGTCGTCCCAGTGCCTCGTCTCCTGTGCTATTGCTATTCCCCTTTCTGCAAGACTCTGCTGTCTTGTCAACTCAAAGTGGATTGATTTTTCCAAGTCGTGGAACGAGCCGATGTTTTTGACCTCTACGCGCGCCCCTCCCTCGATTGAGACGTTTGCGTCTGCACGCATTGCGCCCTCTAGCGACGGGTCTGACACTCCCAGATTTTCAAGCAGGTCAGAGAGAATGTTTAGGAATATCCTGACCTGCCTTGGGTTGTCAAAGTCAGGCTCTGTCACAATTTCGACTAGCGGCGTGCCTGCCCGATTATAGTCAACTAGGGTGATCTGTGTTCGCTCAGACGCCCCCTCGTAAATCAGCCTTCCAGGGTCTTCCTCAAGCTGGATTCTTCGTATCCTGATTTCTTTTCCCTCGATTGATACTTTTCCCTGCTCGCCGATGCTTGTTGGGCCATACATGTTAAGCTGGGTGATCTGAAAGTTTTTTGGCAAATCTGGATAAAAGTAGTTTTTCCTAAAAAAGCCAAGCCTTTGCGGCGTCTTGCAGTTTAGCGCCATTGCAATCATGCTTGCCTTTTCTACTGCCTTTTGGTTTAGTCTTGGCAAGGAACCTGGCAACCCCATGCACACTGGGCAAAGGTTGGTGTTTGGCTCAAACTCCCTGTAGTTTGCCTTACATGAGCAAAACAGCTTGCTCTGAAGGTTTGTCAGCTGGCAGTGGATCTCTAGGCCTATCACAGTGGCACCCCTGGGAGGTCTGTCGTTTCCTGTAATGCGTATGCTGCCTGCAAGAGTTGTTTTTCCTGCAATGCGTTTGCGTGAATCTGTATTCCGATTGGCAAGCCGTTGTGAATTTCAAACGGGACTGATATTGCAGGTATCCCAGTCAGATTTGCAGTGACTGTGTTGATGTCTGCCATGTACATTGCCAACGGGTCGTCAATTTTCTCTCCAAACTTAAATGGCAATATGGGGACAGTCGGGGAAATCAGAAAATCAAATTTCTTAAACGCCTCTAGGACTTGTTTTTTCAGCTTGCTCTTTACCTTGAGTGCTTTTAGAAGGTATTTTCCTGCAAACCCAGCTGATGGGACAAACCCTCCTAGAATCATTCTTCTTGTTACCTCTGGTCCAAAGTTTCTTCTTGCCTTTGATACGTATGATTTGAACTCGTATCCTTCCAAATCCATCGGATACCCGTATCGTATGTTGTCGTATCTTG
Source organism: uncultured Candidatus Nitrosotenuis sp. (assembly GCA_964502325.1). Lineage (GTDB taxonomy): Archaea > Thermoproteota > Nitrososphaeria > Nitrososphaerales > Nitrosopumilaceae > Nitrosotenuis. The sequence goes on along the minus strand of CAZCWI010000008.1, from coordinate 20,743 downwards.
AGAGGTTGCTTCCTGCCTCCGCGGTGGTAAGTACGTAATAGGTTGCAACTGTGTATTCTACCATGTCTAGTGACATTTCCTCGATTCTTGCCCCGAGTTTTTCAAACGAATCGACTGCACGCCAAAACGAGGATTCTACGGTTTTGTCAAGTCCCGCACCGCTACTCATCTCTTTTATGACGCCTATTTTTTTGCCCTGTATTCCTGAATCTATTCCTGCAAGATAGTCCTGGTTCTGGTTATCAATTGTGGTGTTGTCGTTGGGGTCCTTTCCTGCAATGTGGTTTAGGAGAAACGCCACGTCCTCGACCCTTCTTGCAATTGGGCCGATTTGCTCTATGCTGTTTGCATATGACACCAACCCATATCTTGAGACTAGGCCGTATGTTGGTTTTAGTCCAACCACTGAGCAAAAGCTTGCGGGGTTTCTAACCGACCCTCCTGTGTCTGAGCCAAGCGATGCTGCGCATTCAAATGCTGATACCGATACCGCGCTTCCGCCAGATGACCCTCCCGGGACATAGTCTGTATTCCATGGGTTTTTGCTTGGGCCAAATGCTGAAAACTCTGTCGCGACTCCCATTGCAAATTCGTCAAGGTTTGCCTTTCCAATCAGTATGGCGTCTTGCGATTTTAGCTTTGATACGACGGTTGCGTCATACGGGGACACATAGTCTGAGAGCATCTTTGATGCGCATGTCGTCTTTCCGTCCTTGACTGATATGTTGTCCTTAATTGACATGGGCATTCCGTAGAACGCGCCTACCTTTTCATTTGATTTTATTTTTTTATCAATGGCCTTTGCCTGCTCAAGTGCCTTTTCGTTAAGCGATATAAACGCGTGCAGTTTGCCCTCATGCCTTGATATCTGATCAAGTGTTTTTGCGATAAACTCCTCTGAGGTGATGTTTCCGTTTTTTACGTTGCTGATGTATTCTAGGGCAGAAATTGCAAGACTCAAGTTAGTTCATCTTTGGCGCTCTGACAAAAGTTCCTTTGTAGTTTTTGAGATTTGTGATGAGTTTTGATTCAAACGGAATGAACTTGTCCTCCCGGAGTTCGTTTATTGTTACCTCTTGGACTGGGATCTCCTCTGATTCGATGTCTGCCTTGTCTAGGATATCAAAATAATTCATTATCTTTTGGATTCGCTCAAGATATTCGTCCGGGCTGTCGATGTCTATTCTCATTAGTTTTGCAACGTGTTCTATGTCTTCTTTGGTTACCAAATGTATCACCTATGGTGTAAGCCTGTCTACGTCTCTTGGATAAAATGTGGTGTCTCTTATGTTTTCAGTGCCTGTTAGCGACATTATCAGTCTCTCAAGACCTATTCCGCATCCTGCGTGGGGCGGAACCCCGTAGTCAAATGCCCTCAAATGATACTCAAAGGCATCTGTCTTGAGGCCCTTGTTTTTCATCCTCTCCTCAAGCTCTGAGCGTTTCTCAACCCTAGTACTGCCTGACGATAACTCCAAGTCTCCAAACATCAGATCAAATGATTCTGAAACCTTTGGGTCTTGCTTGCTGATTTTTACATAGAACGGCTTTGGTCCTGTCGGCCAGTCCTTGATAAAATAAAGTCCGTTCAATCCGATTTTTTTCAGGTTTGATGGGTACAGGTCATCACCCCACTCTGTCTTGGCTCCCGCCTTTTGCATTTTCTCGACAAGTTCGGTGTATGTATACTGCGGGATGGCACTTGGTATCTCCGGGACTGTGAACTCTGAATCCGGATTTTCCTTTGCATAGTCTTGGACTGTCTTAATTGTGATTTTCATTAATTGTTCGATTCTGCTCATTATGTCGGTATAGTCAACGTATGCCTCTTCCAAGTCTATCGAGATTGCCTCTGACAGGTGTCTGTTTGTGCGAGACGGCTCTGCTCTAAATATCGGCGCGATTTCAAAGACTTTTTCAAAGCTCATGGTCAGCTGTTCTTTGTACAACTGGGGCGACTGGGCCAAAAACGCTTCCTTATTGTAGTAAAATATTGGAAACAGTGCAGCCCCTCCCTCCGTTGCAGTTGCAATCATTTTCGGCGTATTGATTTCCAAAAACCCGTTATCGTAAAAGTAATCCCTGATTGATTTTAGGACAAGACTTCTTGCCTTGAATACGTGCTGGAGCGATTTTCGTTTGAGGTCAATTGGCCTGACCTCCAATCTGGTGTCTATGTTTTTGACAGTCTTTGCGTACGGCTCAAATGGAGCTATTTTTTCTACCTCTGAGAATACCTTGATTTCTTTGGGTATGACCTCGACTCCGCGCGGCGCCTTTTCTGACGGCTTTACAGTCCCGATTATTCCAATTGACGAGTGCGCCTTGAGGTGAGATATCTTTTCACGAATGTCGTCAGGGCAGCTTCCCGCCTTGGCAAGCACCTGGATTTCGCCCTCTTTGTCCTTTATAGTCATAAACGAAATGTTGCCGTGACCCCTGACACTTAGAACCCATCCCATTATGGTAACGTCAGAATCAGCCAGCGCTGGCGATAATTGATTAGAATAATGAGTCCTGCGCCATTTTTCAAGTTCTGTTCCTATCATATGATGTATTTTGCTCAGTTTTGAGGTATTTATTTTAACGAAAAAGATGTTTTAACTGGCTATCTACGAATAGTTAACCAACTATGAATTCTGCTTTACATGTCTTTCGTCTTTGAACAATACGTCGTCAAGTGTAGTGATGTTGATCTCGTTTAGCGATTTTTTCTTTATTTTGCCTACAAGTGTGATGTCTCGCTTGAAGAACAGGTTGACTGTCCAGTCCATGGCGACTCGGCATTTTTTCTCAAATGTCGGAAGCATTGTAAGATAGTATGTCTTCCAGATCACCCACGCAATTGTCCCCGATGTTTTGTATCCAAAAACCGATGCGATTCCATTTCTTTTTCCAATTATTGCCATCATTCCCTTGCTTTCATAATTGAATTCCTTGTCTTGGCCTTTTCCTGTGATGCCTGCCCTTAGATTGTGCGACACGATTTTGCTTTCCCGTAATGCGTGCTGTGCTGTCGGGGGATAGATGCCGCCTGTTTTTGTATCTGGTATTGCCGCGCAGTCTCCTAGTGCAAAAACATTTTCGTATTTTGGCATCCTAAGGTTACTATTTACCACTATCTTGCCTGCACAATGCTCGCAGTCAAGGCCAGACACGACTGAATCAATTGTAACGCCTGCAGTCCAAATTATAGTGCTGCATGAGATTGACTCGCCGTTTCCCAAAAATACAAAATTGTCCCCTGCATCGACTGCCTTGGTGTTTGGAATTATTCTGATTCCTGATTTTTGCAGCGACTCTGTCGCCTTTTTTGAAATGTCTGGATCAAGCTCAGGCAATATCCCGTCCTTTGCGGAAACTAGGACCATCTTGATGCAGTCTGGATTGATATTTCGGTAAAAATTCCTTGCAGATTCTTTTACAAAATCGTTTAACTCGCCAACTGTCTCTACTCCCGCAAACCCGCCGCCGACTACTACAAATGTCATTAGTTTTTCCTGGACTGATTTGTCGTCTTCCTGGTCTGCTATCTCCATCATGTGGATCACGTGGCTCTTTATGGCAATCGCGTCTTGGATTGTCTTCATGGTGAACGAATTTTTCTCAATTCTCTTGTTTCCAAAGTAGTTTGTCGTGCTGCCAAGCGCAATCACCAGATAGTCATAGTCTAACACCTTTACTTTGCCGTCAAATGCGCGAGTGATTGCAACAAGTTTGTTTTTTACGTCGATTGCAGATACTTTGGCTTGGTAGAATTTTTCGTTCTTGCAAAACATTCTCAACGGGATAGAAATGTCGCTTGGATGTATTATCCCAGATGCTATCTCTGGCAACATTGGCGTGAATAGGAAAAAATTGTCTTCGTTTACGAGGCTGATTTTCACGCTTTTGTTGTTTTTGAAGATTTTTTGCAATTGCTGCAGAACCGAAATTCCTGCAAACCCACCGCCCAAAATCAGAATCTTTTTCTGGTTAGATTCCAAATGTCATTCCTCTTTTCTGAATCGCGGAACAACGAAACTCTTGATTCTGGATTTGGTAAAATGGCGCGCTGTTTTTTCTGTGTTTGACATTCTGCAAATTCTAAGGATATTTCTGATTCGAATCTCCGGATAAAGTCCACTTGGGGCATGTCTTACATGATGCATTATGATTGTGAGGTTTTGGCATGGCAAAAGGCATCGTCTGTTTGAGAAAAACAGACGAATTTGCAGAGTTTGTGCGTGGTTCTTTTTACCGTATGGTTGAAAAATTAATTAGCACTGTTTGCTTAGTCAGATCGATGGAAGAAAATCCAGATTTGGGCGAATTTGTAAAGGAATTCAAAAAAGTTCTAGAAGACAGCTTGGAAATTTTGTCCGATTTGGATTGTGATTTTGTCCAGTCAAAGGAAGACGAGCTAACGCCGATTACCAACTTGCAAGAGGTGCGTGAGGCAACCGATGACATTACTCATTTTGCCAAAATCAAAAAGGCAGAAACTGATCTAGTTAGAAGAAAATTCCAATGATGTCATTTGTAGAGATTCTTTAGGTACTTGTCTTCTGCCACCAGTTCATTTATTCCTGCCAAGACTCCCGTGATGATGGCGTCGTTTAGGTTAAAGACTGGCTGAATTGTTTCTCCATTTTCGCCTTTGTATATGACCTCAATCATGAGATCGTGCTCGCCTAGCCCCTTTTGCCTTGATATGATGCTTGCCTTGACGATGGCGTCTGCAGAAATTGTGATCTTTTTTGAATCGTTGGACGTGAAAATAATCTTGTGTTTTTCGTTCTTTTTGTGCTCAAGTGCCAATATTCCTCCAAGGTTTGGCGCATCCCATCCGGGATACCCTTCAACATAGTCGCACTGGTATTCCCTGAAATCTGATTTTGTAAAATATTCCTCTGAGTTAATTGAGCATGAATCCTTTAGGTGAATTATTTGCTCCCGTATGTACTTCCATAGGTTGCTCTCAAATCTTTTTGCAGTGTAGAATTTTGTCAGGGTTGCAGCTATTCCTATTACAGGAATTACAAACAAAGGCGCAGATGACAGGAGGTTCTTTCCCCACTCGCCTGTGCCTATTGAGACTTCGATATTGTCCGGAGTCCCGTTTACTGAAATGTTTATGCTCCTCCTAGTACCAGTGGTGGTTCTCAGGATCCCGTTCTTTCTTGCCTGAATAAAGCACCATGCTGCAGGCTCTGCCTTGTCCTTTGATAGTGCCACCTCAAAGTTATGCTCTTGCAAATATGTGGTGATCCTAGTTGAGAGTCTGCTAATGTCTAGGCAGCAATCAAAAAACCGCTGTATTTTAGCCATTTGCATTGGATCATCGTTGTTGTGAATAAGAAGACTAGTCTGCATGATATGAACGAAATATTTCTGAACTTGTGAACATTGTCCTAATATCCAATTTTAAATACTAAGCGTGATCACACTAGCACGTAAACGATGCAGGTCACAGAAAGCGAAATTTATGGAATTCGAAAGTTCATAGATTCTCTAAACTCTGAAAAAGAAAGCGCCGTAATCGTTGAGGGAAAGCGCGACTCTGCGGCGCTAAAAAAACTTGGATTTACCGAAAAGGTCTTGGAGTTTCATCGATTTGGCGGGTTGACAAAATTTGCAGATTCCGTATCTGATCAGAAAAGCCTAATCATACTGTTTGACTCTGATAGAAAGGGCAAGTACCTAACAAGAAGGGTAATTGAGCAATTGGAGCACAGAACTAGGATTGATTTGTCGTATAAGAAAAAACTAGCCCAGATCACAAGGGGCAAAATTCGGGCAATCGAGGAACTTGATAGGTATGAGCAGTTCCTGTACGGCGTTGCCTATTGGAGCCCAAAAAATCCTTTTTAAGCAATACTGCCATTAACAACGAGTTGAAGTTCTTTGGCCGTGATAACAATACTTGTGACAAGTGCAAGCAGAAGTTCAAGACTCACGACGAATTAATCCATCATGCAAGACACGACCATCACCAAGTTATTCCAAAATGCTCCGAATGCGGCAAGGAGTTCATTCACGAAAAAGACAGGCTGCATCACGCAAAAGAAGAACGCCACAAAAAACTCTCAAAGCGCGGACTGGATTGAAAGACTCGTTGTTTTCAATATTGCATGGCAAGCCATATTGCTGCGTAATTCGGATTTGTCTGCCGTGTTCTGATGTGAATTACTGCGCAAAAACACGCACTAAATGTAATTCAAAAATTTTTAATCTGTTTAGTAAACAATTATGAGTGTTCCTTTTTAATCAAAAAAACAAAACATATGCTAGGCAAGCAGGACGATCTCTTGCCGGAAGTAAAATTTCGGCATCATGTGAACTTGTTTGCCTTACAAGTTTTGGATGTCTTGGTTTCATATCATGAATGAGGCATTTATGAAAAATTTTACAAGTAAAATTGGGGTTCTTTGAGCAGGCAAGCCAAAGACAGTTTAACTAAAGCCAAGCCCTTACCTTGTATGCTGATGACAGAATCACCAAAGGATCTAGTCCCGCAGTTTTTTGATAAAACGGCGCAAACTTATGATGTGGTGGTAAACTGGACTACTTTTGGAAAAGACAAATACTGGAAAAAAGAAATCCTCAAAAAAATTCCCTCATGCGACACAGTATTGGATCTTGCGTGCGGTACTGGAATTCTCACATTTCAAATCGCAGAGCAGTTTCCAGATTCGCAGATAACTGGAATTGACATTACTGAAAACTATCTAAATGTCGCAAAAAAGAAACTAAAATCACATCACAGGATTTCTTTTCTAAAACAGGATGCAGAAAAGCTAGATCTTGCACACAAATTTGACTGCATAGTGTCCTCATACATTCCAAAATACTGCGACCCCGAAGTTCTAATCGCTGTCTGCGTAAACCACTTAAAACCAAACGGGAGGATTGTCTTGCATGATTTTACGTATCCTAAAAACAAAGTCGTCAAATCGTTATGGGATGCGTATTTTGTCGTGTTAGGTATTGCCGGTTACTTTGTACCTGAATGGAAAAACGTGTTTGCTGATCTACCAAAACTGATACGAACTACGAAATGGACATGTGATTATGAAAGTGCCATGAAAAAACACGGCCTAGAAACCAATTTGCAATCATTGACTGGGGGCAGTTCAGCCATTCTGACAGGCATAAAGAAAGTCTAGCCGTATCTCCTCTGAGACTTGAAACCAAACGGAAGTATTTTGCATTATTTCATAACTGCGAGTGATTTTTTTTCCGTCCGTACTTACCGTAACTGTGATTGAACGCCTGTGCGCGTCGACGCGATGTCTTTGCAATATGGTGCCTATCCCGTCTTTTTTCCTCAGCAGTTCTGCCAGTATGTGCTGCGGGATTGTTTTAGAGTCAAATCGCACTGTGGCAGAAACTATTGGAAATTGATCTGCTGAGATGATTATCTTTCTTTGGTATTCTGTCTGACCTATCGGAGTCTGCTCGATTACATTGAAAGTAACGTTTCTTTTTAGAATGTCTGCCACCGTTTGCTCCATGTGACCGATTGGTGCATTCAAAATCGTCTCTGCCAACAATTCCAAGCTATTTGCATGATGCTTGAGATGATCAATCAACTAAAGCGCCTACCAGTCCATATGATGCGGTACTTGCAATGACCCCTATGCTTGTGATCTGCAATATGATTTCATTTCTGCGTATCTCTAAATGGCCTGCAGACTGGCGCTTTAGTTTTTTGTATTTTCTCGATGTGACTATCAGCAGGTAGCTCAGGGTGCCGGCCACTGCTGCCATGATGACGGTCTCAAACGATATGGAGTTTGACTGGATTGCAGAACCCGCAAGCACCGGCAGTATGCCCCATGACACAACAAATGTCCAGTTGTTGTGGAATCGACCCTTGAATAATTCCAAGTTGTAAGCAAAAAGAAAAAACGACTCTAAAATCCCGATTGGAATCAAAAGCGGCGAATCTAAAACCGCGTAATGCAGGCCTATTGCAAATGCCCCGCCTAATGATGCAAGTGACACTGCTGCAAGTTTTCTTTTAGAAAGAAATCCCCACGGTTTGGACTTGCTGCCTATAGAATCAAGGCAGTGTGCCGCTACTCCAAGTGCAAGAAAATACAGAACGCCTATTGCCACAAGCCTGTCTGGGGAAAAATCAGTGGTAAACGAGCCCCAGGCAGCAAAAGACACCACCATTCCGGTGTATGGCAAAAACAAGATTCCTACACTTATTTTGAAATTCCTTGAGCCAAACTTTGGGACAAACCATTCCGATGTTCTGTCTTTTTGCATAACTTCTCTATGCATTTTGTTGCTTATAATATGGATTGAACTTGGTGCCATTAATCACTTGGCATTCAAATCGTTTGGACAAAACTAATTTTTGTTTTTCTTGCCCCAATGCAGCGGGCAATGTTTTTGCACATTCTTGCACTGTAAACATCCAAAATAATAGATTAATGCGTCATGATGATTCGTGGATAGAATCACAACGTCAATAATATTGTCCCTTGCAACCATCGGCGGCGCTGGATTTGCAGTGCTATTCCTATTGGCGGATACCCCCAATCAGATCTATGCAGAAAATTCTATCCACACATCTGCCGCAATTTCGCAAACTAGGGAATACACCATAATAGCACAAGACACGACACTTGAGATAGCACCTGGCGTGCGCGTGGAAGCTTGGACATTTAACGGGACTATTCCGGGTCCCACCATAAGGGCCACCGAGGGCGACAGAGTGATAATACATTTTATCAATGAAAGCCACTTGCCACATACAATCCACTTGCACGGTGATCATAACGAAATAAACGACGGCGTATTTCAGGAAGTCTTGCCTGGTGGCACATACACCTATGACTTTATTGCAGAGCCGGCAGGTGCACTAATGTATCATTGTCACGTGATGCCAGTATCACAGCATGTGAGAAATGGTCTTTACGGTGCACTGATTGTTGATCCTAAAGAAAAATTAGAGCCGGCAAGAGAGTATGTGATAGTAAAAGGAGAATATGATTTAGAAGATCAGGAAGTGCCGTTTCCTGACTATGTGTTTTTTAACGGATATGCAGACCAGTATTGGAACAGCCCGTTGCCTGTAAGGACTGGAGAACTAGTTCGGGTATACTATATTGACATGGGCGCTATGCCTGCGTTTGGCTTCCACATTCATGGAACAATATTTGACGCGATTCCGTCAGGCATTTTGGGTAATGCCCCCGTCAAGGTTCAAACCTGGGAAGTCTCACCTGGCAATGCGGCAATATTTGAAGCAAAGTGGGATGAGCCGGGACGATACCTTTTCCACATACATGGAATCCCAGAAGAAAGAGGCACCATGGGATACTTTAACGTCGTCGACGTGCCAAATAATGCAGTCGATGGGGTAGATGTTGCTAAAACAAAGTCAATCTACATGTGGGAATGGGAGAAGGACCAGTTCGCAGATCTTCAAAAATCTGATCCCGCTGCCAAGATAACAAAGATCTCTGTGGAAACATCTGGGCACATGATGCATGACTTGCTTGCAACACCTGATGACAAATCAGAGATGACAATAGTTGAAACGACCTCTTGTGAAATTGAAAAAAATGCGGCGCTACAAACGTCTAGCAAGTCATTTTACCCAAAGACAATACGAATAAGCAAAGGTGACACCGTAAAGTGGGACAACAAAGACGCCGGAATTCACACAGTTACCAGTCTTGATGGCATCTTTGATTCTGGGATGATAATGAGCGGACAATCATTTGAGAACAAATTTGAACAAGCGGGGACATTTGATTACATTTGTTCACTGCATCCGTGGATGAGGGCATCAGTAATAGTCACGTAGAGAAAGTAATCTCAAACATCCGCTCGTTTATTTCGATTTTTATTGGTTTTTGGAATATGTCGTGAAATATTAATTCTAAAACCGTCTTGTGGTACAGTGACCAGTTTTTCCCCAATTCGTGTTTTATGATGTAGGTGTGAGTGTCGCCTTGTATCGAATGGTTCATGTCAAAATTGGACATTTTCATCCTGGTCTCAAACCACGACATGAATGATTCTAGATCCATCGAGCCTTTCATGAACTTTGCAATGTCCCTGACAATATCCCTTCCAACTTTTTGAGCAAGTTCGATAATTTCCTTATCGCTAAATTTTTTGAACAGTGCATCAAGTATTGGCCTTGCCACCGGAACCATGCCTACTTGAGATTCAAACATCCCCCAATCCACGTATCGCTTAAACACTTTGTTTGCAAGAACGTTGAGGCTGACATCTTGCCTGGCTGCCTCTTTTCTCAGTTTTTTCACCAGTTCCGAGTCTAGTCTGAACGAGACGGTGCCTGACTTTTTCGTATCCATGGTAAGAGGTGAAAGGTTCTCGCCCTTTTATTCCTTGATTGCTGTTTTAGTCTAATCTCTACAATCTATTATGGTACAAAGAATTCAAATCAAGTGCTGGATTAATAAAAATAAAGAAATGATTGGAAGGTTATTTGCTTCCAATCAAGAAGATTACACTTGCTGATGTGCTGACATCCTGGTCGGATGAGAACACCGGTGTTGACGAAGCAGAGTCAAAAGCTCCTTCTGCCTTTGCATAATAGTATGGCATTGGCGGTGGGCTTGAAACACTATCTAAAATAACTGATTTTACGCCAATTATTTCGTAGTCTAGTGGAGTCAATGCCTTGCTTGCGCGCTCTCTTGCATTTTCAATTGCCTTTGACAGCAAGTCATCGCTTAGACTCTTTTGTCTGTCAGGCGACAATGAAAAGTACACCATGTCTACTCTGTTGACACCCTCGGCTACTGCTGCGTCGATGATGCTCGATACCAAATCAAGTTTTGATGTTTTTACCTTGATTATGTTTGAGACGCTGTACCCGGTAAGCTTTTGCTTCCAGATTCCAGTCTCTTTTTCCTGGTATGACTCGTACACTGGGTAGATGGTAAACTGTGCAGTGCTTATCTCAGATTCGGTTATCCCTACTCCTGTGATTGCCGCTACTACTTTGTTCATCATCTCAGAGTTTGCATCGAGTGCTTCTTTGGCAGTTGGTTTTTGAACCTCTACTCCGAACTGAACATTCAACAAGTCTGGTTTTATTGTTGCAGTGGCAGTTCCGCTCACGGAAATTGTCTTTTCTCGTGACGGGTACGGTGTCGGCTCTGTCTGTGCCTCTGCTAGGCTTCCCGATGGGATTGCGCCAATGGCAAAGGCCATGACAAGAACGATTCCCGTTGCTGCTGCGATTGTCAATGTTTTGTTCATGGTGTCATATGGGCAGGTTTCTCTATAACCTTTGATTAAAATAGAATTTAATAGAAAATCTATTAAAGACGCATCGGCACAGCCTTGTTTTATGGGCGATGCAGAGGATCCAGTAGGAATTAATGATAAAATCGAAATTCTCTCAACTGATGATCAAAGAATAAAGGCAGTCGGCGAGCTTCTCAGCTCTGATTCCAGCCGGACAATTCTAAAACTATTGTTCAATGATCACATGACTGCAAACCAAATTGCACTAAAAACTGAAACATCATTGCCATTGGTAATGTATCACCTAAAGAAAATGCAGGATGCTGGAATAGTGACAATATCATCCACTGGGAAAAATACAAAATCACACGACATGAAATATTACACCGTTGACAAGTTTGCAATTGTTATCTTGCCGTCTGGCATGTCAGAAAAGGCAAAATCAAGCAAGTCCCTGCACAATTCTTTTAATCGCATTTACCGATTTGCAACAATTGGCGGCGCGGCAATCGCAACATGGTTTTCGTCCCAGTTCCTACAGCACCAGCAGACAGCAGTGTACGAGTCCCAACCCGCAGCAGATTCCATGATGAAGGCCGCACCTGCACCTGAAATGTCGCAACCTGCACAGGAAACTGGAATTCAAATGTATCAAGCTACAACTGGTGAGCCGACCACTGACGTCTACCTATCCATAATAGTCACGCTAAGTGTGGTCGTTGTGGGTCTAATCATAGAGAGAATAATTCGGGCGCGCAGAAAATAACACTAAAAACTACGCCATGTTGCATAAAACCATGGCACTCACAAACCGGGAACAGGCAATAGTGGCAATATCAAACGCAATATCCGTGTACTCAGTATATACAAAAAATCCAGACATGTTGCCAAAAAACATGTCAATGATTGACTTTATCCTAAAATCGACCCCCGAGCCTCTCAAAAAAGAGATTTCGATGGACCTAATTGACGAAATTTTTGCGCACGTCTCTAAAACATCTACCGAACTTTCATAAACCCAACGGTTTAACAAAAGTCAAAAGATGACCACCATTGCAACGCTTGGCTCCCACTGCGCTCTGCAGGTTCTAAAGGGGGCAAAGGACGAGGGCCTCAAGACACTTCTTGTCTGTGAAAAAAAACGTGAAAGCCTGTATCGTAGATTTGGTTTTATCGACAAAATGATTCTGGTGGATTCGTTTCTTGACATTCTTGATTCGAAATACTCAAAAATCCTGGAAAAAAACGACACTGTTCTGATTCCACATGGAACGCTGATTGCACAAATGAGTACTGAGCAAATCGAATCAATCAAGACTCCTATCTTTGGCAACAAGTGGATTCTCAGATGGGAATCGGATAGAAACCTCAAAGAAAAATTAATGCTAGAGGCAAAGCTTGACGTTCCAAAATCCATTCCAAACCCAAAAAATATCAAACGACTGACAATTGCCAAAAGGCACGGCGCAGCTGGCGGAAAGGGATACTTTCTGACATCCAGTGAAAAAGATTACGTCAAAAAAAGAAACTATCTGATCAAAACCGGGCTGATAAAGGGTGACAAGGACTTGTATCTGCAGGAATACGTGATGGGCGTCTTGGCGTACTTGCAATTTTTCTACTCTCCGCTAAATGACGAGCTAGAGTTTTTCGGAGTGGACAAAAGGCACGAGTCTGACATCGAGGGGCTGGCAAGAATTCCATCGCCGCAGCAAATGGGAATGGATTACATTTCTTCATTTAACGTGATAGGCAACAGTCCGATGGTTCTGCGAGAATCTTTGCTTGATGCCGTATATGGCATGGGTGAGCGCTTTGTCAAGGCCTCAAAGAAACTAGTCAAACCTGGGATGAACGGCCCATTTTGCATAGAAGGCGTATATGATCAGGATGGCAAGTTTTGGACATTTGAGTTCTCAGCACGCATAGTTGCAGGAACGAACATCTACATGGACGGCTCGCCGTATTCTACCTTGTTGTACGATGTTCCAATGAGCATGGGCAGACGAATAGCTAGGGAAGTAAAGACTGCAGCAAAACAAAAGAAGTTAGATAAAATTACTACCTAAGGCGTACTAGTTTTGTTCTAGAAAACATCACTGCCATGGCAGAAACAATTCCCATTATTGCCAACACTCCAATTGGGAATTCCGGTATTACGCTTGTGCCGATGATTTCAATTTCTTCAGTTGCAATCGGAATCACAAACGATATTTCTGTCATGTCATCAGCATGCGATATGGAATAATCGGTTTCAGCACCATCTAGCAGTATGATAAATTCGTCGCCCTCTGCGCTGATTAGTTCTGTTGGAAACGACATCTCAAATGTAGACTCGTCAACGTTTACTGTTCCAATCAAAAGCGATGGCAGCTCTTTATCCACATCCATGGCAATTACCTCGCCGTCAAGGCTATATGCAATGTCGAACGTCCTTTCATCTATCATCAGATCGTAACTTCCGGATTCTGAAAAGGATGCTGGAATTATCGACAAAATTACAATCGTGCTTATGACAAACAGGTAATTTTTCAATACATGTCGTTAACCTATAACAATATAGATTTTTCCGTATTTTGTTCTTAGTTTGTTTCTACGATTATTGCGGCCTTTTCGGAATTGTCAAGCTCTTGCTGCACTGCGTTTAGTATGTGCGATACTGATGTCAGGCTTGAAAAGTCGACTAGTTTTAGGTTGTTCAACAGGTATACTTGCGGCGCAATGTCGTTGTTTCTTGATTCTAAAAAGTCATCTAGTTCTTCTAGGATCGATATTTTTCCGCCTTGGAATATTTTTGCGTTTTTGTGAGACAGTTTCATTCGGCCAAACCTGTCTAGCACCAACACATGATGCCTGTTTTTCTTGGAAAACAGCTTTTTCTCTGAGACGTGACCCGTGAACACAAAATAATGGTCCGTCTCAAAGCTTAGCTCTACAAGTTCTCTGCTAACTTCCATCATTTCGCTTGCCCGGATCAGCGCCTCGTCAAGTGTAAAGATGTTCTTTGCGTTTTCAGTACTGTCAAGCTCCACATTTCCTGTCGCGGACACCCGAAGCAATGCTTTTTCTGAAATGTATTCGCTGTTTATTAGAATTGATTCTGGCACTGCCCCCCTGTCAATCATGATCGCATGAATTTTTTTGTGCATCTCAGATATCTGCTCAGGTGTTGGGTTTGATATCGTGTGCTCGATTTCCTCCTGAATCATCGATGATGCGACGCCTATTGACGATATCACCTCTGCATGCTCCGCTTTTTTGTATGGCACTCCTAGCTGCTTTGCGACAAAAGGAACCAGAACTGATGCGCCACCTCCCCCTCCTATTATCTGGGTTTTTGTCTTTTCCATCTTGAACTCTTTGAGGATTTTTGATATCGCTTTTGTTATCTCAAATGACGCTGTCTGGATTACTGACATTGCAGCCTCAGGCCCAGTTACCTTGAGCTCGCGTCCAAGCAACTCCATTGCAATTTTTGCAGAAGTTTGGTTTGCAAAGGAATAGTCGTCTTTTTCTATCATGCCAAGCGCGTTTGCGGCGCACGTGTTTGTAATTGCAAATGTTTCACTGTCGCATTTTATTGCAACGTATGACTCGATGTCGTTTTCTTTTGGCTTTATTGTGGTGATTTTCCCTTTCTTCAAAACGTCCGGGTCCGCAAAGCACGCATACTTTAAGCCTGCAATGTGTGCGCTGCGCGGACCTACCTTCCAAACTCGACTGTCCTTTATCTTTATCATGCTGCCTCCGGCCACGCCTAAAATACGAACGTCCATGGAGCGGATGCACGTTGGATGATCCTTTATGGTGACATACCGAATCTCAGGCTTGCCGTTTTTTATTATGCAGATATTGGTGCTTGTCCCGCCGACTTCGACAAATATTCCGTTTGACACCTTGAGATACAGCAAGGCACCTGCAACACTGGCAGCCGGCCCTGAAAGAATGGTCAGAATTGGTTTTGTTCTAAACGTGTCCATGTTCGTAACGCCGCCGTCCCCTTTCATGATCATCAACGGCGCCTTGACTCCTGCGTTCCTAATTGCCTCTTCTACAAAATTTGCAACCTCAAATGTTTTTGGAAGAACGCTTGCGTTGATTGCCGCAGTCAGGGTCCTGATTTCAAGGCCGTAAATACCAGAAATTTCATGCGATGCAGTGGCAGGGATGTCTCCCTGCATTGCGTTTTTCATTACAAACATCTCGTTTGATGGATCATCGACTCCAAACGCTTCGGTTGCGACAATTACCTTGACTCCCCGGTCCTTTAGGGAGTCAATTGCATGGCGTACTTCTTTTTCTGAAATTAAATGAGATGTGTCAAGAAAAACATGTTCTGTCTTTAAGCTTTGATCAGAATTAAACATGGCATCCTGAAGGTTGGTTCTCTTTATGACGTCCCCTTTTTCCGGCGTCACACCCATTGCGATTATCCCGACTTTTGCAGTGTCTGATTCAAGCAGCGCGTTGATTGCCTGCGTCGTGCTGTGCGCGATTAATTCAATTTCTGATAACTCAATTTTTGATTCGTCGACTAGCTGTGAGAGTGCTTGCACGATTCCCTCTGAGACTCCTTTTAGAGCCCTGTGTGTGGTTGGAGTGGTTGATTTTCCGATAAGCTGGCCGGTTTTGATGTCTATTGCGATTGCCTTTGTGAAAGTACCGCCTACATCGATTCCTACTCTAATGCGCCGCGGACTCATCAATTTCCCTTCTTGATTTGCGCATCGTGGCTATTTTCTCTTCTTTTTTTGGCTTCAAAACAAGCACATATGATGCTGCCACTAAATATATTCCAAGCATGATTACCTGTGCAACTATTGTCTCAAGTGTAGGATAGATTCCTGTCATCTTTGCCATGTTGATGTCAAGTCTGGGCACTGTGCCAAGAAGGCTGGTAAATGGCAAAATATCAAGCGTTTGTAATTCCCTTACGGCGTTTCCCAAAAATGCAATTGAAAGATATGCCCCTACTCCCATCGTAAGGCCAAAAAGCATTTTGAGCGGCAACCTTTTTCCTAATTTCCTTGTTATGTAATATACTCCAAGCAGAGTTACGATTCCTATGACAAATCCCAATCCGACATATGTTTCCATGTACTTTGCAAATCCAAACATCGCCTCGTAAAACAACACCGTCTCAAACCCTTCCCGGTATACTGTGAAAAATGATAACATTACAAACACCGCCGTGCCGCCGGTGGTTGATGCCTGCCAGACTTTGGCTTTGACAAACTCCATCCATTTTTTGTGCTCTATTTTATTTAGAATCCAAAAACTCACATAAAACAACACTGCGGTTGCAGAAAGCGCCGCTACTGCTTCGATTAGCTCTCTGTTTGCGCCAGATATTCTGATGATGTATGACGCGATGAACCATGTTATGGCAGTCGCTATGACTGCCAGGACTATCCCGTAATACACAAATCGCTTGTATTTTGTATTTCTTGACGCTTCAAGGTACGTAAGAATAGCACCTAGGATCAGAACTGATTCCAACCCTTCTCTGAAAATAACTGCAAACGATGACGTAAATGCAATCGTTGGCGCAAGCTGGCCGGTTCCAGTGACAAGTCTTTCTGACTCGTCAAGGCTTCGCTTTACTGCGATTGCGGCCTGCTCCACTTTGTCATAATCTGCTTTCTGGTTTATCAGGCCTCTGAGCTCTGCAAACTGAAGTTCGACTTGCAATGTAAAGTCAGGATCGATTGTGCGCAATGGAATTTCAACATGCTCGTAGCTGTCCAAGTACGCCGTTCTTGCAGAGACAAATGCTGCCTGGGTGTTGCCCTCTTTGTACTGAGTCAGCATAGTCTGGAGGGTTATTCTGATAAAGTCAATCTGGCTTCGCACTCCTGACTTTTGGTCCTCTGTGGCCGAACCCATTTCCTTTGTTATTTTTTTGGGCTCGATTCCAGATACTGGCTGGCTGTTGCTTGGTAGTTCTGAAATCATCTTTTCCGTGCTGTCAAGGTCTACCAGTATTGGATCTTTGATAAATGACTGGATTTCGTCATGTGATTTTTTTTCTTTTACCATCGCTCGCAAGTTTTCCCTCATGTTTAATTCCATTTTGTGCAAGAGACTCTCATCTATCTTGCCAATGTCTGCCTCAAGATACTCAAAGTTGTCAAGATATGCAGCAATGACGTGTTCTTCTGCTTTTGCGTAATTACCATCTTTGATTTCAGACAATGTTTGATCATAATGTTGCCTTATCATGGCATACAGGTGGGCCTGATCTGATGATGCCGAGTCATTGCCTGTGAGGTCGCGCTGTATGGTAGTGATGAGTTTGCCGGCCGACACAAAATCCTGCTTTTGGTCAACATGTGACTCTAACTCGTCAAAGAACGATTTGATCTCGCCAGTTTGTCGTTCGTCAAATGATGAATCTGAGTTAAACAGTTGAATTGCCCTGTCAAGGAGGGATGCAGCTATCAAATGACGCTCATTGTCATTTTCTGAGATTGCAATTTGGTAGTTTTCGTCCGCTATTGTCAGCAAATCAGATACAACAAATGGAATTTGCTGGGATTTTGGAAATTTGACCACGTGCTGTTCTGCCATGGCAATATCTGCCAATATCTCGCCTGGCTGGGCATTGTTTTCTATTTTGGAATGTATGTCAAGGAGCATCAGATGCACGTCATCTGCCTGCTCCACGTTTGCATCTCTAAGTGAGTTCATTTGATGACTGTAAAAATCAGCGGTGAATTTAGAATACTTTGCAGCCTGCTCATAATCTCCATCTGTTATGCTTGTTTTTACAAGGCCAATCCCAATCTGTGTTATTTCGCCTGTGGACTGGACGGTGTGGTCAGTTTCAGCCTGTGCAAAAGACGCTTGGCTTGCCGGTAAGATAACAAACAATGCAAGCAAAAGCACAATTTGTCGATGGTTCAATGTGTGGTTAGGATTAGCTAACCGTATTTAAAGCAGGGATGTATTCTAAGAATCTAGAATGAAAATGGGCAAACTAATTTGACTGCAAATTCAATGTCGGATTCGTCCCGCCAACTATGATTTCAGCTTTTTTAATTCTGCTCTTGTAATATTTGATTTTTTTTCCGGCGTTTGAGATTTCAAATTTATCCACGTAAACAAGTGTCAGCACCTCAAGGTTTGAGAGGATTTTGTAGACGGTGGAAATTGACATTTTCTGCTCGTCTGCAATTTTTTGCGCATCCTTTGCTTTTGCCGTGATTGAGAACAACACCGACCTAGAGTAAACGTTTGTCAGCGTTTCTATGATTTGCTGCGTTACATCATAATGGCTGAGTTGAAAAACAGTATTTTTTTTCATAATCTGTGCCATTTAGTTCGGTGCCAAAACTAGGGTTGGTTCTGGTTTTTTAATGCTGATATCTGCCTTGCTTATCCTGCTTCGATAGACTTTGAATTTTCTGCCCTTGTCTGATATCATCCAGCGTTCTACGCGAATTAATGTCAAGTTCTCAAGATCCGAGAGTTTTTTGTAAACTGAGCTTAACGGAATCTTGTACTTGTCTGAAACTTCTGCTGCGGTGCGGCCTTGTTTGATTAATGAAAACAAAATTGTCCTAGATTCTGCATCTGCCAACGCCTCGATTACTTTTTGCGTCACGTCGTATTTTTTTAATTGTGGAAGTGTGAATCTGCGGCCCAAGATACTGTTCTACTTTGCCTTGTTATTTAAATAAAATGTTATCCTTCTCATTCTATAAAATGAGAACAATTTGCAATGAAAATTTGAAAATAATTGATCAGAAAACCAAGTGTTTACTGGAATCTTGCCTGCTCTACTCTGTCTGGCTGTAGTTTTTGCCACAACACGCCGAGAATCAATCCGACAGACAACCAAAATGCCGACACGCCGACTAGAGACATGGCCCTAAATCCGTTTACCAGGTCCGTCGGAGCAGTTACTGCGTCTGGGTTTTGGGGCATTATCGCAAATGTAATTGCAATGAATCCTGCATATCCTAACACTGCGACAAATCTCTTGCTTTTGAGTCGCTTGAAAACTTGATAAAATCCAAGTGCACCCAATCCCGAAATTGCGATAAATGAAACATACAGCATTTGTCTTAGGAGAATCGTTTCTGGGTCTCCAACTGTTGGGGGATTTGCAGGATATTTTGCAAAAGGTATCAGATACAGTGTGACCCACATGATTGCTGCAAGGACTAGTGCTTTTTTGGTAAAACTGTTTCCAGGAAGAATGTTTCTTGCATATCCAAAAACAATCCCAAACAACGCCCCGACAGACGTTCCAAGTATCGCACCTGCCAGCAGCTGTCCTCCCTTTTGCCACGCTCTGTACGAGTAATATTCTGCCCAGAACTGCGGTGTGTCTTTTGCATCCCCTGACGCAAACATGTGCTGATTTTCGATTCCGATTGCCTTGTCAAGATACGGTTCGACAAGTGCCAAGTTTACAAGACCGTGGATGACCCCAGCTGAGCATCCGGCTAACAAAATAATTATAATAAAAAGAGACGTCCTCATGACTATTCACTAGTGGCAGGGGAATCCTGCTGCGTGTCTCATGTCATGGGTTAGTTCATGTATGTACATGTCTGCATATGCTTGTTCGCCAAAGACAACGCTGAATAATTGTCCCTGATCAAATCCTACCTCAAATATTCCAAATGCAAAAATTGTAGCTAGTACAAGCAGTGCAACTTTTGGAACACTTGACTTTGAGATTGTAATCTCTTTTGATAAAGACATAAAGTCTGAGCG
>CAZCWI010000008.1:0-780 GCA_964502325.1 uncultured Candidatus Nitrosotenuis sp. | reverse complement strand
CAACAAGTGCAAACACTGCAAAACATTGTATCGCGGAAAGGATCAAGCAAGGTCTTGACGTTTTCAGTGCCACATGTATTCAAGGCACTGCAAATGCTAAATGAAAATGAATATGTGAGCAGATCAAGTTTTTGTCAGAGTTTGCACATGGGGGAAGGTGCAGTCAAGACGATGATCATGCACCTAAAGGAAGAATCCATGGTGGGATCAACAAAGTCTGGAACCTTTCTTACCTCAAAGGGAAAAAGTCTCATAAAAAATCTACTGGAGATAATTTTTGCAGAGTGCGATATCAAAAAATGCCAAATTGCGCAAGGAAAATTCAACCATGCAGTTATTTTGAGAAACTATTCCTTTGCAACAAAGACCGGAGTAGAGCAGCGAGATTACACCATACTGTATGGGGCGTCTGGGGCGACCACCCTTCTTTACAAAGATGACAAGTTTGTTTTCCCAAACGAAACTGTGGACTGTCTTCTAAATGATCAAAAAACCAGAACCTTGCTGATGGGCCAAATGCACCCAAAAAACGAAGACATGATAATAATAGCATCTGCAAACGATCCTTTTGTTGCAGAGATTGCGGCAAAAAACTCTGCATTGTGGACACTTGCAATGCACAACAGACAGTAAACTATTTGAAGAGTGCACCGCGTGTGAGTTTGTGGCAAAATACTATCTTCTTGCAATTCCGGCAATAATTGGAATAATTGGCGGAATGTTTGCAGTGACGTATTTTGGAAGCCAAAATATTTCTCAGGATGAAGATACTTTTACACT
>CAZCWI010000007.1:2183-29948 GCA_964502325.1 uncultured Candidatus Nitrosotenuis sp. | reverse complement strand
AGGATGCTAAAGAATGCGCAGGAGGATGCAGCTAGGATGCTAAAGAATGCGCAGGAGGATGCAGCTAGGATGCTAAAGAATGCAGAATACAACCTTAGCAATTTACCTAAAGTAGAAAAACGATCTTTTGATAACGGAGGATCTGCAGCACGTACAAACAAATTGTATGCGATTGGTGAGCTATCATCAAGATTAACACACGATCTGCAAAATCCCCTAGCTGTAATAAAAAACACTTTGGAAATTATAAGATTAAAAGATTCCAAGATGGATGAAACTACAAGAGAAAATTACGATCGAATGGAAAGAGCAATCACCAGAATGTCACAGCAGATCAGGGAGGTTCTGGACTTTGTCAGAACTGGCGGACTAATGCAAGAAGATGCATCAGTAGTCAAATTGCTAAAGACAGTTATTGATGACATGGGCGTGCCAAAAAGAATTCAGATCATCATGCCACCTCAAGATGCCATAATACATGTAGATGTTAAACAGATGCAGACGGTTTTTTCAAATTTGATATTAAATGCAATTCAAGCAATTGATGGAGAGGGGAAGATAATGATCCAGATTCTTGATTCAAACGACGATACGATAATTGAGGTCATCGATAATGGGCAGGGCATAGAAAAGGAAAATTTAGAGCACATTTTTGAGCCCTTGTTCACCACAAAACAGAGTGGAACTGGGCTTGGGCTTGCAAGCTGCAGGGCAGTGATAGAGAACCATGGCGGCACGATAGACTGCTCTAGCATTGTGAATAAGGGAACTTCGTTTACCATAAGACTGCCAAAAACATAGGCAGACATAAAACAGTAATATTCTTTGTCAGTTGAGAAAATCCAGATTTGCTTAATTTAGGAATACTCATTTCCGGTCGTGGAAGCAATATGGAGTCAATACTCAAGGCAATCAAAAAACAAAAGATCCCAATAAATCCGGCAGTCGTAATATCAAACAATCCAGGCGCCGTTGGGCTCAAGGTAGCACAGAGGATGGGGATTAAAACCGAAGTTATCGAGAGTAAAGGATTCACAGGCAGCAGATGGGATTATGATAAAAAAATAGTACAAGCCCTTTCAAGACACGGCGTTACAGAAAAAAACGGCCTTGTTTGCCTTGCAGGATTCATGAGAATCATCAGCCCAGAGTTCATACGAAAATACAAGAACCGCATGCTCAACATACATCCTGCAATACTGCCTTCATTTCCAGGACTGCATGCGCAAAGACAGGCAGTTGAATACGGTGCAAAGTATTCAGGGTGCACGGTCCATTTCGTGGATGAGGGAGTCGACACAGGACCAATAATCTTGCAGGCAATAGTCGAAGTAAAAGATAGCGATACCGAGGAAACCCTTTCAAAAAAAATTCTTGAAAAAGAGCACGAAATTTACCCGCAGGCAGTCAAGTTATTTGCAGAGGGCAGGATCAAAATATCCGGAAGACGCACGTCAAGAATCAGGGCCGCTAAAAAAATACAGAACGACTAGCTCTTTTTTGTTGCCAAAAAACTTGTGAGGCATATTCTTTTGAACGTAGTAAGACTTTCCTTCCGATACCTCATAGTCTTTGTTGTTTATTTTCAAGAATCCATCGCCATAAATCACATAATACAGCTCATCTGAATCATGCGGTTCTTGGGTATCTTCCTCGTGCGGCTCCAGCACCAACACCCCGGCTGCCAGGTTTTCTTTATTGATAAATGTGTGAAAGTACCCGTCAGACTTTCTTATCTCGTCAATGTATTTTTTTATGTCAAACTCAATCTTCATGTAAAATCACTTTTTTCGTTTCTTGCTTTTTTTCTTTTGCAGTCGATGTATTAAAAGTGAGAACAGTGCGCCTCCAGGAATGCCAACTAATGTCCCTATGCTTACATATGGCGCCAAAAAAAATCCCCCAATCCACAGCCCCCCATCAGTAGTAAATTCCATAAACGTGCGCGGCCTTAGCAATAACGACACAGTCTTTGATGTAGTCCTTTCAGTTCCGGCGTCATCAGTGTATTTGACGGTGACTTCAAACGGCAGCTTGTGCTCCAAGGTAACCTCAGATTCAGGGGTCACTATTTGTGAATGGACCGTGAGCGGGACATTTTTTGTAATTGTTGAAAACGTGTGAGATGTCTGACCCCTAAAGGAAACGTCGCTTGGAGACTTTATCTCAACTAGCACGTTTTGTATGTCAATATCCCTTGAGATTATCTCAACATCAAACGGAAATTCAGCGTTTGTAAATATAGACTCGGGTGCAGAAGTGTTTATCTGCACCTCTGGTAGTTTTTTTATTTCAATTGGTATTGCGATGTTTTTTTTGCACGGCAGGCAACGGCGTCTCATTGTGGCTGAGCAAAACTTGCGAGTATACGGCATTTAGATAATGAGTTCCAAACTGCGCCTGATCAGATGATTTAAGGACGATGGTGCTGCCATACGAGCCCCCAGTAGAAAGCCGGTCAATTGCAAAAGTTCCGTTACTTACAAGAATAGAATTGTCAGGACTAGTAATTATGATGCTTATGTCCTGCTTGTCCTCCCATCCGTTATTTTGCACGAGTGCAGAAATCGCAAAATCTCGCCCCACAATCACCGAGTCAGGATGGGTTATTGTCACATCCACCGCCCCCTCCATGGTTTGCTTTATGGTAGCTGCGTCAGCGCTACAAAACGTAATTGACGCCAAGAAAATTGTGAGTACAAATGGAATTGCGTATTGATGCATTTATGGGATAGGCCTTCTCATCTTAATGTAGATTGAGTATGCTTTTGTTTTAGTTCTTTTTGCTTGTTTGCAAAAGTATCCGCCTTGTCATATTCTTTGGTAAGCTCCTCAAAAAATTTCTCTGAAAAACCGTTTTTATCGATAGGGTTTGTGTCCTTTTTCATTTAATGAGGTAAAAGAAATCTGGAATTTAAATTATTGAGCCCGTATAGACGTCAATTGTTTGCCCTTTCCTGCAAGACGGCAGTAATCTCCATTATGCTTCCATTTCTGTTTATTTGGAGCACCACGCTATCCCCGACGTTTTTGTTTTCAGACAAGTATATGACCAAATCATCGATGTCCCGAACATTGTATCCGTCCAGTGCGATTATCACATCACCGCCCTTTATCTCGCGGTTAATGTTGTATGAGGCTTCTTGTATGCCAGCTTTTGCTGCAGGCCCATCAGGGATTGTACTTGTGACAAACACGCCCTTGTAGTTTTTTGCAAGTCCTAATTTTATGGCAATGTCTGGGACAAGACTTGTTCCAGATACGCCAAGCCACGGATGCGCATACGTTCCCTTTTCAATTAGCGACGGCAGAATTCTCTTGATCGTATTTGACGGCACTGCAAACCCGATTCCAGAAAATTCCCCAGTCGTAGACTGGATTGCAGTGTTCACTCCAATCACATGCCCATCCATGTTCAAAAGCGGCCCGCCGGAATTTCCAGGATTTATTGCAGCGTCAGTTTGTATTACGTTTGATATTGAATATCCAGATCCTTGGCTTGGTAAAAGGCGGCCCATCTGGCTAATTATGCCAGTAGTCATAGTGTCGCTCAGTCCAAACGGATTGCCTATTGCTATTACTTGCTGCCCCACGTCAAGCGATGACGAGTCTGCCAACGGCAGAGGGTTTAGTTGCTCATCTGAATAGTCGTCAGTTATTTGCAGCACCGCAATATCGTTAAACGGATCTGTTCCTATCACATTTGCAGAATAAATATTTCCGTCAACAAACCTGACATCGACTGTTTTTGCGCCAGAAACCACGTGATTATTGGTAATGATGTGGCCCAGATTGTCATACACAAATCCAGAGCCAAGCCTTGTCGATTGGCTTTCAAGCGGGACTCCGTTTATGATGACATTTTCATTTACAGTCGATATCTTGCTTGTTATTTGAACGACAGAGTTCTCCACCTGTTTGAAAATAACAGTCAGCGAGCTTGGTTTGCCTGATTCCGAACTTGATACGGTCAAGACAGCATTTTCTAGAGACGCATCATCATTTTGTGCAACCGCATCTACATTTTTTTGCGCTAAAATCAGTTCTGCGCCAGACGGGTTGCCAAGATTTGTTGCAACGCTAATCACAAGCAGGACTGAAAGAAGCCCGATTACTGAAATTTGAATTTTTTCTCGATTAGTCATTTGTTACACCGGTTATTTCTGAATTATTGAAAATGTTCTCGACTTTGCCTATAACCATTGCGTAGAAATTGTAGGTGTTTTAATTCTTGCATGAGTTGTTGTTTTCCTAGCGACGTAGATAAAACTGAAGTAACATTGTTACTTTTCCCCTAAATATCAGGCGTGTTCAATCCCAAATGTGACGAGAACAAACCCATAATCCATACCCTTGTCTTAATCTCCAGAACTGTTCTCGTCATCATTATGTTATACAGTAACATTGTTAATCACCGGATAAATAGTAGGAATTTGCATTTGCGCCATTGGCAAAGAAAAACAACAGGATTGATCAGAAATTTAACTCCCGCAAATTAATCTGGATTTGCGGCATCGCACTTGCGGTTGCCGGAATAGGTTACGCCGCATTGATGTCTGCCACCCCAGTCAATGCAAGATATCCAGTGTTAGGAGTCCCTGCCAACCACTACATCAAGGTGGTAAATTCTCAGAACGGTCCTGCGTTTGTCAGCACGTCCACCAGAGGAGGAAAGGGATTTTCAGGCACGGGAGGTCAGATTACGCCCACTATCGAGGTCAACCATAACGAACTTGTATCCATGCACATTCTCAATGAAGACCATCAGAAACACAATTTTAACATAGACCAGTTCAACGTACATACAAAAGATCTTGATCACTTTGGCTCGCAATCAATTACGTTTGTAGCAGACAAGTCAGGAAGATTTAGTTATTATGACTCACTTAACCCCAAGATGAACGGCACGATTTTGGTGGGCAAATAAATTGCAGCATTCAAAGGCACAGACGGCACTACGATGGAGGGAAACTCTGATTGGAAGATGAGAAATATTCCAGCCACAGCATAAGGGACATAATCGAGTCGTTTGCAGAACAGATACAGACAACTAGAAAACTATTGTTTGGAATCGCCGTGTCCGCGTTAATTTTAGCGCCGCTGGCAATAGGCCTTTCAGTGTATTTGGTAAAACATGAGCACTTTTTTTTCATCCTTGACGAGTATGACGAGTTTGGAACGTTTCTTGCAATACTGCTTGTCACAGTCATAATCGTCTCATCGATTTGGCTGGTTTTGGGGATACGACAGTTTGCAATGCTAAAGTCGTGGAATGCAAGGTATTCAAGTTACATAAAAAAGAAAGAAAAGATTGATGAGAAAATATCTGCCAGCTTTGACCTAGACGAGGATCAAGAGACTTAGTTTGCCGCCATCGGTTTTTGTTTTTCTTGGAAACAGATCCTCGTATGGCTCTATGATGTTTCGGCAAAACTCCATTCCCTTTGCAGTTGCCTTGTAAATCGTGACAGTGCGCTTGCCGTCTTGCAAGACAGTCTTTGAGATTATCCCATGCGACTCTAATTCATCGATGATGTGTTTGTGTTTTTTTAGATTCAGGCCGCTGTAGCTTACCAGGGATGTCTGATTCAGCTCGCCGTATTGGGCAAGAAGCAGAATTATGTCTTTTATTATGTAGATCTTGTCCCGGTAACCCTTGGTAACTGTCACGATTCTTCAAGTGGTTTTGAGAATAAATAACTTGTAGGAAGGGCGGTTTTGTTTTTCAGCTTGATTAAAATAAATACAATTGACCCAAAGAACCCACATTGGTTGGAACAAAAATTGACGGGGTTTTGGTGGCAGCCTCAGTCAAAGAAAGAGTAAGAAACGCAGTATCTGAGCTAAAATCCCAGGGAATCGAGCCCCGCCTTGCCACGGTGCTAGTAGGAGACAATCAGGCATCTGCGACATATGTGAAAAACAAGCACAAGGCGTGTGCCGATGTTGGCATTATGACCAAAGACCACAAGATGCAGGCAACCACGACGCAGGAGGAAATCAACGAGTTGCTTAGCGCCCTAAATGCAGACGATTCTGTCCACGGCATATTGGTTCAGCTTCCTCTTCCAAAACAGTTAGGGGAGTTTGAGACCACGTCGAGAATTTCGCCAATTAAGGATGTTGACGGCCTAACACCCTACAATGCAGGACTGCTGTCTCTGGGCAAAGCTATCCTAAAGGCGTGCACTCCATCTGGGATAATCGAGTTATTTGATTACTACAATATAGAATTGGAGGCGAAAAACGCGGCAGTGATCAACAAAAGCAATCTGCTTAGAAAGCCGCTATATCCCCTGTTTCTACAGCGAGACGCCACAGTCACCACGTGCCACTCAAAAACAAAGAACCTTCAGAAAATTTGCCAGGATTCAGACATTATAATAACGGGGGTAGGAGATAGAACTAGGTTTACTTTGACTCCAGAAATGATACGAGAGGGCGCAATAGTGATAGATGTTGCAACAACGCGTCATGACGAAAAGCTAGTCGGAGATTGCGATTTTGACAAAATAATACAAAAGGCATCGTTTGCCTCCCCAGTCCCAGGCGGCGTTGGGCCGATGACAATTGCAATGCTTTTAAAAAATACAGTCACTGCGGCTTCACTAAGTGGGAACATTGTCAGAAGATAAGCCAAGGCTGCGCAACCATTTGCTTGAAAAGCGCGACGGGCTGTCTCATGACTTTATGACAATCGCAAGCAAGCAAATCCAAAGAAACCTCAAAAAAATCGAGGCATTTAGGAATGCAGAGAATGTCGCCTGCTACTACTCGGTTGGAAGCGAGGTCAGGACACTTGATGTCATACAGCAGATGATAAGCGAGGGAAGGATGGTCGCGCTTCCAAGAATCGTAGACGACGAGCTAGTTTTTTGCTCTGTCAAAAGCTTCGAGGAATTGCAAAAAGGAGAATTTGGCATCATGGAGCCAAGAAAGAACTGCCCCATAGTTGACGACTTTGACATCATTTTGGTTCCAGCAATTGCAATGATGCGAACAGGCCAGAGACTGGGCTACGGCAAGGGATACTATGACAGGTTTTTGGCAAAACGCAAAACGCCCACAATATCTTTGGAATACTCGAAGCTAATTGTCAGGAACATACCAAAATCAGAAGGCGACGTCCCAATACAATGGATCGTCACAGAAGACGAAGTGATAAGAACATCACAGGTATAGTAGCCCTTTTTTCCCAATATCGGTTCTGCAGTACTTGTTCTTCCAGGATATTTTGCCGGCGGCAGAATATGCGTTTGTTATGGCATCTTGCAGCGAGTTCCCAAGTGCAGTGACGCCAAGGACTCGTCCGCCGCTTGTGAGAATTTTGTTGTTCTCAAGCTTTGTTCCAGCATGGAACACGACTGCGTTGTTTTGATCAACAGATTCTAGGCCAGAGATTTCATCGCCCGTCGGATAGGATTCAGGATACCCCTTTGACGCCAGAACCAGGCAAACGGCGCTTTGCTTTTTCCATGAAATGGTAGGAAGTTTTGCAAGAGTTCCGTCACAGCTTGCCTTTAGATACTCAAAGAGATCAGAGTCCATACGAATCAGTATTGGCTGGCATTCAGGATCTCCCATCCTTGCATTGTATTCCAGCACGTATGGCTCGCCGTGTTTTAGCATGATTCCAGCATAAAGAAATCCCTTGAAAGTTATTCCCTCAGACTTGAGTGACTCGATTGTTTTATCAATGATATTTTTTTGTATTTTTTCTGCCAGTGCGTCATCAATTATTCCAGTTGGCGAATACGCTCCCATCCCGCCGGTGTTTGGGCCTTTGTCATCATCAAATATTCTTTTGTGGTCCTGGCTTGTAGCCATCGGGATCGCGATGTTTCCATCAGAGAGCGCAATATATGACGCTTCAATCCCATCTATTTTTTCCTCCACGATTATTCTTTTTCCTGCGTTTCCAAACGACTGCTTTACCAAAATCAAGTCTATCGCGTCAAAGGCCTCCTGCTTTCCGTTGCACACTATCACTCCCTTTCCCGCTGCAAGCCCGTCTGCCTTTATTACGACATCATAGTCTTTTGATTTGACGTATTCTTTTGCAGATTCTGGGTCATCGAAGACCTCAAAGTCAGCAGTCGGAATGTTGTTTCGCTTCATGAAGGCCTTTGCCCAGATTTTGCTGGATTCAAGTTGCGCCGCATTTTTTGTCGGAACAAAAATTGGGAGGCCGTTTTCGTTAAACTTGTCCACTATGCCCATTGAGAGCGGGACTTCGGGGCCAACCACAGTAAAGCAGTTGTTTTTTGCAGCAAATTCTGCCAGTTTGTCGATTTCGTCTACTTGTATTTTGATGTTATTTGCAGTCCCGCCGTTGCCAGGTGCAAAAAAGATCTTGCCCACTTTTGTGGATTTGGATAATTTCCACCCAATCGCATGTTCACGTCCGCCAGATCCAACAACTAAAACGTCAACCAACATGTGGACTCTCGAAGTCTCGTATATATTCCAAATTTAGAACGATCATGGTGATTTTTCCAATAACAGGCGGCGCCTAATCTAGCTTTATAAAATCAGATCAGATACCAAATGGATATTGCATTTAGCAAAAGAATTTGATTCAAAAAAAATTGAAGAAGAGATCAGGTCGCATTACGCCAAGATAGACCTTCGGAAAACGATTTCAGAATCAGATGATAAGAAAGATAAAATAATTTTCATCGAGGGACCGCCTACAATGAACGGCATCCCACATGCAGGACACCTGCGAGGGCGCGTCATGAAGGACTTTTGGTACCGATACATGACGCTAAAGGGGCACAATGTTGTCTTCAATGCAGGTTGGGATACGCAGGGGCTCCCAGTGGAGCTGCAAGCAGAAAAAGAGCTTGGAATTACCGGCGGAAAAACGGAGATTCTAAAATCATTTGGAATCGAAAGGCTCGTTGAAGAGTGCAAGCGACTTGTTCACAAATACAATGAAAAGTGGGTCAAAGTCGACCAGCTGCTCGGCATGTCATTTAATCAAGAAAAAGCATACTGGACTTACAAGGACGAATTTATCGAGCGCGAATGGCAGTTTCTAAAAAAGGCACATGAGACGGGGATTCTCACCGAGGGATACAGGGTTGTCGCATACTGTCCAAGCTGCCAAACATCGCTTAGTCATGCAGAGGTAAATCAGGGATACGACATGGTGCAAGACCCGTCGTTATACTACAAGGTCAAGCTGGAGTCAGAAGATGCGTTTCTAATTGTGTGGACCACAATGCCGTTTACTTTGGTGACAGACGCGATGGTTGGACTAAATCCGGAGGAAAACTATCACTATGTCAAAGTAGAAAGCGAGACTTGGATAGTAGGCGAAAAAAGGCTAGATGAGTTCATGAAGGAGGTAAAAATCGAAAATTACAAAGTAACAAAAACGCTCAAGGGATCCACGTTTGAGGGCAAAAAATACATCCACCCGCTGTTGGGCAAGATTCCAAAATTAAAGGACATGGCAAGAGAGCCCACGATTCACGTTGCAGTTGCAGAATCATTTGTAGATGCAAACACCGGAAGTGGGCTTGTGCACCTGTCTCCTGCAAACGGCGAGGACGACTACGAGATTGCCAGAAAGAGAAACGCCCCGATTTTCAACCCAATCAACGACGAAGTAAAGTTTACAGAGGATGCAGGCAAGTACGCAGGTCTCTTTGTCCGCGATGCTGACAGAGGCATAGTAGAGGACGTCAGGGACGCAGGAGCGCTTGTCAGAATAGGCAAAATCAAACACAAGTACCCGCTTTGCTGGAGGTCGCACCACCCAATTGTCTGGATTGCAAGGAGGGAATTCTTTTACATGCTAGACAGGCTGGGCGACAAGGCAATACAGGCAGCAGAAAATGTCGAGTATTTTTTTGAGCAGCCAAAAAATCGATTTCTAGGCATAATAAAAGAAAAGCACCCGTGGTGCATCTCCCGTGAAAGGTTCTGGGGATGCCCGCTCCCAATTTGGAACTGCAAAAAATGCGGCCACATCGAGAGGTTGTTTTCAAGAAAGGAGATAGTTGGCGCAGCGTCAGATCTTCCAGACGGGCCAAATTTTGAGCTTCACAGACCATGGATTGACAAGATAGTCATCAAGTGCAAAAAATGCAGTGCAGACATGGAAAGAGAAAAGTTTGTCCTAGACACATGGCACAACAGCGGCTCTGCGCCATACTCGTCTCTGACAGACGAAGAATACGCATCAGGGATACCTGCTCCGTTTCTGACTGAGGGCATAGACCAGACCCGAGGATGGGCGTATACTCTTTTGATCGAAAACGTTATTCTAAACGACAAGCCGATCGCCCCATTCAAATCATTTTTGTTTCAGGGGCATGTTCTGGATAAAAACGGCAACAAGATGAGCAAGAGCCTTGGAAACGTGATGGATGCAGAAGAAATGCTTACAAAGTATCCGGTGGATCTAATCAGATTTTATTTTATGTGGAAGTCAAGCCCGATCGAGCCGCTCAACTTTAGCACAGACGAGATGATGTCAAGGCCGTACCAGATCCTAAACACGCTATATCACATCCACCTTTATTTCAAACAAAACAGCGAATATGACAAGTTCGACAGCGATGCCACCCCCATCCAGTCGGTCCAGAGCAAGGGATTGCTCCAGCCGCCAGACATTTGGCTGCTATCAAAACTGCAAAAACTCATCGTGCAGGTAGGAGAGAACAACGACAAATGCAAGTTCCACGAGTCTGCAAAGTCAATAGAAGACTTTGTCATAAACTCCCTAAGCCAGATATACATACCAATCACAAAGGCCGAGCTCTGGGAGGAAGACGGCTCAAACGAAAGAAGGTTTGCAATTTATGCAGTGCTTCACAAAATACTCAAAACACTTGACATTCTGATACACCCCCTGTGCCCCCACACCAGTGAATATCTGTATCTTTCAACATTTGGCAAAGACAGCGTTCTGCTTGACAGGTGGCCCCAGTACCAGCAGGAACTAATCAACGAGCCAATCGAGGAGTCGTTTGACTTGATGAAAGAGGCAGTCTCAGTGTCTGCTGCCGCGAGAATGAAGGCCAAGCTAAAGCGAAGATGGCCGCTAAACGAGGCGATAATTTGCGTCAAAAAGTCGCAAAAGCCAAAAATCGAGATACTATCTGATCTTCTCCTGTCACAGCTAAACGTTGAGAAATTCAAGATTGTCGAAATCGAAAGCAAGGAAGGCCTTGAACTACTCGACGAGATGCAAAAAGCAGGCCTCCCGGCAAGGCCAGCCATAGAAATGGACAGAAAAAAGATTGGCCCAAAGGCAAAGCAGCACATGGCCTTGCTACTTGCCAAATTTGCAGACACAAAACAGCAAGACATTGCGTCAGAACTGCTGGCAAACGGCACATACACGTTTGATGTCGGGCCTGCCAAGATAACGCTAGACAAAGAAGATTTTGTAGTTGACTTTGATTCACAGGACGGCTTTGCGTTTTCAAAAAGAGACGGCCTTGTTGTCTTTATCTCCACGGTTCGAAACAGAGAGATGATGTCAAGGGGACTGGTAAAAGACCTGGCAAGAAGACTGCAAACGCTGCGAAAGGAAAAAGGATACAACCCAACTGACATCTTGCAGACTGCATCAATACTTGATCTGGATGAGGAATCACTTGAGATGGCAAAAGAAAAATCACCAGAGCTTGCGTTTTTGGTCAGGGTAAAACAGATCGACTTTGCAGGATCTGGCACAAGCTACAAAGATGACGATATCGATGGTCAAAAAATTCGAATCTCAGTAGAGTAAGAAGCTCACTTTTAGCAAATCAGGGGGATTAAATATCAAAAACGCCATTATATGACATGGTAAAGCAGATCAGCTTAGATGCATGGCAGATGCAGCATTTAGAGGATCTGCTAAGAAAGGCATCTGCAATAGTCACAAAGACTGGAAACCCCGTCATATTGTACAGGCAGATGCTTGAAGAGGAAGAGGACGCATATGAGGAGATCATCTGCACTCTTGCAGAAAAGTACGTAGTCGAGCAGCTTGTCATATCAGGCGGAGTCATCCCTCCAACGATTAGACAGCAGTTCATATTTACCATAGACGAGTTCCCGCAGAGGCTTTTGAGAAAGAGTAAGGATCTGTTCTTGCAGACAATTGAGCTTCTTGAGGGCCAGACAAGCTAGCATACAAAATATAAAGACCGTGAAAAAATTTTCTGCATGCGCCTTTTAGAATATCAGGCAAAGGAGCTATTTGCACAGTATGGCATCAAGACCCCAAAGGGAATAGCCTCAAAGAACATAGAGCAGGCAAGAAGCGATGCAAAGCAACTAGGCTACCCGTTTGTAATCAAGGTCCAAGTTCCGGTGGGAGGAAGAGGCAAAGCAGGAGGCATACAAAAGTGCCACAACGATGACGAGTTTGAGATCAAGTACCCCCAGCTCCTAGACATGTCAATCAAGGGCGAAAAGACAAGGGCCATCTTGCTTGAAAAGATGGCAGAGTATGAAAAAGAATTGTATTTATCATTATTTTTGAATCGCAGCAAAAGATGCTACACTGTAATCGCATCATCAGAGGGTGGAGTGGAAATCGAGTCGGTGAAAAACCAGGTGATACGCGAGGTCGGACTAGGCGATGTGGATGCCAAGACTGCAGAAGAGGTCGCAAAACAAATCGGACTGCAGGGAAACACTGTTGCAGATTTTGTAGACATGCTGCAAAGACTTGCCAAGATTACAGTTGAAAAAGAGGCGGAGCTTGCAGAGATAAACCCAGTTGCGCTCCTAAAGGACGGATCACTTCTTGCACTTGACGGCAAAGTCGTTACAGATGACAACGCAAATTTCAGACATCCAGAGATGGAAAAATATCAAGAGAAGACAGAGCTTGAGGAAAGAGCAGAAAAAAGCGGATTCACACTAGTGGAGCTTGACGGGAACATTGCAGTGGTAGGAAACGGCGCAGGCCTTGTCATGTCAACACTTGACATGCTTGCAGACAACGGCGGCAAGCCGGCGTGTTTTCTTGACGTTGGAGGCGGGGCTACAACTGAATCAGTGTATGAGGCCCTCACACTGGTATCCAAGATGAAAAAAGTGAGAGCGATTTTGGTAAACCTGTACGGCGGAATAGTAAAGACCACAACGGTTGCGGCGGCATTTATCAAAGCGTATGACGATAAGCTAATCGACTTGCCAGTGTATGCAAGACTGATGGGCTCTGAATCTGAGAAATCAAAAGAGATGCTCAAAGACACAAGGACAAAGATGTTTGACTCTGTCGAGGATGCGATAAACGGAGTTGTTATGGAGGTAAACAAGCGTGGCTGACATTTACGAACTCCTAAGAGGCACAAAGGACTCTAGTGGGAATTATCAAAAAGTCCCAGTAATAGTTCAGGGAATAACTGGCACGTTTGGTTCTCTGCACGCAAAGCAGATGCTAGATTACGGCACAAACATTGCTGCGGGCGTGACTCCTGGAAAAGGCGGGCAGACGTTCGAAGGCAAGGTCCCAATATACAATACCGTAAAGGATGCAGTCGATGCGACAAAATCCAAAGTTTCAATTGTTTTTGTTCCGGCAAAATTCTTCCTAGGCGCGGCAACTGAGGCGCTAGAGGCAGGGATAAAGATGCTAGTTGCAATACCAGAGCACGTTCCAATCAGAGACACGATGCAGGTAATCGAGCTTGCAAAGAAAAAAGACGCGATAATAATCGGTCCAAACACCCCAGGAGTCATGATACCAGGACTTGTAAAAATCGGAATAATGCCTGCAAGCCCGTTCAAGCCAGGAAATATTGTAGTTTTATCAAAAAGCGGCACCCTGCTTTATGAGATTTCAAACACGCTCACAAAGGCAGGATTTGGGCAGAGCATCACAATTGGAATAGGCGGCGACCCAGTAAACGGCACAAGGCTGATCGACGCATTTGACATGGTAAAAGACGATCCGACCATTGAAGGGATGGTAATAGTCGGCGAAATAGGAGGAGATGCCGAAGAAATCGTCGCGCAACATATCATGGATATTGGTTTCAAAAAACCAATCGTGGCATACATTGCAGGAAGGCGCGCTCCAAAAGAAAAGAGGATGGGACACGCAGGTGCGATAGTCATGGGCAATTACGGCTCTGCAGAATCAAAGATTTCCATGTTTAACATGGCAAACATCCCAGTTGCCAAAAGGCCAAACGAAGTAGCCATATTGCTGGCAGGCAAATTGGAAAAAACCAAAGACTAAAAAGGACAAAAAAGGAGATTTAAGAAAGATGCCAATTACAGACCCAGAAAAGAAACGAATTGCTCAAGCAGCACGTCTCCACATGAAGGTTTGTCTTAACTGTGGCGTAAGAAATTCCATGGCCGCAACAAGATGTCGCAAATGCCATGGAAGCTACCTCAGATTAAAGAACAGAACGCTGGGCGCCAAAAAGTAATCTAGTGCTTTTTGATATTTTACGTGGAATAATTTCAAATCATTCTGGGTGCTTTCTTGCCCTAACAAATGACAGGGCAAGTACAAATCCAAGTATCCCAAGCACGACTCCCAGTGAGGCAGTGGTTGGAATTTCAATTATCTCAGACACCATCATTTTGGCTCCAATAAACATCAGAATCGCAATAAGGCCGGGCTTTAGGTAGTAGAATTTTTCCATAACGCCGGCAAGCAGGAAATACAAACTGCGAAGGCCCAAAATTGCAAATATGTTAGACGTGATAACTATGAACGGATCAGTGGTTATTGCCAAAACGGCAGGTATCGAGTCAAGCGCAAATAACAGGTCCGTAAATTCTATTATCACAAGTGCGACAATTAGCGTAGTGGCGTACAATATGCCGCTTTTTCTAACAAAAAACTTTGTATCCTTTAGCTCAAAGTCGACTGGAATGAATTTCTTTAGCACTCTAATGGCAATGTTTTTTTCAATCTCAATTTTCTTTTCCTTTCTCTGCAGCAGCATCCTCACTGCAGTCACAATCAGGAATCCGCCGAAAATATAGATCATCCAATGGAATTGTTCAAGCAGTGTCACACCAACCAAGATGAGCGGAACCCTCATCGCGATGGCACCCAAAATTCCCATCGACAGAACCTTGTGCTGGAATTTGTGGGGGATGTTAAGTGATGAAAATATTAACAAAAATACAAACATGTTATCTACGCTTAGTGACTTTTCAAGGGCATATCCAGTAACAAACTCGGTTAGTTTCTCAGAACCCATGTCAACATAGATGACTCCTGCAAAGATTCCCGCCAGCGAAATCCACACTATTGTCCACATCAGGGCAGTCTTGATTGGCGGGGCCTGCTCTTTGGGCACAGTTTCTTGTTTTTTTCGTCGGAGTTTTGAAAACACGCCAAGATCAACGGCAAGCGAAACGCCGACAAACAGTGAAAAGATTACCCATAACAAGTAAACGTCATTCATGCGTTAATTCAGAAACAGGAATTAGGATAATATACATTAGCAAAAACGCTCAAATGCAAAACATGCCCATATTATGCAGATCAGTTACCAAAACGCTGCAACAAATGCCTATGGTTTTGATTTAGAGGAATTAACCAGCTTTTGTATTATGACAGAATGCCAGCCAGTAGAATAATTCTCAAATCCTGGAGACAAGGCATGACCGATGCAGCAGGGTATGCCGGCATATTCTGCGAACATGTAGTTCTTTTTTTCTCCAAAAAGGCTCGTTTTTTTGTCAAACTGGAACGTTTCTTTTAGCATTTTTCCTTCAGAGTCAGCCAGCATCAATCCGTCATCATCAACAATGCAAATTCTAGTGTGTTGTTTTTCATCGGCATCTATCGGAGTGTGGTCAATTATTGTCTGAGCAAGTGATTCCCACTTGAAGATAACCCCCAAGACGCCAATTATCTTGCCTTTGGTGTCGCCATTTTCTCGCACGGCTGCAGAGTAAACTATTGCAAGTTCGTTATTCACAAGCGGAGATCGGGTCACAGATTGAAATCCAAATTCGCTTCCGCTTTTTGTTCTAATTGCGCTTGTGAACCATTTTGTGTTTGAAACGTTGGTATTCACAGAAGAGTACTTTTCTTTGTTGCCGTTTGCGACGATATTTCCTTCAGCATCAGAGAGCACTAAATCATAGTAAACAGTGTAAGCTTGCAGTATAACATTAAGGCGCTGTGAGGCCAATTCGTATGCTTCGGGAGTTTTTTTTGTCAGGGCATCAACTACGTTGCCATCAGTCGCCCACCACCTCACATCGGCGGTTCGCTCATACAGGTTACGATCTATCAGATCAATGTTGACCAAAGCCAAATCAGACAACCTGTTTCCACGGTATTCCTTTGATTGGGATTTTATCAGATTGCCGACCTCCAGTATTTCTTTTGTATCCTTTCTCATCCGCTCAGTGATTTTTATCGTCTCGTCAGACAATTCACTCATGTTTGCGGCAACTATTCCAAAAGGTCGTCCGAAAGTTCCCGCTCGCGCTGCCTCTATCGAAGCATTGACAGAAAGCACGTGTGTTTTATGATTAATGTTATCCACCTTGTCAATCGCACTGTCTAGTTTTTCTGCGATAAGATCTGTAAATTCTACAACTTCTTCCAAAGTGAATTTTTTTCCGTTAGTAACAGTTTCAGACGCTTGCACGAATATACTTGGTACTTTCTATTAGAATCCTTTGTATGATTGCTTTAAACAAACATGCCATTTTATAACAAAAAGATATCTCCCGTCAGATAACAAGTAACAAAAAACATGATGTGATGCCAGTGTTTTGTGCAGTGTCTGCTTTCGTTATTTGCAGATGAACGCTAAATTTTACATATTGCGCAGATTGTGTTTTCCTGCGTTTGCAAATGATAATTTTCTCCAAAATCCTTCAAGAGGTTATAAAATAACGATTTGAAAAACAAATTGCCAATATCACCCATTTCGTGGCTGATTCTAAAATAAGCCCTGCCTGCACGAAAATAGCAGGTCATTTGTGCAGACATCTGAGAGGCAACTTTTTGCAAAACAGAGTCGATTTGCTCAATTGTTTGGCGCTGCAAACTAGGATCTGCTTTGTGTTCTTCCAAGATAGAAAGCACGTACGGCTCTATCGCAAGTATGGTTTTTTGTTCGAGCAAGTCCTTTATTTTTCGGCCTCCAATTGTGACATCATTTGGCAATTTTGTAATGCAATCCAGATCATCGATGGTTATCGAGTCAGCGTTAGACAGTCGTGTGATGCCATCAAATTCAGTCAGTGAGTTTTTGTTCAGCTCTTGATCTTTTGAAGAATTTTCCAAATTACACTTGTTAACTTGATGTTGCGTGTATTAGCTAGTGTTTGTAAAAAACACACGGACAGTAATGTTACCTACACTCGTCTTCAACGGATAACGATTTCATGGATTTGGTAAACAGCATTGATGTTTTAAAATTTGACTCAAACGGATCGGCGTTTTTGTCCGCATCCAGTCGTATGTTACCCCGTCTTTGGAGATTCGTGTTCTCATGCTGGCACATGTACCAACTATGTTTTTGAGCAATATAAAAGAAGATTCAGACTTGGGCAAAGCCACCATACATGGCAGACGTTGTTCAGTCATTTCTCTTGGTTGAACAGCATGGTTTTTTAGCAAATATTTCCTGCCTAATTTGTGCAGTTTCAGATTCTCAATAACCCGATGAGCATGCTAGAAGTACACATGAGCAAAGGCGAGAGCATAACGGCAGAAGCAGGGGCGCTTGTGTTCATGAAAGGAAATATTGAAATTAAAACGAAAATGAGAGGGGGCCTTCTAAAGACTGTCAAGGTTTCACTTTTAGGAAACGAGTCGTTTTTTGTCAATGATTATATCGCAAGCGAGGATGGTTGCGTTTTGGGTTTAACCGGCCCTCCAGTAGGAGATATCGTAGAAATTCCAATTGACGATAACAATGGCTTCATCGTTCAGTCAGGGTCATACATTGCATCAACTGTTGGAGTCGACATAGATACAAAATGGCAGGGATTTACAAAGGGAATTTTTGGAAGCGAAATTTTCATGCTAAAGGCCACTGGAAGCGGGAAAGTGTTTTGTAATGCGTATGGCAGCATAATAGAAAAACATCTTGCAGGTGGAGAGAAAATGATTCTAGATAATTACCACCTTGTTGCACTAAGTCAAAATTCGGAATACAACGTGACAAAATTTGGTGGATTAAAAAACACGATTCTTGGTGGAGAAGGGCTCGTAACTGAGATCATTGGGCCTGCCACGGTGTATTTTCAAACAAAGAACCTCAAAGAACTAATTGATCTTCTCGGCGTCAGACATGCAAGTGAGACCCAGGGGGGCGGAATGTCCTTTGGTGGGTTTAAATTCGGCACATAATTCAAAATTTCCATCGCTAGCACACAGTCCGAGTTTACAGCATCATAAAATTATCAACGCATGTCATTCAATAGAGAACAAGGTACGAACATACGGAATCCGTCATTTCCGGTTTTGGTAGAGGGGGTTTTTAAGATAGAATCTTGGGATCAGATTATGGTAACTAGAGATTCCCCAACGGTACCAAAAAGCAAGAAAAGCATCACCTTAGAAAAGGAGATCGAGACAAAGGTACGAAAAATTCAGGCACGACTAATCGAAAAAACAGACCAATCGTGGAGCATATCGATGGTTCTAAACATGCTCGTGACTGGAGGCCTAACACATACCAAAAAAATGAGCAAGGCCGATTGGCAAAAAGTAAAAACGATGGTTGAAAACAAACAAGTCAGTTTTGATGACTCGATGATTACAGATTTTGTAAGAAAAATCGGCGAATAATCACATCAGCTGCAAACAACATTATTTTAAATTAATTTTTACATTCCATCATCAACGTTTTGATGTTTTATCTTACCGCACAACAAGTTCTAAGACTAGACATACTCGTTTTCCATACTCATTACGGATCGGAACCATAAATGAGGCAATAATGGAATGGACCGAATGGGATTCGAACCCATGACCTTTGCGGGATTTTCATCCATACGCAGTGTGAGTGCGTCATCCTAACCACTAGACAACCGGTCCAATTTGGGAAAAATACTAGGCACTATTTAGGCGTTAGAATTAGTCATATAGAGGAAAAAGAAGCAAGAACCACATGTACAAGCAAGAAAAATGGAGACTCTCTGATCTGTCCGATCACAGGGGCCCAGAACTTGCAAGGCAGATTTCGGCACTAGAGGGCAAGGTAAAAAAATTTGAGAAATTAAAAAAGTCACTAAGCCCGAGCATGTCGCCGAAGAACTTTCTTGGAATAATAAAAAACATTGAGGACATATCTGAAAATGCAAGTGTCATAGGTGGCTACGCCTCGCTTCTATATTCATCAGACACCCAGTCAGACGAGGCAACATCGCTGGTCACAAAAATAGCAAAGCTCGGCTCAGAAATAGACAACAAAACTCTATTTTTTGATTTGTGGTGGAAAAGAAAGATTGATGAGAAAAACGCAGTGCGCCTAATGAAGGAGAGCGGAGCCCTAAGAGAATACCTGAGGCACAAAAGACTTTTGGCAAAATATTCACTATCAGAACCTGAGGAAAAAATCATCAATACGCTTGACGTGACCGGCTCTACTGCACTTGTAAAACTGTATGACAAGATAACAAACGCATTTGAATACATCGTTACCATAAACGGCAAAAAGAAAAGGCTGACGCGCGAGGAACTGACAGTTCTCATAAGAAGCAACAACCCAAAAACCAGGGAGCTTGCATACAAGACCTTGCTTACAAAATACAAAGAGAACAAGGGTGTTTTAGGAGAGATTTACCAAAACCTCACACTAAACTGGAAAGATGAGGGAATTGAGATCAGAGGATATTCATCGCCAATTTCGATTAGAAACATTGGAAATGACGTGGACGATAAAACAGTAAACGTCTTGCTTGATGTTTGCAAGAAAAATTCAGATGTGTTTTACAAGTTTTTTGCGTACAAGGCAAAGATGCTAGGATTAAAAAAACTCAGGCGGTACGACCTGTATGCCCCAAGTACAAAGAACATTCGGGAGAAGAGATATTCCTATGACAGTGCGGCCAAGCTGGTCTTAAGTTCACTAGAAAAGTTCAGCCCAAAACTATCCCATTATGCAGACAGCGTATTCAAAGAAAACCACATTGACTCCGAAATAAGGCGTGGAAAAAGAGACGGTGCGTTTTGTAGCACGATAACTCCAAAGATCACACCGTATGTTCTTGTAAACTACACTGGGCGTGCACGCGACGTGTTCACACTTGCACACGAGTTGGGACATGCGGTTCACAGTCAGGCAGCATCGGGCCAATCAATACTTGTGTCAGAGGCGCCGCTGCCGCTTGCAGAAACAGCGTCCACTTTTTCAGAGCTGTTGCTGTATGACAACATATCAGACAAGATGGACGACAGTGAAAAAATCATCGTGCTTTCTGAGAAGATTGACGACCTTTACGCCACAATAATGAGACAGGCATTCTTTACAATATTTGAAATGTCAGCACACAAACAAATTGCAGACGGGACCACGGTCGATGAGCTGTCAAAAACATATTCTGCCAATCTTAAGACCCAGTTTGGGAACTCGATAGAACTCTCAGAAGATTTCAGGGTAGAGTGGAGCTGCATTCCGCACTTTTTCCACACGCCGTTTTACTGCTATGCATATTCGTTTGGAAACCTCTTGTCATTGTCATTGTTCCAAAGATACAAAAAGGAAGGAAAGAGTTTTGAGAAAACATACATTGAGATTCTGGCAGCTGGCGGATCCAAAAAGCCAGAAACGTTGCTTAGCGAGTACGGAATAGACATCTCTTCGTCAAAGTTCTGGCAAGACGGCTTTGATTACGTAAAGACGCAGGTAAAGGAATTAGTTTCATTGTGATTAATTGAAAATGGGGCCAGCATCCTTTACGCACGGGATGCTGGCTTGTCCCCCTTCGGTTTGAATTCGATGTCTTAGTGACTGGTGTCATTTTAAATAATTTAAACCTTTGAATTCCTACGATCTGGAAAAAACAAATGACAAATTCAGAGTAAACTTAATACTGAAAGCTAGAGCGCCTGTGGCTATGCACAAGGTAGTTTTGCCGCTTTTACTAATTTTTGCCGCCATGTATTCTGTAGATGGTGTCTTTGCAGAGCAGGCACGCCTTGCAACGTACCACGAGGTAGCCCAAGTAATCGTGGATCAAAAGATATCAAACAATGTCACTGCGTCAATCTCGCTCCAGACTACGAGTATCCAAGAGTTCCAGATACCGCCAGATCTTGACGCAAAGATAAGAAATAGTACGGAGGTAGTCGGAATCATAATCACAAACGAAAACCAATGCGTGCTCGGGGTCCAAGACAGGGTTTGCGTCATGGTAAACACCAAAAGAGAAAGCGGTCAGGGAGGAATAATAGAAGCCCAAGACAAAGCGCGAGAAATTGGCGACATGTACATTGATGATATCAACAACGCGTTTAAGATGGATGCAAAATTCCATTCAGTGTTTATCCACTATGACGATTCTTCAAACAAGGCATTTGAGACGTCAGGCCAGGTGTCTGGCTCAGGCACAATATCTACGGTTTACACTGCGCAAATGCAGAGCACTGACTATATGTTTAACAAAATTTCTTCCATTTTGATACCGACACAGATTCGCAGCATGGGAGGATTCTTCGACGTTGCCAAAGAGTTGGCAAAAGACGACAGTTCCAGGATGAGTTTTACGATTCTGCCAAGGGAGAACGATTACGTTATGCAGCTCAAGGTATCTGAAAAGTACCCAAACACTGCAAAAGAGACAAACAAAATAGACACGCTAAAACTCTTCAAAGTTGACGAAATAAAAAAATCCAATTATTTTTCAGGGGGCTTTTTCCCGCTTAATTCACTAATACACGTAATAGTGCTTCCAGCAGATGACACTGCCAAGGTGCACACCAACACAAACGTAATAGACGCAATTGTAAAGAACAACCAAACAGTTCCAGCAGACATTACCAAGAGCGGGTGGTTCTTCAATTCCGAATCGGAAAACAAAATAGAGGCAATGTATCTCTTCGGGGACGAGTTTTCGGCAAAACGACAAGACCTCGTCATCACGATTGGTGAAAAAGACACGATTGGAAATGCAAGCTTGCCAGGCGCAAGCGAGATGTACATCCTAATCGGAATCGGCGTAGTGGCAGCAGGAGCTGCAATATACTATCTAAAGGGATTCAGAGCGAAGAATTAGAGTATGAGCACTGCTGCTGCAAAGACAGTAGTCCACCTGCCCTTTGCATCGCCAATAGCTGTCTGCGTGATGTTCATCGATTTGTAGATTTGTCCAGAGATTTTCCATTGCTGTCTTTTTTCGTCCCAGCTTTTGTCAATATCGAACTTGATTCCAAGTGAGGACGCAAGCATTTGTGCTGCGATGTCTTCTGCATAGTCGCCTGCCTTCTTTTCGTTTTGCCCAAATGCCTCGTATTCTGAGAGGTATCCGTACCTTTTCTTATCAGAGGGCTGTGCGATTCCAACAGATGCAGAAATCAGTCGGTGTGGCTCGTTTGTCTGGTTTCGCGAATAAATCGTAAATAACACCTGGCCGGGCTTTATGAGGTTCAGTCCCTCTTTTTTTGAGACCAGTTTTGCCCCAGGCGGAAATATGCTTGAGATAAGGACTATGTTTGTGCCGGAAATTCCAGCGTCCCGTAGCGCATATTCAAAACTTGTAAGCCTGTCTTCGTGGACTCCTTTTCCCTTTGTGAGGAATAATTTTTTTGCAACTAAATCAAGCAAGTGATTTTTTGGAATTGTTTTTAATTATTTATACTTTAATTGTTCAGTTCAGACAGCGCCTGTGCTATTTGCTTTCCGTGCGATTCTACATCAATGTCATGAAAAACTTTTCGAATTGTGCCGTTTTTGTCAATAACGAAAGTGGAGCGCTTTGCAAGCCCGGCCAAATTCAGCCCGGCGTATTTTTTGCAGGTGTCCTTTGAGGGGTCGCTAAGATGCAAGTACGGAATGTCATATTGTGCGACAAATGCAGCCTGGTCATCTACGGTGTCAACAGAGATTGCAAAGAGAACAGAATCAGTCTTTAGTATATCATCATATGCCGAAATGACGCTTTGCGCCATCTTGAAGACCTTTTTTGAGGGGCACATGAAGAGATGGTTTTTTGGATAAAAGCACAAGACGACGTTTTTCTTGCCTTTAAAAGACGACAGTGTGATTTTTTCCCCGTTGTTTGCCACAAGATCAAAGTCCTGCGCCACGTCTCCTTCAAGCATGAGAAAAATATGTCATATTATTATTTAACCACTATCCATTGGAATTTGTGCAGTTCTTGTTTACGCTAGACAGCATAATACAATCAGAGACGTTTGTTATTGCGTACTATATCTTCACAGTTGCCACTTCGCTTATCCTAATCAAGGAAACAAAACAGAGGGTGCTAGATTTGGCAAAGGGCGCAAAGTCAATGGTGTATGCGCCGATTCCAGTTGGCATAATGATTGCGTATTTTGTATTTGCGTATCCGATTGTGGAAAAAATCCCCATTTTGAATTGGAGCTGGCTTGGCTACAACATTGCGTTTGGCCCGTTTGCAAAGGAGGGTTTTTGGGGCGTGGTCCCGTTTGTGCCGATTTTGATCTACATGTTTATCCACATCAATCACGCCGAGGAACTCTACTTTAGAAAATCAAAGAAGATGGTCCT
This sequence comes from uncultured Candidatus Nitrosotenuis sp., assembly GCA_964502325.1. GTDB lineage: Archaea > Thermoproteota > Nitrososphaeria > Nitrososphaerales > Nitrosopumilaceae > Nitrosotenuis. Next base: position 6,300 of record CAZCWI010000007.1, on the reverse strand, counting down.
GGTGTGGGCATTCACCCACATCGCCATGGGGATAAAGGTCCACATGGCGCTGCTCTTGATACCGATAGGATTCTTGTTCAAGTACATTTACGACAAAAAAGGAATCAATCACGCATACGCAATGCACTTTACAACAAACATACTTGTCGTAGCTGCGCTATTTCTTACCCTTGTTAGTTGATCGTGGCTCTTGGGTCAGAAACAGGTAGCCGCACATTGCTCCAAGTGACAAATTGATTACGCCAAAAAGAGTAAGATACAATTCAGGATGGATCCAGAGACTGTAAATTATTCCCCAGATACCAGATCCAAAGAACAGACCCATCAAAACCTTGAGCTTCTTTGGTGGAATATACTTCATTTACCGAGTTTTGGATGTGGCACTATTAAAGATTGGCAAAAACTGGAATCTGATAACATTTTAAACTACTCACTTTTCTTAAAAAATCACGCCAATGTAGCTCAGCCTGGCAGAGCATCTGATTTGTAATCAGATGGTCGAGGGTTCAAATCCCTTCATTGGCTCACCTTTATCATACGTATGGATTAGTGTAAACTAGATGATTCGAATTAACCCCCTTGAAATAATTCTGTGGAATTTTCGGAAAAGCGAAAAAGACATCATCAGGATTTACGACAAGCTTGCCCCCCTAATGCAGCTTGGAAGCGGGGCAGACATGCTCAATTTTGGCCTGTGGGACAAAGGAATCACGCATCCGCATCAGGCCCAGGAGCGTCTATGCGATCTAGTTTCAGAACTATCCGAGTTTACCTCTGCAAAAAACATACTAGATGTTGGATGCGGCTTTTGCTCACCCGCGTTAAGGTGGAAACAGCAGTTTGACAGACTGGAGATTTTCTGCCTTAACATCAACCGCACGCAGTTAAACATTCCTGCCCCCAAGGAAAAACTCCACCTGGTGAATTCCACGTCGGTCGTCATTCCGTTTTCAGACAAATCATTTGACAGAATAGTGGCGCTGGAGTCGGCCCAGCACTTTTATCCCTTAAAGAGATTTCTTGGAGAGGCAAAGAGAGTACTAAAAGACGACGGGAGCTTTGTCATGGCAATTCCAGTAGTGAATAACAAAAAAGGCACATTCTCAAAGCTTGGGATTCTAAACGTTACGTGGACCTCGCAACACTACCCATCTGATCTTGTAGAAGAGCAAATCAATGACGAGGGGTTTGAAATATCGAAAATTGAGAAAATAGGCAAGTTGGTGTACGAGCCCCTTGCAGATTACTATGTGAAAAACCGTGACTTGATGAAAGAAAAATTTGCTGGGCTGTATCCGTCATTTGTAGAAACGCTAGTGTACAAGTCGATGATCAAAATGAAGAGGCTTTCTGAAAGCAAGGTCATCGATTATTTGGTGATAAAGTCGCATCCAATTCGCAAAGACTGATGCGTTGGCACCAAATTTGTCATCTAGTCCATGATGGGATTTAGACACAGTTATGCTCCAATCGATGCATGCCATAAATTAGCAATTACAGGTATTGTAATGGTTTATTAGGAGTAAGCAAGTCCTTTGTCTCATCAGGCTATAATGACGGAATAAGCAATGAGCTTTTCTCTGTCATTGCTTAGGTAAACAAATTGACAACAACATTCGAACAACTAGGAATTAAAAAATCAATAGTAGATGGACTAAAGGAAATTGGGTTTGAAGCCCCATTTCCAATACAAGAGGCAACTATACCAGTATTACTTGCAGGTCGAGACGTAATTGGTCAGGCACATACAGGAACTGGCAAAACTGCAGCATATGCAATTTCAATGCTGCAAAACGTAGAACCGCGGAGAGGAATCCAGGGGTTGATTCTTGCCCCGACAAGAGAGCTTGCAGTTCAGATCACAACAGAATTTAAGAAATTTGCAAAACATGCAGGAATTAGAATCGTATCAATTTATGGCGGGCAGGGAATGGGTGTTCAGCTTGACGCATTAAGGCACGGAGTTGAAATCGTAGTTGCCACACCTGGAAGACTAATCGACCACCTAAAACGCGGCTCAATTGATCTCAAGGACATCAAGTATGTCGTACTTGACGAGGCAGATACGATGCTTGACATGGGATTTATTGACGATATCAAATTCATCTTGGATCTCACGCCGGTAAACAAGGTAATGTCGCTTTTTTCAGCTACAATGCCGCCTGCAATACTTCGACTGGCAGAGGACTACCTGAACAATCCAAAACAGTTTCTCCTTTCAGCAGATGATCTTAGCGGGGAGGGAATAGACCAATCATTTTTGGTGATAAAAGACAGAGAGAAGCTAAAGTACCTAATCGATTTCATTAAAGAAAATAAAAAGTCCCAGTCAATTGTCTTTTGTTCTACAAAAAACAGAACAAGAGAAGTGGCAAGAGATCTACGCGAAAACGGCTTTAACGCAGTAGCAATCGAAGGCGACATGTCACAGCACCAAAGAGAAAATTCCATGTCACGCTTCCGAAGAGGACAGGCAGACGTACTTGTTGCAACAGATGTCGCGGCAAGGGGAATAGACGTGCCAGAAGTGGCACTAGTAGTCAACTATGATGTTCCAAACCAAGAAATGGTTTACTTCCACAGAATCGGAAGAACCGCGCGTGCAGGTGCCAAGGGCAGGGCAATCACACTGGTATCTTATTCATCGATTGGCGATTTCAATTTAATCAAAAGACAAATCAAAGTTACTATGACTGACCTAAACGAGAAGCTCGGAATACAGGTAAGCATACCAGACCCACTAAAACGAGATGCAGGATCACGCAGAGCATTTGGCAGAGGAGGTGGAGGTAGAAGCTATGGCGGAGGCGGCAGAAGCTACGGAGGTGGCGGAGGCGGTCGAAGTTATGGCGGAAGTGGAGGTAGAAGCTATGGCGGAGGCGGCAGAAGTTATGGCGGCAGATCAAGTGAAGGAAGTAGTGATAAACCAAGAAGTTACAGTGGCGGGGGCAGCCGAAGTTATGGCAGTAAATCAGACGATGGAAGGAGTAGCGATAAACCAAGAAGTTACAGTGGCGGCAGAGGCCAGATGCACAGTACGTCAAAAGGATCCGCACACAGGCGACGTTGGTAAATCTTTTTAAAAGTCAGTGAGTAGAGATATCAAATGCACATAGGTTTTGTTTTATTAAACTGCGATTTAGGCGCAGAAGAGTATTTGCTTGAAGAACTCAAACAGATACCGGAAGTAAAAAACGCATACATCACTTTTGGGGCATACGATCTCATAATTGAGATACACGCAAAATCACAAGACGAATTTGACAAGACAGTGTCAAATAAGATAAGGCGCCTATCCAGAGTTATGAGCACCATGACGCTAAAAGTAATCGGCCCCGAAGAATAATTATACAAGAATTTTGTATGGGAATCACGCTTGGAAAAAATAGAGTACACAGGAACAGTTTGGGCAATAAACCATAACAATCCTGAACCGCTAGTAGAGCATTGCATAAAAAAGCTCCAGGAATACGGCATCAAAAAAGAAGACATCCAGCTCACAGACGCGCCAGATAACGTAAAGGTCGGCGCAATAGTAGTCGAGATATGGCCATACCATCTGGATATTGCAAGGGTCAGAACCATACGAAACGAATCGTTCATCAGCGGCTCTGTGATGCAAATTGAGCTAAAAGCAGACGAAGAAGGAACTTACATAGACTAAGTGTCATAATTTAAAAATAAAGAAATGATAATCAGAGAATCTGATTAACTGACTGTCACTGTGCCTTGCATCCATGGATGAACAATGCACATGTAGTTGTATGTTCCTGCAGTATCGAATTTGTGTTTGAATGAGCCTTTTGCCATCACCATGCCAGAGTCAAATGCGCCGTTAGAATCAGTTGCAGTGTGAGCTGCAGTGTCAATATTTTTCCAAGTTACGGTTCCACCTACTTTGACTTGAACGTTATTTGGTACAAAGCATTTGCCGCCACATTCAGTGTTTGTTGCTGTGCCTTTTGCCATCTCAACAGTGACTGCATCTGAAGATGCTGCTTTACCGGTTGCTTTACCTGTTCCAGAATCTTTCTTTGCGTCAGCTGCCTTTTTGTCAGCTAGTTTCTTTGCGTCAGCTGCCTTTTTGTCAGCTAGTTTCTTTGCGTCAGCTGCCTTT
>CAZCWI010000007.1:0-2083 GCA_964502325.1 uncultured Candidatus Nitrosotenuis sp. | reverse complement strand
GTCAGCTGCCTTTTTGTCAGCTAGTTTCTTTGCGTCAGCTGCCTTTTTGTCAGCTGCGTTGCCACCCATCCCATAATCTGCAGCATACGCAGATTGTATCAGAGAGGTGCCAATGACACCTGTCAACAATGCAAAAATTGCAATACTTGCAAGTAGTTTGGTATTCATGATTGAACATAGACCTCGAGATATAATATATTAAGATTGGGCAGAATTTCACAGACATACTCTAGGCCCAAGGTGTATAGATTTCTCGTCAACAGATTGTAATTTTTGTATATTTTTTCAACTGATTAATATCGAACATTTTAAACCATAAAAACAATTGAAGAAACCAAAAAAGAAAGACAGCAAAATAACATACGTTGCAGTCGGAGTTGGAATATTGATTATCGCAGTAGCGATTTTGTACTTTTATTCTGCAGACCAGGCAAGAAACAGGGGCGAGTATTTCGGAAACAGTCTAAAGAACATTCAAGACGACCTAAAACAGACACAGACAGAGTTTTACTCAAAAAAGAAAATGCTTGACGAGGGCAGCATCACAAAAGAAGAATTCCTAAAGTACACAGAGAACCACATCCAAAACATTCAGGACGTACTCAAAAGATACGACGGGCTGACACCTCCGCAGTCTTTTGCACCATCGCTAAAGCTCTTTGTGGCATCCACACAAAAACAACTTGAAAGCGACCAGCTCCTAGTAGAATGGATTAGAACAAACGAGACGTCAAACAAGGTAAGATCAGACCTGCTTCTGCAAGAATCATTTGAAAACGAGATAGCTGCACTTGACTCATTTAACAAGGCAAAAAACAGATCAGACTAGAGCAGTCCTTTTTCATGCAGCAAATCAAGCGTAGGTTCCAGCGTGTCAAGAATCGCGGTTTTCTCAAGTGAAACTGGATCCTTGAACTTTACTGGGAATGTAAGGCTCAACATGTCCTGGTCGGTGTGGGCTATCCTAATTGCATGATGCATTTGGTTTTGCAATAGAAACTCCTTCCATGCTCCTAGTCGCAAGAGTGCATCAGAAAGGTGACTTTCCACATACATCACATCCAAGTCTTCATCTGTGCCAAATATGCCAAATTTTACCATCGGAACTGTCAGATAACCACCAGGAATCGGATCGTGGTTTTTGTGCATCTGTTCTATTACTTCGTCGGCTTTGTCTTCTGGAAAGATGTCGCCGTAATCTGGAACAAAGTATCCTGCGATGTTGTGATTCTTGTCAAAAATTCGAAAGAAATCGTCCTCACGATCTAGTTTCCACATGTGACTCTAAATTTTTCATTAACTATTATAAATCATAAAATTATCACCATACCAAGTGACAATTACAAAATACACAAAGGAATTCATCGACAGTTTGGTGGATTATTATATCAGCGAAGCCCCATCATACAGGCAGATAGCCGAAGCATATTCGCCTGAAATAAATTCAGTGCCAGATGCGGCATTTGGCATAATTGCAGGATGCGTGTATTCTGCGTTTTTAAGGGCATATGAAAACGAGAACAAAACAGTTGAGCTAGAAGACATCCAGGAGTTCAACAAAATCATCAAAGAAAAGGCGCCGCTGATAAAAAAGGCAATACTTGAGCAATAAACCAGAGGAAATAAATTCAAACAAAGATAACATCATTCCATGTCCGAAGCCACCAGATATCGTGTCCAGCAGATAATTGACAGTGGCAACATCATCCAGATGTCATTGGCAGAGGACGTCCAGACAGAATCCATATCACAAAAGCAGCTAATCATGGACTCTGTTGCAAAAAAGCTAGACCCTGAGCTAAGAGAGCAGGTGCAACCGTTGCTCGAAGCAATATTGCAAGGGCAGCCGACAATTAAGATAAAGAGTTACGATCAGGCCACAATATCGATTACCGTTCCAAGGATAAGATACGAAAGAATGGGAAGGCCTCAGGTCGGCGAAATCCTAGAAGTAAACATGTTTCGCTCAAAGTAATTTTTCTATCTCAGATTCGCTTTCAAGTGGCAAGGAGCATGCAAAGTTTTTGCATACAAATACGGTTGTCCTTTCCATATCGAATTCCTTTCCTGCAAAAAAAGGATA
>CAZCWI010000006.1:0-30446 GCA_964502325.1 uncultured Candidatus Nitrosotenuis sp. | reverse complement strand
TTGCTTTCAATCAAATTTCTCGGCGGTGCCAAAAAATCGTTTGGGGCAGATTCCATATCCATTGACCTTGAGTGCATTCCAATCAAAACTCTTCTAGAACATCTTTTGTCGATAAAGCCAAAGGACACCATAACGCTTGACACAAAAAACATTCTTGTCGCGGTAAACGGCGTGGACTCGTCTGCACTGGACGGGTATGACACCATACTGCATCAAAACGACGTGGTGACCATAATCCCGATAATCCACGGGGGCGCGCATGCCAGAGCCCGGTTCCATGTCTGCGCAAAATCGGCAGAACTATTCCACGTCAAAAACGTGCCGGGAAAAAACTATGACTTTTTAAATTCCGCAAGAAAAAACTTTCCCTCCCTTGTGCTTGAGGGGATATCGTCAAAACACATCCTTGGAATGACGCACGCAAAAAAGATAATCGGGATTTCGCTTTTTGCGCAAAGACACGACTCGCTGATATCAAAAAAGCTTGAGACTGACATCCTGCTGCGGTTTGGGGTGACCACCCAGATATCTGACGCAGTAAAGACAGTCGGAATAGCAAGCTCTGAGGAATTTACAATAATTGCAATTGGAAAAAAATCCGAGCTTGACAAGCTGCACAAGACACTTGCGCCGTTTTTGAATCCAAACGTGTCATTTGAAGACAACCATAGATTTGTCCAAAAACAGTTCAGGATAACACAAAAGCACCTGGACTCTGTGGACTCCAAGTCTCCGCTTGAGGATTTGCTTGCAGAAAAGGCAGCAGTCCTGATTAGGTGATGCGCTTTTCCTTCTCTACTGACAGTATGTCCTCGTCTTTGAGGATGGAAATGCCTGATATCTTGCCTAGCACCTGGACTAGGATGATCCAGTCGTATTTCTCAAGTGAGACTTTGTTTTTTATCTGATTTGCAATTTTTGTGATTATTTCGCCTGACTGGATGTCAGAGTGCCTCTTTTCAACTGTGATTCTGTACGTGTCATCTGGCTTTAGCTTGTCTGCCTGCTCCATCACCGCATTTGCAATTGATTCTACATCCGTATTTGTGGTGGCAAAAATTGGAATCACCCTTAGCGTGTACCTCATAGCCCACGGCTCGTCCTCTATTTTTTCGTGAATTTTTTTTACAATGTCCTTTGGGCTGATTTTTGTGTTTACCGTCAGGATTCCTGACATTTCCGTGATTGTTATCTGCGGTTCAGAGTCACCAAGCTCCTCTAGTATGGAGCCAATCTCGGCCCTTGTCTCTCCCTCAAAATGCCTTGCGCATGTAACCATCAGGTCCAATTGTAATCTGAAATTCTCTTGTTTGGTATTATACTGTTTGAAAGTTTCCAGAACAATCAATGTCGCCAAGCTGCCGCGCATTCACGTTTGCACTAGTCGGTGAGAATGTACAAAAACTGATAAACCTAGACTGGATAGGAAATCAAATGACTGACTTTGTTCACGAGCCATACAAAACAGTCCATGTCCGGGATCTGATAAAAACAAGTCTTGACGATCTGGTCAACATGGTGTCCGCACTTGAGTTTGGCAACGTGTACTGGGCCGACGGCGTGCTTTTTGTGGTCTTTGCGATGAACGAATCCGAGGAGCTGGCAAAAAAAGAGATTCAAGGCGAGACGTATCTTGACCGCGTCATGTTTACAAAATATGAAAAATATACCAAGACTGCAAAACTCTCAAACAACGTCGAAATCAATATCATAAACATACAAAAAAGTTATCTTTATCGGGATTTGATATCGTGGTTGAAAAAACAACCGATATGGAACGAGTAACCGCTTTTTGGCATCTGACGTTTTTTAAAAACTAAATAACTGATCAAGGCTAATGTTTGGTAGTTGAGCACAAAACCTGATTTGGATAATGATTTTGAGGATGACTTTGAGGATGCAGAAGAAGAGGATATAGAAGACGAAGACTTTGACTAGATGGTAAGGCCGTAGCCGTCTGCAAACTTGTTAAACGTGTTGTATGCCTGCAAAAATTCCCGCCCCACGTGGCTTATCTTGTACTTGCATGCGCCGCTGGAGTTTGACTGTTCCAGTAAACCTTGAGCGACTAGGTTGTTTAAAATTTTAGAAATTCTACCGTGCGAGATGTTTGCCTTTCGAATCAGATATGTGATGCTTGCGCCCTGCTCGTCTGGAGTGTCGTCTCGGGTGGTCAGTAAAATGTCGCCAATTATCTGCATGTGCGTCCTGTATGCTGACATGTTGTGTGAGTTTCTCACGCGCGGTTCTTCAATATATTAGCGGGCTAAAAATAATTGACAAAATTATATTATTGACTAGATTCCGAGCCTAGATGTTCTCGTCAAACTTTATTTTGGTCAGCGGGACCTTTGTCACCGGAATAAAGAGCAGTATCAGGCCGGCAATCTTCACTGAAATCGAGACCACGTTTAGAATCGATTGCGGGAACACGAAATAGTACCATCCCAAAAACTCGCCAAACGCAAGTGCCCACAGGCCGCACGCAACCAGAATCGCAGTCTTTCGCCTGCTTGCAAAATACGACATCAGGGTTTCAATTGCGCCGTATGCAAGCAGGATAAACGAAATTGATCTTATGATGTTCTCAATTGAAATAAACGAAATCAAAAACAGCGGCAATATCCCGACTGATCTGAGATAGTTTGATTTTGGGAAAAATGATTTTATCGTATGTGAGAACGCGATAAAGAAATACCCGACTGTCTGCACCGCTATTCCAAGTGTCTGCACCCACCTCTCCACGTGCCCTGTCTTGTATACGAAGATGTCAAGTGTCTGCCCAAACCACATTATGAAAAATCCTGCGCCTATTGAAAAAAACGCAAGTGTCAGCCTAAACAGTGTGGGACTGCCGGTGTTTCTAAATCCTACATACGAGATGATCCCAATTATCATCCCGACTATGAATCCAATCAAGTTCAATATGTTTTCAAGAAAAATTTCCAAACTACCTCAACTCTGCATGCACTTGATTTTAAAAGTTAATCCCACTCGTCTAGCGTTCCATGTGTGTGGCCTTCAGTGCTTGGCACGTAATCGCCAAGTATGTCAGAATACGTGACATCGTTGTGAGCTACAAACTTTACGTAGTCGCCGTACGAAATGTCCAAATTGCAATGCTCGCATCTGACGTATGCAAAGTCAGGCGAAAGCTCTGCCACGTCTTTGCACTTTGGGCACTTTATTTTCACGATCTAATTTAGGGCGTTTTACTTTTAATCTATTCTTAAAGAATAAATTGACATCGTCCGGAGCCTAGGCATGGCAAGAACATGCACCAAGTGCAAATCCGAAATTCCGGATTCTGAGGAACTAGAGCCAACAGCGGCAACCTATCCGTGCTGTGCCAAGTGCTGGAAGGAATGGAAAGAATACCGAATAATGGTAATGAACGAGCTAAGGCTGGACATGTCTTTGCCAGATCACAGAAAACTGCTAAAAAAGAACGAAAAGATCTTTGCAGGCGTGCTGTCTCCGCAGGGCGACGTCATTGACTTTGCCAACGAGGACAACCGCAAGCCCGACAAGCCGCAAGCCTAGATTCCAAGGCGGGCCTTTGCGCTCTGCGGCATTACCAAAAACAGCCTCTTTTTGTCGTCTTCTGATAATGACAGCACTATGCTTCTAAGGGTGCCCATTATGGCGTCCTGCTTTGGTTTGTCAAGCGACAAAAAGATTTCCAGGATTCCGTCCAGGTTAAACGGCACTAGTTTTTGGGGGTTCTTTATGATCTCTGCCAGGTATGTGGAAAACATTATGTTTCTTTTCTCTTCGGATATCGTAGCTAGTATGCCAAGCCATGTTGAGAACAGTTTTGAAAAGTTTGGAAACGGAATGGTTGGCCCTGCCGCAAGCGCGTTGTTTATGATCTCCTGTCTGTCTGGAATGCCCATTGTAAAGAACTCCTCCATTCTTTTTTTCAAGATCGGGGTTCTGAGAAAATCAGGAAGGCTTGCTAGACTGATGATGATGTTTCCTGCATGGTTTGGCTCTGACACGTCATGTGGTGCTGTTTGGGACATTAAAATTGTATTAGACGATTCGCAGATAATTTAGCTTAAATAAGTCAAAACGTTGAAGCCAAACATGCCTTCGACAGTTGTAGTTGGTGGATTTTTCGGGGATGAGGGTAAGGGAAAAATCATTTCATATCTTGCGCAAAAGGACAACCCTGAAATCGTTGTAAGGGGCGGAGCAGGACCAAACGCAGGACACACCATAGAGGACGGCGACAAGAAATACAAAGTAAGAATGCTCCCAAGCGGATTTCTAAACAAAAAGTCAAGACTGATGGTGGGGCCTGGGGTTGTTGTAAACCCCGATGTTTTGCACAAAGAGATTGCAGAGTTTGACGTATCAAATAGAACGTTTGTTGATTTTAACTGCGGAATCATAGAGGCAAGTCACCTGGAGGCAGACTCTGCTGGAAGGCTAAAGGAAAAAATCGGAAGCACCGGTTCTGGAACCGGCCCTGCAAATGCCGACAGAGCGATGAGAACGCTGAAAATGGCAAAAGAGATTGACTCGCTAAAAAAATACCTAATCGATGTTCCAGGCGAGATTAACGCCGCGCTTGAAAACGACCGCACAGTGCTAGTCGAGGGAACACAGGGCACGTTTCTTTCGCTGTGGCACGGAGGCTATCCGTTTGTGACCTCAAAGGACGTCACCGCGTCTGGAATATGCGCAGACATTGGCCTTGGACCAAAAAACGTAGACGATGTGATGGTGGTGTTCAAGTCGTACGTGACGCGCGTAGGCGAGGGCGTACTGGAAAACGAGATTTCTGCGCAGGAAACAGCCTCGAGGGGATGGTCCGAAGTAGGCACGGTCACAGGTAGGCAGAGGCGCGCAGCCGAATTTAATTTCAGCCTCGCAAAGAGGGCAATACTGCTCAACAGCGCAACGCAGATTGCGCTGACAAAGCTTGACGTGTTGTTTCCAGAATGCGCGCACGTGCAATCGTTTGACAAACTAAGCGAGGCTGCAAAATCGTTCGTGACAAAAATCGAGGACGAGGTAAACGTGCCTGTCACTCTGATTGGAACCGGGGCTGGCGTTGACAATATCATCGACCTGCGTGTGTAGCTCAGAAAATTTTTGCCAAGCTTTAATTTGCCAATAATTTTATTGGACTTGTGGAAAAGCCAAAATCTCCAAATTATGTTCAGCTTGCATCGCAGCTGGATTTTTCACGCCTCGTGTGCGCGCTGGAGCGAACACCGCGAATATCATTTCTTCACGATTATGACGGAAAAAAAATACTTGCAATCCAAATGGACTTGCTAAAGGAGCGCCCAATCATCTACTACATACCTGCAGACAGGCTCGGCCACTATCTTTCGTACGGCTTCAAAAACGGCAAGGAGGAGGCAGGCGTAGTCGATGCCATATCAGAATCCACAAAGATTTACTCGCCTATTGTAAAAATAAAATCACTTCCTGCCTCGCTAAGGCCAGTCTCAGAAGAACAGCCTGACAAGTACGAACTATTAGAACTAGAAGACCTTGCGAGCCTGGCAAAGCTAAGCTACGGCTACGAGGAGGCGCCGTTTCCGCTCTTTTCGTTCCCGCACAACGGCAAGTGGCTAATCGGGGTGTTTATGAACTTCAACGAGGACGGGCCGTCGTATTTTTGCCATTTCGCGCTTGACTCTGAGCCAAAGCAGCCGTTCCTCAAGTACGCAATGCACAACGGCAACGTCCCGGTGTTTGTAGATAACATAAACGAACACGGCTATTCGTATATCAAGATAATAAAGCTCCAAGAGACACACCCAACAATCAACTATGGCTAGCTTCAAAACCAGGATCAAAAAACTCTCTTCTGACAAAAGTCCACTGATTTTAGCAAATGACTATGAAAGCGGAATAACTGACATTGAATCAAGAACCGTCAAAAACATCAAGACGCTCAGCCCTTATCTTTGCGCAATAAAGTTCAACTTTCATCTCCTGCTGCCGCTTGGCCAAAAGCAGATCAGCAAAATCAACAAGCTGGCGCACGATCACAATTTGCAGACAATTGCAGATATCAAGCTAAACGACATTGGAAACACAAACAACGTAACTGCCGAGACCCTGTGGGGTATGGGGTTTGACTCTGTCATAGTAAACCCGATGATGGGGCCTGGAAACCTGGAAAAGATAATTTCGCACGCGCACAAAAACGGCAACGGCGTAATCTCGCTGTGCCACATGAGCTCGCCAGAAGCCCAGCTCACATACGAACTGCAAGTGCAGCTAAAGTCTAAAAAGACAATTCTGTATCATCTGTTTTTGGAATGGGCCACATCCCTTGGCGCAGACGGAATAATAGTTGGCGCAACGTTTCCAGAAATCGTGCAATTTTGCAAGAAAAAAAGCAAGGGCAAGATAAACATCTACTCTCCAGGCATTGGCACCCAGGGGGGGGACATACAAAAGACGATTCAGTCAGGTTCTGACTATCTGATAGTCGGGCGAACTATTCTGAATTCGAAAAACCCAAAGGAAACTGCCAAGTCCTTGTTTGACTTAGCTAAACACTAGCGCCTTTGACTTTTCCAACAAGTTCTTTGCGTTTTGGTAAGTTGTCTTTTGCAGCGCGTCGTCAAACTCAAGCCACGTATAGTTTAGGTGCTCGTGCGAAATCTTTACGCCACTTGTCTTTGTTCTTGCCAAAAAGAAAATGACCTCCTTTCGCACTGCCTTTCCGCCGTACTGGTAGCTGTACTGTATTTTTTCCTCAAAGCCGTCGATAAACTCAATGTCAGTTATCCCTGTCTCCTCGCTTGCCTCCCTGATTGCTGCCTGCTTTGGGGTCTCGTCTTTCTCTATTCTGCCCTTGATGAAATCCCAGTGGCCTGAAGGATAGTTGAGAAGCAAGAAGAGTTTTTTGCCTGAATCCTCCCTGAAAAGCACGATTCCGGCGGATCTCTCGTCAAACATGGTTTTATCTTCCGACCCTCCTATTTCTCTTTTGAAAAATCCTAATTGCCCTCATGAGATCAATTTTTCTAAACTCCGGCCACAAAATGTCCAAAAATATCAGCTCGCTGTATGCGCTCTGCCAGAGCAAAAACCCGCTTAGCCTCTGCTCGCCGGACGTCCTAAGTATCAAGTCCGGCGCCGACTGGGGGAGATGGGCAGTGTACAGGTTTGACTCGATTACCTTCTTGTCGATGTCCTCCACTTTGATTTCGCCATCTTTGATTTTTGCTCCGATTTTTTTTATCGCGTCCACAAGCTCGTTCTGTCCTCCGTATGCTATAGCTATGTTCAGATAATGCTCGTCGTAGTCTTTTGTCGCCTCATCAAGTCTTCGCAGGACGTCTTTGATAAAATCCGGCAGCAGCTCTGTTCTGCCTATTGCCTTGACGCGCATTTTGTTTTTGTGTATTCTGGGATCGACGTACAGCTTCTCTAGTCTCTGGTGTATGAGCTGGAAAAGATATCCTATCTCGTCGTCGTTTCTTTCCAGGTTCTCAGTGGATAAGACGTACAGCGTGATTATCTTGATGTCAAGTTCCTCGCACCAGTCAAGGAGATTCTCAACTGCGTCTGCGCCCCTGGTGTGGCCCTTCTCTGATGCGGCAAGCGCCTTTTTTGCCCACCTTCTGTTCCCGTCCAGGATTACTGCGATGTGGTTTGGAATGGCGTCCTTTTTTATTTCGCTCTCCAGCCTTCGCGCGTACAGCTTGTAAAACCCTGAAAGGTAAAGTGTCGTTTCTTTTATTCCGTTCATCGCAGATCAAACGAAGGTAATTTTGGCGATATTTAGGTGGTTTGAAAAAAGTGATATGCTATTCTGTCAGGACTTCGCCGCCGCGCTTTTTTCGGTACTTGCGGAAGAGAACAGTGGCAGACACCAGAGTTATTGCAAGCCCTGCAAAGAACGGCGGAATCAAGGTAAACGAGCTCTCATCGTATATCAAAAGATTCGTGAACTGGTATATCGTAGGGTACAGTGACACTAAAACAATCAGCCTTAGGACGTCTGTTATCTTCCTGAGGCTTCCCTTTAGCCAGTTGCTTATGAGAATTCCGCCAAATATTGCGCCAATTCCCATCCACAAAAACGGCAAGGCCCCTGCGATGAACTGGCCAAGCGTCTCCCTGTCTGCAATTATGTTTGGAATGTTGGAGTCTAGGATCTTTGGATCAAGTATGTTTGTGTGAATCGCAGAAAACCCTGACAGCACTGATGCCAGAATGATTATTGCGCCCGTCACAACTGTAAATGCCCTGATGAGTCCTGCCGGCGTCGGCTTTGCCCATGATGACCATGCCCTGTCTATGTCAAATGCTCTTATCAAAAACGCCCCTCCCAAGATGCTGATCAAAAGGGCAAAGATCTGCTGGGTGTATCCAAATATCGTCCCGATTCCGCCGATCAGCAAAAGAATTCCGGGGACTCCCAAAAAGAATTTTGAATATTTAGAATCATAGGCAATCATCTTTAGATATTTTCCAAAGACTGCATAAGAGTACTCGACACTTCTGCTCACCTTCATCACGCATCGCTGCACTGAAACAATTGGAATGACGTTTTGTATGATTGGAATTACCGACTCGTCGTCCTCTCCGTCAGATACTATGACTGCGCCGTTTGCGGAAAATTTTTCCAAGACCGACTTTACCTCGCGGACAATTTTCTCGTCTGCCTGTACGCCCCTGTCTCCCACTCCTGCCACTACTATGACCTCTGTCTGGTATCCCTTTCTTGCCAAGTCCTCGTACGTCTTGATTGCAAAGAAAATCGAGTTTGCATCAGCATCTTCCGGATCCTCAAGTGCAAGCTTTTGGGCAGCTTCGATGCACGCGTTTCGTCCCACTACCGGTGTGGCAACTCCTGCCTTTTCGCCAACGTCGTCGTCCCTGTCGACGCATATGACTAGCAGCCTGCTTGCAGTGGTGCTCTCCAAGTGTTTCTCAAGCTTGCTATCTTTTAGGGACAATGCTTGTATGTGGTATGAAATTACCTATTAACCATTCCCAACCTTTGAAAATATTATAGATAGGAATCCAGCCGTGGTTTACGGTCTTGCTTTTTGCGATGCGTCTGTCGCTGCTGCCACGTCCTCTAAGATGGCATCTGCGCGCGCCTTGTCCTCTGTGATGTCCGATGCGGGGTTTTCCTTTAGCTTGTTTGCTATGACTATTGTCTCCTGCAGGTACGCATTGTACGCCCGCAACGCGCCCATGTACTCTGCATAGCTGCCGCGCCACTCCTCTGGAACGTCGCTTTGGACCATTCCTATTATGAAAGAGTTCACCTGCGATGACGAAATCTGCGCGATTCCGATGTAGTTATCAGGCGTTATCTGGCCTTCTAGCATTCTGGAGTATTCTTCTGACATGGTGTCAGCTACTGTGTTTTGCTGCTCTATGATTCCGTCCAAGTTTTCCATGGCATCTGATACTATGATTCTAGTCTGGGTCGTTTGCGGCATTACCCAAATTGTAAAACTTCCTGCCGTAATTGCAACAAGTATTATCCCTGTTATGATTATGCCCCTTTTTTGTTTCAACTTGATTTGGTTGGAAATTGTTGTTTATAATGCAACTGGAACTGCAAAAAGGCTTGTTTTCCGCCCCCGGTGTTGTTTTTACGATCCTGATCCCGGTAATTTGCCCAAAACGCTCCACTACTATATAATGAGTGAAAGTTTGGAGGAAATAAATTCAGTCACGTCTAATCGTATAGTTAAATAATTTTTACAGCCTCTTCCTAAATACACGCACAACCTAGTTTGTTCACAATGGTTCAAGCTTACTGCGTCAAATGTAGAGCAAAAAGGGACATCAAAAATCCTAAAGAAACAAAGCTCAAGAACGGACGACCAGCTGTAAAAGGCACATGTCCAAAATGTGGAACTAACGTTTTTCGAATCGGTAAGATGGAATAGAAAAGCTAAAGACCACATCTTTCTTTTTAACTTAAACTCATATAGGTATCATATGCCATATTGATACATTGGCAAAAACCGACTATGAAAAGCTCCTAAAGAGAATCCAGGACAAGATATCGGAAAAGAAAACCGACGGCAACGAGCGATTTGAGCTTCCGGCACCAGATGTTGTGTGGGAAGGGCAGAGAACCATCTTGAGAAACTTTTTGGACTTTCCAAAAATCCTGCGACGCGACCCTGACAAGTTTCTCCAGTACTTGTCAAAAGAGTTTGCGACGCCGTCGGAGCGAAGCGGGGAGAAGGCAATCTTTGTCGGAAGGCGAGACCCGCATGACTTTGTAAACTTGTTTCAAATTTACGTAAAGGATTACCTTGAATGCCCTACCTGCAAGAGCCCGGACACCAAAATAGAAAAGGAAAACAGGATATCGTTTTTGGTCTGCGAGGCATGCGGCGCAAAATCCTCACTCAAAGGCAAATACGCATAAATGCAATTCTCAATCCGCACAACCAACTACCAGGGCAACATGATGCTAAACATCTGCGACGAGGAGCTGGTGGGCAGGACGCTAAAGAAAGGCGACTTTGTGATGAACATAAGCAAAAGCTACTATGGGCAGAGAGTAATCGGGAGAAGCGAAGCAGAGGACCTGATGAGAAAGTGCTCCATACTAAACATGGCAGGACACCAAACAATTGAGATGTCGATAAATCTGAAAGTTGGAACAAGACAAGGTGTAAAAGAAATTGACGGAGTTCCGTTTCTGATTGTTTTCAAAATGTAAACAAACACCACGATTATATACAAAAATTCATCTCCCTAATCATTGGGAAAGAGAAAAGTACTCAACGAAAGTGAGCTAAAAGATATTCAGCTGCCGCAGCAAGGTGAACTTTTGGGCAGGGTGATAAAGCTCTTGGGCAGTGATCAGGTTTTAGTGAAATGCACCGACGGAAAAACAAGACGCGGAAGAATCAGGGGAAAGCTAAAACGAAGAATTTGGATTCGTGACAACGATGTTGTAATTATCGCTCCTTGGGATTTCAAGCAAGACGACAGGGGAGACATCACGTGGAGATTTACCTTGTCGCAAGTTGAATGGTTAAAGAACAATGATCATCTTCCAAAAGATTTCTAGTCTGCTCCATATCATACCATAACCTATCATGTCTTCTGACGATATTGACATTGACGATTTTGACAACACTGATCCTGAGCTAGAAAAATTTGAAAGCACAGATGATCACCTAGCAAAGTTTGAAAAGATTTTTGCGAAAAAGCGCAAGGTGCTGCAGAACGGATTTGACAGCAACAAAGTCGAAAACCAAGTGCTTGACAAGACTACGATGTTTACGCTATACGAGATGATAAATGCCAAAATAATCTCGTATGTAAACGGGATAGTAAAGGCGGGAAAAGAATCCGTTTTGTTTTGGGCTGTCGCCCCTGACGGCTCAGACGTTGCACTCAAGGTGTATCTGATATCTACTGTGAGCTTCAAAAAGCGCGCAATGTACATCGTAGGCGACCCGAGATTTACGCGCCTAAAGAGCGGGACTAGAAACATGGTGTACCTGTGGGCAAAAAAGGAATACAGAAACCTGCGCCAGTGCGCAAGGCACGGAATCCCGGTGCCAAGGACAATCCACGTGTCAAAAAACGTGCTTGCGATGGAGTTTGTGGGAAAAAACGGAGTCCCCTCCCCGACACTCCATGAAACCGAGATAACGGAATCCGACTATACCCAGGCAATTGACATTATGACAAAATTGTACCGGGACGCAAGGCTTGTGCATGGCGATTTCTCAGAGTACAATGTCCTCAAGACCGATTCTGGCCTTGTTTTGTTTGATCTCGGATCGGCAGTTGACATACATCATCCAAACGCCCGAAACTTTCTCGAAAGGGACATTAAAAATATGACTTATTTCTTTGCAAAGCGAGGATTGACAGTGAAAAACCCAGCAGACGTTTTATCTGAAATAACATCATGAGCTTTGAGAAAATAGTTAGAATTCCAGTGGACCGTGTAGGGGCGCTCATTGGCAAGTCTGGAAAAGTAAAACAGGAGATTGAAAAAAGCTGTTCTGTTAAATTAAACATAGACGGCGAATCAGGGGAAATTGAAATAATGACAGAGGGGAACGTGGAGGAGATGCAGCCTTTCAAGGCAATGGAAATAATATCTGCAATAGGCCGCGGGTTCTCGCCGCAAAACGCGATGAAGCTGATGGACGGGGACTATCTGTTGCATGTAATCGATCTTAGAGACTTTGCGGGAAAATCGCCGCAGCAAATTGAAAGGATAAAAGGAAGAATAATTGGAGAGGGAGGTAGAGCAAGGACAAACATGGAAAATCTTACTAACACAAATATCTCAGTTTATGGAAAAACCGTTTCGATAATCGGGGAGCCGCACCAGATCAAAATGGCAGTAGCTGCAATCACGTCAATATCAAACGGGAGCAGGCACGGCGTGGTGTATGGCAAACTCGAAGCTGACCGTAGAAGGCAAAAGATAGAGCGAATGCAGTTGTGGGAAAACAAAGAAGATGTCTAAAGAAGTATTCAATCAGATTTCGCCAAGCGAGTTTTTCTACAGGAACCGGGACCTGGCAGGATTTAGCAACCCGACTAGGTCGCTTTACACTGCGGTAAGGGAGTTTGTAGAAAACGGGCTTGATGCGTGCGACCAGCAGGGGATACTCCCTGAGATTCATCTGTACATCAAGGCAGTGGATCCTGAAAAGCCCGACCCAAAGCCGTACATCCTGACTGTAAAGGACAACGGGCCTGGCATGGACTCTAACCAGATACCGCTTGCGTTTGGAACCGTTCTGTACGGCTCCAAGTTTGGACTAAAGCAGGCAAGGGGAATGTTTGGCCTGGGAGCTACCATGGCAATCCTGTACGGGCAGATCACGACAAACAAGCCAGTGACAGTGTCAAGCTCAGTTGACGGAAAGACGCTGCACAAGTACGAGATGATGCTTGACATACAAAAAAACAAGCCAGTCATAATGAAGCACACAAAAGAAGACACCAGCAAAAAAGGGCTAAACGTCAGCATCACACTTGAAGGGGATTACTCCAAGGCAGGATCAAAAATACGCGATTATGTTTACCAGACATCACTTATCACGCCTTATGCGACCATCACGTTTGATGATCCAAAGGGCGAAAAGTTCCAGTACAAGAGAATAGTGGACACCATGCCCCCTGCCCCCACCATCATCAGGCCGCACCCCCACGGAGTGGACGTTGAAACTATCAGGAGAATGATTGTGGACACGCACTACCAGGTGCCTGTCCTGGATAATGCGATGATTGAGAAGGTCAAAAAGGAGCTGGGCCTGTCAAAGAAGAGCCTCAACTTTGAGGGGATAATGGCAAGGGCGGAAAAGAAATGGTCATCGCTCTCAAGGCCTGTCAGGGTAATAGTGTCTGTCATGTCGTTTTTGAACATGGACTTTGACAAGATAATGAAAATCAGGCTAGAAGACATCGACCTTGTGCACAAGCGGCTCACGTACTATGACTTTGGGGATTCCAAGCTGGTGACAGTCGACATGCCAAAGTCAAGCAACTATTACAAGCAGCTGGCAAACACTGTCCAGGGCGACAGCCTAGTTACGTTTCTCACAAAAAGATTCCAGAGAATAGGGCAGGCAACCGCAGTCAAGTTTTCAGAATTTGCAAACCTCAAGGCCGAAAAGAGAATCGGCTCCTTTACAAACGAGGAGCTAGTCCAGCTAAGCGATTCTCTGCAAAAGTACGAGGACTTTTTGACCCCAGACCCAAGCTGCCTTGCACCACTGGGCGAAGAGCCTCTCAGAAAGGGAATGAAGCAGTTCTTCAAGCCTGACTTTTTGGAGGTGTACCAGAGAAGCGCGTCTGCATACTCTGGATTTCCGTTTGTGGTGGAAATGGGAATAGCGTACGGCGGAAGCATTCCTGCGGGAAAAATGACAGTCTATAGATTTGCAAACAGAATCCCGCTTCTCTATGATGAGGGAAGTGACGTCGTTCTAAAGGTGGTAAACGAGACTGACTGGAACAGGTACAAGGTGAAAAACGACTCGCCGGTGGTTATAGTAAGCCACATCTGCTCGACTAGAATCCCGTACAAGACTGTGGGAAAAGAAAACGTCGCAGACAGAGAAGAGATAGAAAAAGAGATCAGACTCGCACTCCAGTACCTGTCAAGAAAACTGGCATCATACATGTCAAAGCGAGGCCTTGCAGAGATAGAGAAAAAGAGGACCAACCTTTACCTGAAATATCTTCCATTAATTGCA
Organism: uncultured Candidatus Nitrosotenuis sp.; assembly: GCA_964502325.1. Lineage (GTDB taxonomy): Archaea > Thermoproteota > Nitrososphaeria > Nitrososphaerales > Nitrosopumilaceae > Nitrosotenuis. The sequence goes on along the minus strand of CAZCWI010000006.1, from coordinate 16,251 downwards.
CAATTCTCAACAGAGCTGGCAGGTAAGAATAAAGAGCCAGACTACAAGAAAGTCATAAAGGATCTAAACAATGTCAAAGTCGAAGAGCAGTAAAGCAGCCAAGGTGGCAACGGAGAAAAGAGACGCGCTACTGGACTTGCTCAAGCTCCAGGGAGCCCAGGTGTATAATGATCTTGACAAGGGCAAGTTCCCGCAGTTCTCAGTCCCGAGCAGATCAGTTAGCAACATCGTGTATGACAAAAAACTTAGACAGTACATACTTGGAAACGCCGCAGGCCTCCGCAGCTCGCGCAACATGTCGCAGCTTAGGTCATTTACCCAGTTGATGTGGCTTGCGTTTTTTGCAAACAGGCTTGTCCATGAGAAAAAATCATCAACGCTTCGAGACGTTTACTATTCATCGCAGGCATTTGAGGTCGAGTTTGAGGACCAGCCGGAATCTGACAATATCATAGTTGACCTGGAGGCAGTGCTTGCAAGGCCTCGCGAGGACTTTCACATATTCCCAGAGGAGCGAAGCAGCATCTTTGGGGACCTTACAATCGAGTATACCGTTCCAGGGTACGAGGGAAAGAGAACCAACCTGTCTAACCATCCAGACGGATACCTGATTGGGCCAAGCCTTAGCAGCGCAGAGCTGGTTGACACAAGCGCAGAGCTGGTAATTGCAATCGAAAAAGGCGGACTCTTCACAAGGTTCATCGAGGAAAAGGTTGACAAAAAGTTCAAGGCAATCATAGTAGACACTGCAGGTCAGGCGCCGCGAGCAACAAGATACCTGCTAAAGCGGTTGCAGGAGCAGCTGAAACTCCCAGTTGTCATACTGACTGACGGGGACGTGTACGGGGAGCACATTGCAATGGTGATAAAATCCGGCTCTGCAAACGCGGCGCACCTAAGGGAGCTGACAGTACCTGACGCAAAGTGGATGGGCGTGTGGGCATCTGACATTGACAAGTTCAAGCTACCGACCATACCGATGACAGAGTCTGACATAAAGCGCATCTACGATTTGCAAAAGGACCCAAGGTACCAGGAGGGCATCTGGAAGGACGAGCTTGAAATATTTCTCAAAATAAAACGAAAGGCAGAGCTTGAGGCATTCTCAAAGTACGGCCTGACAAACATCACTGACAAGTATCTTCCGCAAAAGCTGGAACTGGCTAAGAGTCTGTAGGCTTTCTTATTCTAAGTGTGAGCACGCCGTTTCTGTACTTGAAGTCCTGAATCTGCATGTCTGTTGCCCCGTCTATTGGAATCTCTTTAGAGAAGCCGCCAGAGCCCCTTACGTACAGTATCCCGTCTACAAATCTGACTGTTATCTTGTCGTCAGGACCTGGTATCTCTGCGACAAAGACAATTTCCGATTCTCCCTTTATGAGATCGTATACCCAGTTCTTGCTTTCCGTGTCGCGCGCAGTGTACTTGGGCTTGTCCTGCTTGGTCATCTTTTTGATCACCCATCCCCAGTAGATCATGGTCGCAGCTGCAATCCCGACTAGGATGAAGCTGACCGAGCCGTGGCCGTATCGCATCGACATCATGTAGACTATACCTAAAAACAAGATCAGCATAATTGGAATGATGAAATTCAGGGATTGTCCGTTAGGATACGGTCGTCGATAGCTTGCCAATTCACCTAAGTTCCTATCTTCTAAAATATAAAGCAACTTGGATTTTTGGACACTTGAATCTAAGGTCGATTTTTATTATCGCCTAAATCCAAGCGATTCATTGGATAAACAAGGCCCGCAGAGACCGACAAAGGAAATTTTTCTCAAGGGCTCGCTAATCGGACTGATAATCACCGTGCCGTCACTTGCCGCGTTTTTCATAAGCTGGACTGTGACTGGGGACAAGTATCTCTCACTTGTGATAGGGGTGGTGGTGCACTTTGTCGGGATGGGCTTTACGCTAAAGCTTGCAAAAAAGCTCTTCAGGGCAAAGCAGGACTAGTTTAATTACAGAAATAACATATCATTTCCTGATGAGCCTAAGCAAGATAGAAAGCGATCTGATTAACGAAATCCAGCTAAACCCGATTGAGGCAAAGGCGTTCTTGCTTGTCACAACAAAAGGGAGAATGGACGTAACGCAGATTGCATCAGAGCTTGGCATTTCATATGATGATGCGCTGACTGTGGCGCAAAGCCTCGTGATCCTTGGCGGCTTTATCGAGATGACAAAGACAAGCTTTGAGGCAATGCACCCAAGGTTCACCGCGGTAAACATGTACAGAAAGATGTGCTCGCGTGAACACCTGGAGTTTAAGAAAAATCTCATAGTTGACAACATCGGGGTGGCACTTGAAAGATCGTACGATGACGCAAGGACTAGGACTAAATAGGACTTTTGTAAGGTGAGAAATAATGAGCGTTGACACGGAATCCTGCCAGCACCAAATAGTGTACTTTGGGGTTACAAACATCAACATTGACGAAAGAACAATCGGCTCAGTTGATACTTGGCGATGCGCAATCTGCAAAAAGAAATTCTGTGAAGAAAAGCAGCTTGGAATAGACTCAATTTCGGACTATGTGGGAATGCCAAAAATCGAGGCCGATGAGAAATGGGCAATACTTGTGCGAAAGCTCTTCAAAGGAAAGGACAAGTGGAACCTTGTCCGACTGAAAAAGGACGGCACGATAAAGGTGGAAAATCCTGACGACAAGGTAGTGGAGATATCTGTCAAGAACTATCAGGTTGACAACCCAGAATACGCAAGCTTTCTAATCGATGATCACGTCAACAAAGCAATCGAGATCTAAGTTGGATCTTTCAGTTACAATCAAAAGTCTCAAGGGGACCCAGATGGCAGCAAAAATCACAGGCACTTTTACCGTTTCAGAAAAAATATTTCCGTTTACCGCAATCGCGTTTGGGAGAATAGGAGGCCACAACATCGGGGCAAAGATATCAAAATCAACAGAAAAGGAACTAAAAGGCATGGGCCTTGACGTGGATGAGATAATTGACGAGCTGCAAAAAAACCTAATCCAGGGGAACCTTACTCTGCCTGAAGGGCTTGACAAAGAGTCCTTTGTGGACGACTAGAACTCTGCTTCCTCTAGGGCCTTTGCACAAGAGCATCCCCTTGTGTGCGGTATCTCGTTTGGAATCGAGGTTAGGATCTTTTTCGTGTTTGCCACGTTCTTTGACAAAGTCTCTAGGACCTCTTTTGCAGTGACTGGCTTTTCTGCCCACACGTCATAGTCTGTCACTGTGGAAATTGACGCATAGCAAATCTGCGCCTCGCGCGCCAGCTGGCACTCTGGGACAAGTGTCATGCCGATGATGTCTGCATTCATGGAGCGGTAAAACTTGGACTCTGCCTTTGTTGAGAATCTAGGTCCCTCGATGCACACATAGGTGCAGTCTTTGTGCACCGGAATCTTTTGCGCATCTGCAGCACTTAGGATTGCCGACTGGAGCTCAGGGCAGAACGGGTCTGCAACTGAAATGTGTATGACTCGGCCCTCCTCTGAAAATGACAGCTTGCGTGATTTTGTAAAATCGATAAACTGGTTTGGCAGCACAAAGTCGCCAGGCGCGTGCTCCTCTTTGAGGCTGCCTACTGCAGACGGCGCGATTATTCTAGTTATTCCCATCTGCTTAAACGCCCAGATGTTTGCCCTATAGTTTATCATGTGCGGAGGGATGGTGTGCTTTCTGCCGTGCCTTGGCATGAACGCAATCTTTCTTCCCTCAAATACGCCCACTGTGATGGAGTCAGACGTCTTGCCGTAAGGTGTGTCTATTGTGATTTCTTTTACCTCTTTTAGCAGGCCAGAATCATAGATTCCTGTCCCCCCAAAGATTCCTATTTCTGCTTGCTCCACTAGTATTTCACCAGCGACTCGCATCTGTACTTTGTTAGCTTTCTCATTCCGTTAAGATCTGTTAGCTCCACCATAAACGCAAAACCCGATACCTTTCCGCCCACCTTCTCAACCAAGTCTGCTGCGGCCCTTGCGGTTCCGCCCGTTGCAAGCAAGTCGTCGCAAATCAACACTCGCTGGCCTGACTTGATGGAGCTTTTCTGTATTTCCATCACTGCCTTGCCGTATTCGATATCATATGCCTTTTTGACTGTGGCACCTGGAAGCTTTCCCTGCTTTCTTATCATCATCATGCCCTTGTTGTATTTGAGGCTCAGCGCGCATGCAAGCGGGAATCCCCTGGACTCTATTCCTGCAAGAACGTCTACGTCGTTTGTGTGGAACAGTTTTGCAAACTCGTCAACCACGTGTGATAGCGCGGCAGGATTTCTCAAAATCGGGCTGATGTCGCGGAACAGTATTCCTTTTTTTGGAAAATTCGGGTATTCTTCAATTATGTTTTTTAGATTCATATCGATTACCCCCGCGTAGAGTAATAAAAAATGTTTCTTGATCTATTGCACTGAAAACGCCGCTTCTGAGACTTTGCTTCCAGTCTTTGCCGACACCTTGTAGTCTCCAAGTGGCGTGTCTATTGGTATGATCCAGTCCAGCTTGAATATGCCGTCGCTTGTTGTAAACGTGTTAAGATCAACAATCTTTTTGCCGGTAGAATCGTAAATGCTCACTGCCACCGACTGGGATTTTCCTCCGGCGACGCCAGATATCTTTAGCATGTCCTTTGGCTTGTACGATGTCTTGTCGATGCTGATTGTAAACTCGTTGGCAACAGTTCCACCTACGTTGATCTTTGCCTCTGCATAGTTTGCCCCGCTTTCTGCCCTGACAATCCATACTCCCTGCGCCCCGTCTGCTGGAATCCTAAATGACGAGTCTGCAAACTTGCCGTTTTTATCGGTAAAGACGTCCTTTTGCCTTACAGTCTCGCCTGCCGGGTTGCTGAACTTCAAGTTCAGCAAAGAGTTTGGTTTTGCCGAGCCCAAAACAAGTATTCCGTCGCCTTGTGTGTATTCTTGTTTTGTTGCCTGCATTTCTATTTCGCCTGCGGCGCCCAAGATGAGGCCGACTGTGAACACTGCGACGTCTTGGGATTTTTGGTACTTTAGCACCACAGAATAAACGCCTGACTTGTAGGTAGCAAGGTCAATCTCGTAGCTGGTTCTGCCGTCAAGCCCTACTTTTGCAGTGTCTGTGACCTTTACCTTGTCTGACGGATCCAAGATGAGTATTGAAATATTGGCGTCTGCCGGTCCCTGGATTGTCATCTTTGCCTTGTCGCTTGTGGAATAGTTGAGCTTGTCAAACTTTCCGACAACGCTCACACCGGGTGGCTCCCCAAGCCCGATTCGCAGTACGTCAGTGTCCTGCCCCTGGGTTGCAAGTACGACGTATGTGCCCTTTGTCGATGTCGCATCTGTTGTAAATTCAAACGTCGCGCGTCCTGAGTCGTCAATTTGTATGATGTCAAAAAATATTTCCTTTCCGATTGGATCTTTTATCACTATCTCTAATGGCTTGCCTGCCGTTGCAGTTGCGTTAAACATCATCGTGTCCCCTGGGTTGTACTGTGTGGCAGATGCAGCGATGTCTACTGAGCTTAGGTCTGTCACGCTGACTATTTTTGTTATGACCTCGCTTCCGTCGCTAATCTCAACATGCCTTGAGCCGATTCCAATGCTTGGCGGTATGATTGTGTCAAACGCCCAGTTTCCTTGGGTGTCAACTGGAACTGCGACCTCGGAAATTTTGTTGCCCATTGGATCCTTTGATGTGATTGTAAGCGTGCTTCCGGGGCTGCCAGTGCCTGATATGTGGACTGTCTGGCCGGGCTCGACTATCTCTGGGAACTCTTTTACCGTGATGTGTTTTTCTCTGACACTTACCCCCTGGGCTTCTGCATAATCGATTCTGATGCTAATTGTCTTTTTGTTGCCCTCTGCGTCTGCAAGGGAGAACTCTACTCTGTCAAGCTTGTTTATTGGAATCTTGGCCTTCCCAAGCAGGTGGCCTGAGCCGTCTGTCATAAAGTCGTCTATTATCTCGTTGTCTATGTAAAAGTTAATCTGCTTGTTTGGGGGAAAGCCGTCGCCGACTATTCTGATGTTGTCGCCGTTCTTTGGCTTGTCGGGAATTATTCTAAATGTCGCGCTGTCAAAATTCGCAGTTGACTTTGCAGCAGGTTTTGTCTCAGGCGGGGTAACTGGCGTCTCGCTTGTCTGCGCCGGTTGTGCGTTTGGCGTCGCCTTTCCGATGGAAATGTCATTGCCACTTGCGTCAATTGTCTTCCAGTTTATTCCGGGGCTTGCGACCTCTGTCTTTATTCCGAACTTTACCGACTCGCCTGGGCCGACTGGTTTTTCGGTTGTAAATATCAGCATTCCCTCAGGGGTCTTGGTGCCTATCCAGTCGCTTTCGGTCTTAAACGACTTGAAGGCGCCGCCGTCTTGGCCAAGCCACATCCTTACTGTCTTGATCTGGATGTCGCCTGTGTTTTCAAACTCGATTATGGTCGTCTTTTCAAAATTGGTGCTCTTGGCAGGGGTTTCTGCAAACGCGCCGCTTAGGACTGCACCTGAAAATAAAACAGATACTGCGATACTGAAAATGATAAAATTTATTCTGCCCATTGCTCTCCACTCACTTTATTTCTATTAACATTAATTGCTTACCCTTTTGTTAGTTTGGGACTATTCATGAGTAAAATACTTTAAGCACTATTTTGGCTTACTTTTTTGGAATTTGGTAAGACCGACTTGAGCGGTGACATTTTGCTGCTGTCTTATTCTCTCTGCGATTAACCTGAATAACGCCCTGAACTGGTCCTTTGTCTTGTCCGTGAGAAAATCTGCCTCCTTTAGGGCGATTTTTTCGCAGATGTATCTTGCTATCTCCTCGACGTCAAACTCGTTCCAGCCGTCCTCTCTGTGCTCTGCCCAGACTGCGCGCAGGTTGTCAATTATTCCCTTTTTGTCCTTTATTGCCACCTCTTCTTTTGTCAGGTTCCTGTAGCCTTCCTTTCTTAGCTTTATTTCGTATGTCTGGTTGACTGCGTGCAGATAGTCGTCTGGAACTATGAGGTCCTCCATTGACTCGATCTGCTTTCCGCTGTGCTCCAGATAGATTATCTGCAAGTCCGTAAACTCGTTTGCCTTGAGGTACTCTGCTATCTTTTTTGACTCGACAGTGTTGTCAAGTATGACAGACACGTTGTGGCCGTGGTTTCTGTAAAATATCGCAAGCGGCAGCACGGAGTTTTTGCTGTACGCTGCAACGACATTTAGCGGGTTCATCGAGATGTTTGGATCCTCTAAGAACTTGTCAAATGCGTTAAGGTACATTGCGTCTGACATTGTCTCTACGATTATGACCGGCCTTGAGTTTGTGCCTATCTCCCTGTCCACTATGGACTCTACCAGCCCGCGTGACAGTCCGTAAAGAATTGGAATCAGCGTAGCGTCGTCTGCGTTCCAGTAGTCGTAATGGATTCTGCTTAGGTGCCTTCTCTTGTCCAGCTCCACTACGAGGAGGTTTCCAGGTGTGTAGTCAAATATCATAAACGGCGAGTGCGTCGCGTACAGGACTTGGTTTGATCCTGCCAGGTTTTTGAGCAGGTCTGATATTCCCATCTGCTGCGCAGGGTGCAGGTTCCTTGCAGGCTCGTCCAAAAGAAGTATTGCCTCTTTTAGTTCGGCCTTTTGCGTCTCTGCTGCAAAATTTACTATAAATGAAAATGTCCACTTGAAACCCTCCGCCCTTCTGCTGAGGAGGCCTGTGTTTGTCACGGTTCCGTCCTTGTGCACGTCTGATATTACGACACTCATCACGTTTCCCGGGTTGAACCTTAGGTCGACGTGTATCGGGTCTCCCTTCCATGCCGGGTTGAGCCTGTCAGTTAGCCTCCTGCTTGCCGCGTTTAGGAGCTTGATCAGTTTTGGAGGGTTGTTCTTGTACTCTTCAAGTTTTTCAGTGTCAAGCTCTGCCAAATAGAACAGGTTCTTTACAGTCTCTGCCTTGTCAAACTCCTCGGCATACTCTAGGCCCTCTGGTCTTTTTATCTCCTTTATGTACTCGTCCAGATTTATGTTGCCGTAGATTTTCTTGTAATCAGAAAAATAGACAAACCTTGGGTGCAGGTGTTCCAGTATGAAATTCTCAAGCGCTGTTTTTTCAGTCGTGCCGACAAGCAAGTCGTCGTACGTCTTCTCCGCGTTCTGGTAAAAATTTGCCCACTCTGACAAGACCTGCGGCTCGTCTGAGGCAAGCATCTGCAAGTTGTTGTTAAACTCTGTCATTTCGCGGATGTATGACTCCCTGCTGGCAGGTGGCGGGCCCTCGAAGAACTTGGTGTCAAACTGGATCCTGATGTGGTTTGGAATCGTGGATATGAATCCGAGAATTTTCTCGGCATAGTTTTCCCAAGAGTTTAGCGCCCTGTTTTGCTCGTCGCTTAGTCTGACGCTTCCAAAGTCGTACTGGACTCGGGGCTGCTTGTTTGTCCTAAAAATTCTAAGTGTAAGTATGTCTGGAACGTGCGGAAATTTTTCTTTGATCAGTTTTGTCTCTGACGGTATGAGATTAAAGTGGCCTTCGACTAGGACCATTTCTGATTTTAGCTCCTCTGTCATCTCGTCGCACATGTCAAGATCAGAGACGCGCTCGTCCTTGTTCAGTAGCGTGAGTGCTTGAAGAATCGTAGTCTTGCCGCTCTCGTTTCTGCCGACAAATGCCGCCAGGTCTCCTACCTTTATTTCTCCAGAATCGTGTATGCATCGGTATGCGCGCACTCTGAATTTTCGCAGCCTCATCTAGCGACTATCGGCTTGGCAACGATTTAACTCATTCGTCATTATTCTGCGTGGCGATTTTCTAAATAGATATAAAGCCAAAATCTGCCTTTAACAAAACGTTGGCACTACGCGGTACGGCAATTGCAGCATTTGTAATTCCGATTGTATTTTCATTTGTTTACGGGGGGAGCGTACTTTTATTGGGACTAGGCGGCCAGTCCGAATGGGTCTCCCAAAGTCCTACCAGTGCCGACTCTATATCGATAACTGGCCTTAACAGCGAGTATGCCGTATCTGAAAACATCGGCGCACAAGTCTCGATAAGCGATTCTGCATATGACTGCGGGGATTTGTACCTGACAATATACGATGTCTCGTCCTCCGAGAAAAAGGCAGTCAGCCAAAACGCCTTCTTTGATCAGTGCTATGGGGCTGCCGGCACACTGCCTCTAAACGAAGCGTTTTCGGAAAAAATCGACAAACCCGGAAAATACTCGCTTGTCGCGCAACTCTTTGACTCTGACGGAAACAAATTCCTAACTGCCGAAAAGCAGATTACGGTAAAGTAAATTTTGGAAGCGATATTATATATTTGAAACAAAATCACTAATATTCGTTATACTCACGTGATAAAAAATGGCAAAAACAAAACCCTCTGACAAACCCGCAAAGAAAGACAAGAGCTTGCCATCTAAGGTAGAAAAGAAGGACAAGAAATCCCAAGTCAAAGAAGACAAGAAATCCAAAAAGGCAGCTGCAAAAGAGGACAAGAAGGCGCCTGCAAAGGAAGACAAGAAATCCAAAGTCGCGCCAAAAGAAGACAAGAAGGACAAGAAATCCAAAAAGGCAGAGGAAAAAGAATCGGAAAAAACACTTGACGAGGAATTAGAAGAGCAGCTAACCGACGAAGAAATTGAGAATTTCCAAATTGAAAAAGTCGACATGGAAAAGTTGACAAACCGAGTTTGCCTGTTTTTGACAAATTATGATAACGGTATTATCCAAAGCGAGCTTTGGAAAAAATTCAAACTAACAAGCAGGGACGGATCAAGACTTGCGCTAAAGCTGGAAAGGATGGGAATCATCACAAGGGAAAAAATCCTTGAGAACAAGAGATGGACCTATGTGCTCAAGATAAAAAAGACTCCAGTGAGCACCGAGTCAATCGAGAATGCTCCGTGCCTTGTGTGCCCAGTCGAGCAAAAATGCAGCTTGGAAGGCGAGGTGAGCCCGAAAACGTGCAGCTGGATTGAGGACTGGACAATTGCAGAACTGTCAAAACCAAAGAAAAAGAAAGAATAATGAAACCAATCGACGCAAAGCGAGACCATTATAGAAAACTAGCCCGTGAACAAGGATTCAGAAGCCGGGCGACATACAAGCTGCTGGAGCTGAATAATTCTTATCGAATAATCGGACCTGGGTTTTACGTGGTGGATTTGGGGTGCGCACCTGGCGGCTGGTCGCAGGTGGCAGTAAAGCTTGCGGGAAACAAGGGCAAGGTGGTCGGAGTAGACATGGACTACATGGAAGAACTGCCAGGCGCATATTTTATTCGGGGCTCTGTCGAGGACGAGTCAGTCGCAGACGAGGTGCTAGAGTACCTTGGCTCAAAGGCAAATGCCGTAATATGCGATATTGCGCCGCACGTGTCTGGGCACTGGTCAGTTGATCACGCAAAGCAGATTTCGCTTAACTATTCGTGCTCCAAAATAATGGACAGGGTGCTTACCCACAAGGGCAACGCATTATTCAAAGTCTTTGACGGGGAGTACTCGCTAGAGTTCCGCGACTATCTGAAAAAAAAGTTTGCAAAAGTGCAGCTGAGAAAGCCAAACGCAAGTCGAAAGCCTAGCAGCGAAATGTATTACATCTGCCTTGGATACGGAATCTAGCTGGAAAACAGTTCCAGTATTTTGTTTATTTTGCAGTCTGTCCTGAATCCGGTCGGGTTAAACGAGGTCGGGCTGGACTGGTATCCGTTTTTTTGCAAAATGGCAATTGAGCGTTCAAGCGATGCCGGTGATTTTTTTCTCATCTCTGCCAGCTCGTCTAGCGTGTAGTAGCATCCTGGCATGTCTGATTCTAAAATGCACCGCTGAATCGTCTTTTCGCATTTTTTATCAACGGTGTGATTTGGCAGGTCATCTAGCATGTCCTTGAGAAATTCCTTCTCAAAGAGCTTGCCAATCCATAGCGGTCCTGCCACTATCATCGTTCCATTGCAGATATCGCAGAATTCTTTTTTCTCCTTTCTAATTTCCCGATTCCCGCAGGATTTGCAGTGCGAGATAAATCCCATTATATCACGGGTGTCTGACTTGTTTAGGATTCTGACATAGACCCTATAGTAGTGCATGTTGTTTTCAACAAAGACGGGGCTTGCCTCTACGTCAAGCCTTGCAGCTATCATGTGGATGCATCCAAGTATGAGCCTTATCGCTATCTCGTCTGCGTAATGCGTCTTGATTGGGGTGCCGTAGTATTTTTTCTTGCACGCGTCATTGAACAGTCCGTGCAGCACCTGCAGGTCAGTTGCGGTGACAGAAAGTATGCCGCCGTGAACCGTCGCCCTAATCCCGCAGTCAAGGTGCCTTGTGGGGGATCCAAACGGGTCGATATCGACAATCGCTGCACGCATCCCTTTTTTTGAAAAAGAGCTGAGAAACCTGCATGTCTCTTCCTCTGATGCCGTATAGTTTTTCAGATTGTTAAGCTCCGCCGATCTTCTGCCAAGTTCCAGCGCGGTTGGGTTTAGGTCGTTGACATAAACCTGCTCTATCTCCTTGATCTCGTTTGCAACCCGCAATCCCCGTGCGCCAACACCTGACATGGAGTCAAGAAATGTTTTCGGCCCATGGAATTTTTTTATGAACGCAGAATACGCGATGATTGAAAAGTCGCGGCTCAGCTTTGCCCGCGGATTGAAAAACGCGACATCCATTGGCGGAACCTTGCTTTCTATGGCTGCCTTTGGGACAAGAATTTTTGTCTTCCCCTCCGTTATGGTTGTTATTTCTGTGTCTAGCTGCAACTGCAAGTTGTTGTTTTTACTTCTATAAGTTTCTAGTATTGTTTGTATGAGTCAAATTTCTTACAAAAAACATCTTGTGGTTCAAAACCGCCTCGATGTGATGAGTCACAATTATTTGGATGGAATGCTGTTTTAGAATGCCAGTATACTGACAATACTTACTCTTTTTCGCGCAGGTTCTTTGGTAAAATTATTGAAAAAACGGTCGGATTGTTTGAAAATGTAATGCTGCCGTCATGTCGCTCGATGATTGTTTTCACACTGGTCAGGCCCAATCCGGTGCCTCTTTGTTTTGTTGTAAATAGCGGTTCGAAGATCTTTGCCTTGTGTTCTTCTGAGATTCCTTTGCCGGAATCTTCAAACTCTATCTTTGCCTTGTCTCCCAAATCGATAAACCTGATCTCTACTGTCCCTTGTGAATTTATTGCATCAATTGAATTTCTTAGCAAGTTTGTGAACACCACTTCAATTTTTTTGTCATCGCAAAAGATTTCAATGTCGTTTTTAGGCAGCGTGTAATTGACAGTTTCTGGAATTGTCTGGCTTTTAACTACATGTCTTAACAGTTCCAATAATGACACTCTTGTAATCTCTAACGAATCAGTTTTAACAAAATTGAGTACATCTTGAACCTGAAATGAAATTCTGTCTATTGCCCTATCGATAATGTTTAGCGTTTTGATTTCTTTTTCTTCCCAGTTTGTTCTCTTTTTTAGATATTCGATGCCCATCTTTATGTTGGATAGTGGATTTAGCATGTCATGCGCCATTCTTGCCGCTAGCATTCCTATGCTGGACAGTTTTTCATGCTTTAGCAATTCCTTCTGAGCTGATTCAAGATCCTGCGCCATTTGGTTGATGTCAGTTAGCAATTCTCCCATCTCGTCATTTTGAGAAACATCGATTCTTGCTCTAAAATTGCCTTTTGCGATATCTTGAACTGTTTTACGAAGTTTCAAAATTGGGATTAATATTGATTTTAGAATGTGATATCGTATTATCACAATAGTCAAGATGCATATGACCAAAATAACAAAAATGAGTATCGTTGTATTTCTTACTATTTCTTCTACGCTGTTTCTTTTTTCTTGAATTTTTTCCTCATTGAAGATTATGGCCAGGTCTATTTCTTTGAATAACGAGTTTTTTGAATCTCTAAACTCGTCTTTTATTTTAATCAGTTCGTTGCCTGATATTCCTCTTTTTTTATATTCGATAAATTTGTCTGAAAGTAATTCAAATTCTTTCCATTTCTGTTCAATTTTTTCAATTGGCTGTATGTTGAGATCGGTAGTCTGTTTTTTGTATAATGTTGAGAGTTCATCAAATTGACTCTTTGATAGATTAATGTCCGCGATAACCTCTGTTAATTTTTGATCTAATTCTGAAACCTCATTATTATTTAACGACGTTGTCTCTTCTTCAACTATTGAAAATTCTAATGTTGATACTAGGACATTTGACGCGATTAATCTTATGTCTTTTAAGACTGTCAAGGATGGAATTAATTCCTTGTCTAAATAAAAAAAATTGTTTTGAATAATCAGTATGTTGTTTATGATCACAAAAGATAACGATATCAAAATTATCGACAGAATGATTGTTTCCCAAATGATTTTTTTTCTAATTTCCATTTATTGATACTCAACTACCTGATTACAAATTATAACAGGTTGGCAACGCTGGCAATAGAACATTAAAATTTTCGCTGCATATTAAAATTTTTGATATATGTTAAAATACGATCAAGCGCTGAAATGTAAGTTGTTTGAGCGAAAAACTTTCCAGCTCGTAATCATCATAACTCTGGTTTCCATATTTGGTTTTAGCATTCAATCAGTATATGCCGCATCTCAGAATTCCAATTCCAACTCTCAAGGCAACTCTGACAACTCCAACTCTCAGAGTGATTCAGGTAACTCCAACTCTCAAGGCAACTCTGACAATTCCAATCCCAACTCTCAAAACAACTCTAACTCTCAAGGCAGCTCTGAGAACTCTAATTCCACTGCTCAAGGCAACTCGCAGAATAACTCCGATGTTCAGAACGACAATGCCAATGACAATTCAAAAAATGATAAGAAAAACTCAAAAAATGAAAAATTTTCAGACATTTCTAAACCAAAAAAACCAGAAAAGAAGAATATTGACTCTAAAATTTTAGAATTGACAAAAAACCCACATCCTGAAAAACAAGCAAAAACAAACACCTTGGACTATCATGATGGAAAAGTGCGACTGATCGCAGAGTTTGATAATCTAAATGATGAATTAATAAATAAAATTAAGAGCATAGCAGAAATTGAAATATCTAAAGGAAATAAAGCTCAAATCATCATACGCGTGGATAAAATTCAGGATCTTTCATCATTTGCAGAGCTACAAAAAATCAAGTCCCCATTTACTGCGATACCAAACAGGGATATCATAATTAACGGAAAAATTGTCGAAGATTCTGTTTTTACTCAAAACACACTGCAAAACAATACATCTGGCAGTTCTGTCTCTGTCGCGATAATTGATCTAGGGTTTGATGATGAGAATCCAAAAATCACTGGCAGTGTTGCTGAAAGCGTCTCATTTAGAAAGATATTCGAATACTCTGATGGTGTGAAGGGACTGGGAGACGAGTACGTTCATGGTACGGCGATGGCGGAGATTATCACGAGTTTGGCTACAAACACCAAACTGCACTTGCTGACTGCTGGAAACGAAATTGAATTTCTCGAAGCTATGGATTATGCCATATCGAAAAAAGTTAACATTGCAGTCGTCTCGTTTACATGGGTAAACTATATCACTGATGGAAAAAGTATTGTAACGCAAAAAGTTGAGGACGCAATAAAGTCCGGAATCACTGTAGTTGTCCCGTCTGGTAATTATGCTGAGAAACACTGGCAGGGAAAATTTACTGATTCTGATCAAAACAGCTGGAATGAATTTGTATCTGATGATGAGGGAATGACAATTTATGTGGATGAAGCCAGATTGTTAGAAAAAAAACCCATACTGGCATACCTGAAATGGAAAAATCTGGGCGGCGTCTCTGATTTTGATCTAACTCTGACAAATTCAACAGGACATATTATTGACTACTCGTCAAATGCGCAAAATACTGTTGATGATGAGTCCCTTGAATATCTGAGCTACCTTCCAACTTCTGTTGGATCTTATTCCATTGGGGTATCGCATTTTGGCCAGATTTACTCGGATGCCAAATTAGAGATTTTTAGCATATATGATAAACTAGAATATGCAAATCCAGAACAAAGCGTTGGTACTCCAACTGACGCAAGAGGGGCAATCGTGGTTGGCGCACTTGGAAACTCGACAAGTATGCCCTACAGCTCAATTGGACCGACTGATAATGGTTTGAACGTCCCTCAGATACTATCCCCTGATGGATTTGTTGTTAGCAGTTTGGGGCAAGAGCCTTTCTATGGCACATCCTCGTCTGCTGCATACGTGACAGGACTAATTGCCATCTTGCTCTCAACGCACCCTGATGTGCAATCCCCAATCGGGATGGATTCTTTTACCCAATTGCAACTTGATTCGGCAGACTTGGCTGTTGAAGAGTTTACGGGTACCATAGAAAACATGGATGATCCACCAGATGCTGCTTATACAAATTCCAGCACTACCGAATCACCGACTACGTATATCCCTGAGGCTACCCAAGATGTTACTCAAGATGACATTCAAGAGGCTACTCCGGAGGACATTCAAGAGGTGAAAATGGTAAAAGAACAAATCATTCAACAAATGTTGTCCCCAAATGACAACGTGGACCAAATCTTAAACGAATTGCAAAATCTGAGCTTCATTTCCGAACAAAATGAATCTCTGGTTGCCCCGCCTTGGTTTTCCAATGTGATTTCATGGTGGCTAGACAACAAAATAAGCGATGCCGAATTCACCACTTCGATAAACTATCTGCATGATAATGGCATTCTCGATTAGATTGGTGCCTTGAGACTGTCTTGTTGAGATTCATGTTCTCAGAACTAATTGCGATCTGGCATCAGACGCATCCATGTCTGGTTCCATGCTGTAAAGTATATTCGACCTAATACTGTTTATACGCAAAATTATCTTCTCTCAAACATGCTTGTTTGCGGAGTAGACGAGGCAGGACGGGGTTCCATGATTGGCCCGCTTGTAGTAGCTGCAATATCTATTGAAAAATCAAACGTTGACGAGCTGACTGCACTTGGAGTCAAGGACTCTAAAAAACTGGCCCCTTCTGCAAGGGCGTATCTTTACAAAAAAATAATCAACCTTGTAGACAATTATGCGATATCAAAGGCAACGCCAAAGGCAATAGACGAATCCGTGGCACGACACCAGCTGAACCACCTTGAAGCCATACACATGGCAAAGGTGATAAAAAAGCTCGGAGCCGCAGTATCGTACGTTGACTCTTGCGATGTGAACCCTGCCCGATTTGGGCGAGAAATCACAAATCTGAGCAAGACTGGAAAAATAAAATCATACCATCATGCAGACAGCAAGTTTGTCGTGGTGTCTG
>CAZCWI010000005.1:30902-31085 GCA_964502325.1 uncultured Candidatus Nitrosotenuis sp. | reverse complement strand
GGTTTTGGTGCTGGCTTTTCCTGCTTTTGTTTTTCAGCTTGTTCCACTCTTGCCAAGTATTCTTGCTCATATGCCTCCAGCTGCGCCTTTCTTGACTTTTGTTGCGCCTCTGTTTCTGAGATTTGCGTTGTCGGATTTGGTTTTGGTGCTGGCTTTGGTGGTGGTGCAGTTGTTGTTTGTGCT
>CAZCWI010000005.1:0-30802 GCA_964502325.1 uncultured Candidatus Nitrosotenuis sp. | reverse complement strand
TGAGGCTGGTGCAGGTGCTGGCTTTGGCGGTGGTGCAGTTGTTTGCGGTGCTGGTTTTGGAGCAGGTGGTGCAGACTTGGTTTCAAACTGAGCTGCTAGTTTTGCGAGTTTTTCTTCCAACTCGGCAATTTTATTTTCAAGATCTTTTTTATTGGATTTAGTTCCAGCCATGTGAACTTTCTGATACAATAATAGTTTATTTACATTTTGTTCTGGCGCAGACTAACAATTGAATTATTTTTGCACAATATTGGAATTATTGCAAAAAACACGTCCGGATTACTGAAATTTCAAATTTCCAAATTTGGGTATAGCGATCAGAGCTAGGATAATTGAAAAATAGATAAAATTGGAAATTTGTTAGAAACCTTTTGGTAAGCTACCACGTGTCGGATTTGGTTTTGGTGCTGGCTTTGGTGGTGGTGCAGTTGTTGTTTGTGCTGCAGCGCCAATCAATTTGGCACTATATCCTACGAACTTTTTGTTCTCAGGATGGTATGCCATTCGTTGTCTTGTTGCAAAGTACTTGTTTGAAGGCTGAGTGTATCCTGTGATGGCTGCCTTTTGCAAGTTCCAGTCAGATGTAGGAACATCAACGTTTGTTGTGTGTAGTGACGCATAGTATCGGTTTGCTGATGGTGTGTAACCAGGTACCTTTGCTTTGTATACGTGTATGTCTGTCATTGGTGCAAGCTTCCATTGCTCCCAAACTGCCAATTCTGTAGCTGCTTGAGATTCTGGTTTTGGTGCTGGCTTTGTCTCCTTTGGTTCTGGTGCAGGTGCTGGCTTGAATCCTGCTGGTAGTGAGCCTTTTGGTGAGGCTGGTGCAGGTGCTGGCTTTGGCGGTGGTGCAGTTGTTTGCGGTGCTGGTGCCGGCTTTGGTGCTGGCGGTGGTGTAGTTGTTGCTGGTTTAGCTTCAAGTTGACTTGCTAATTTGGTAAGTTTTTCTTCCAATTCAGCAATCTTGGTTTCTAGATCCTTTTTAGTGGGTTTAGCACTAGACATTTGAAATAACACAAGAAGCGGGGTTTATTTACATTTGGGTAAATCTCCACTTTGGTACTTGGATCAAATTTAATAGATGCATGAGACTATACTAGACGTTGGACGATTTTGAACGAGAGTTTCCAGATTTTGACTGGAAAAACACACCTGCATACAAGCATCCTGGCGGAAAGGATTGCCCATGTCCAAAACACGAATACATCCGAGAGCAGATTAATTTTGCAAAGACAGTAAACCAGTCAAGTAAGGAATCTGCCAGAGTTACGCTCAAGTTTTGCCCTGAACACTACAAGGTGTACATGGAGGAGGTAATTCCTTCAATGCCGCTAAAATACAAGATTTTGACAAAAATTGCGCTAAAGATTGGCGCGATTCAGCTTGAAAAGCTAACGCATATGCAGTCTGACCTTTGCTTTTACTGCAAGTTCGGCTCAGGCGGACATGGAAAAAGATCAGAGCTTCCACCAATCCAATAATCCAAAACCAGTCTAGACAGGTCCAATCAGAATTTTCGGCTTGTTCGGCGTGTCATGATGGCATTTTTTTCCGCAAAGAGGACATGTTTTTCTGTCCAGAAAAATGCACTGGCAGATGTGCGACTTGAGGTAGCTTTCGCCGGTTTTTGTATACTCGCCTGTTCCATTGCAAAAGGGGCATTGTGCGCCAAGAAGTTCAATTGTTCCGCCGCCCTTGCAAACAACGCATTTTTCCGCACTCAAACTATCATGGTTTAGCCCCTGCAATTAAAATGCCTTTGTCAGACATTACAGAAAACGCAGGACTAGTCAAGCTTTATACAATATTTGGACAGACCAGCATGTGTGACAATAGAGGACACGACAGAGTTTATCAAAGCATTAGAGGACGCCGGCGAGCTAAAAAGAATCAAAACGCAGGTTGATGCCGATTTAGAAATTGCCGAAATTCTAAGGAGGACAATGTATGCAAACGGTCCTGCCATATTATTTGAAAATGTAAAAGGCTACGACATGCCAGTCTTGGCAAACGCGTTTGGCTCAATGAAGAGACTCCAGATAGGACTTGAGATGTCAGACTTTACGGAAATCGGGCAGCGAATTGTGGACATGACGAAAATGGAAATTCCGTCAGGGATACTAAACAAGCTAAAAAAACTTCCAGAATTAGCAAAGATGGGAGAAATTTTTCCAAAGCTCGAAAAAAGCGGACCTGTGACAGAAGTCATTGACGAATCCCCATCGTTTAGCAAAATTCCAATTCTAAAGACATGGCACAAGGACGCCGGCCAGTTCATAACGCTGGGCCTTGTTGCAACAAAACACCCCGAGACTGGAATTAGAAATCTTGGAGTGTACAGGATGCAGATAGTAGACGACAGGCACGCACTGATGCACTGGCAAAAACACAAGCGCGGCGCGCACCATCACGACATATCAAAAGAAAAGGGAGAAAAAATCGAGGTCGCAATAATAATTGGCGGAGATCCGGCAACTGTTTTCTCGGCAATAGCGCCAGTGCCAGAGGGTCTAGACAAGTACCTGTTTGCCGGAATCACCCGTCAGAGGGGAATCAAGACAGTCAAATGCAAGACAATTGACCTTGAGGTTCCCGCAAATGCCGAGATTATTCTGGAGGGATACGTAGATCCAAACGATGTAAGAGAGGAAGGCCCGTTTGGGGATCACACCGGATACTATACTCCAAAGGAGCCGTACCCAACATTTACCTTAACTGGAATAATGAGAAGGCAAAAGCCAGTCTACCTTACGACAATTGTAGGCAAACCGATTTTGGAGGACGCATACATTGGCAAAGTAATAGAGCAGTCATTTCTTCCGCTCATCCGAATGTTCCAGCCAGAGGTGGTGGATTTTGCAATGCCAGCTGCAGGATGGTTCCAGGGGATGGCAATCATTTCAATCAAAAAACGCTACCCAGGACAAGCAAAAAAGGTCATGATGGGCCTCTGGGGTTTAGGACAGCTTGCGCTGACAAAAATTTTCGTCGTTGTAGATGAGGACATTAACGTTCACAGCATGGACGATGTCATCTGGGCAATAACGACGCGCTCAGATCCTGCGCGGGACACTGTAATAATCAACAATGCACCGACTGACACGCTTGACCCAGCATCCCCGCTTGTGAACCTTGGCTCAAAGCTTGGAATCGACGCCACCCAGAAAACAAAAGAGGAAGGGTTCGAGCGGGAAATCCAAGAAAAGGTCGAGGTGGACGAGGCAACAAAGAAACTTGTCGATTCAAGATGGTCCAGTTACGGACTCTAGTACATTTGGACTGGGTTGTAGAAATTGTCCCGCTCTTCTACTTGGTACCCAATCTGATGAATCGCGTCAATAATTTTCTGCCCGGTTAATTCAGTAGAGCGCGCACCAGTGCATGATACAACTTCTTCTCCAATCAGAGTTCCGCCAAAATCATCTGCACCGTATTGCAGTGCTATCTGCGCCATCCCCACGCCGTTTGTAAGCCAGGACGACTGGATGTGAGGAATCAAACCGTTAAAGACGAGCCGCGATATCGCAATCATTTTCAAAAGATGCATTCCGCCAACGCCATACAGCACGAGGTTTTCTTTTTGCATCAAGGTGTTGTTTGGCTCAAAGCTCCAAGGAATAAACGCCATGAACCCTTTTGTCTTTTCCTGCAGTGCCACTATTTTCTCAAAGTGCTTTGCGATATCATCTAGTGATTCCACATGGCCGTACATCATAGTGGCAGACGCTGGCAGTCCAAGTGAGTGCGCCTCTTCCATTATTCTGAGCCACTCATCGCTTGTGATCTTTTTTGGACTGATCACGTCTTTTACACTGTCAACTAGAATTTCAGCACCGGCCCCCGGAATCGATTGCAGTCCGGCATCCTTGAGCCTGGATAGAACTTCTTTTGTCGAGGTCTTTTCTATTCTCGATATCATGTCAATCTCTGATGCAGACAGTCCGTGGACTCCGATTTCTGGGAATTTTTTTCGAATCATTCGAAACGCGTCCTCATAGTATTCGATTCCAAGATTCGGATTGTGCCCTCCCTGAATCAGGACTTGTCGAATCTTGAACAGATCCCATGACGTCTTGACCCGGGCCTCAATTTGATCAAGGGACAAAGTGTATGATTCAGAGTCCCCAGGAGAGCGGTAAAACGCGCAAAACTTGCAGTCAGTAATGCAGACGTTAGTATAATTCAAAATAATATTATTTACAAAGGACGCTTTTTTGCCAAATTTTTTTTGTGTGATGTGTCCTGCAACCATTCCCATCAGGTGCACGTCTTCTGACTTTAGCAGCCGCAGCGTGTCATCGTATGACGGTTGTATATTGTGCAGCGAGTTTTCTAAAATATCGCCAATATCGCTGGAATAGATTTGTTCAGTGATTTGGCTCAAGGGATGTGATTTTATGGCTTTTTAATATTATTTAATCCTTGACGGGTTTTTTTGATGCTGGCACTTGATTCCAAGTTTTATCACGGTACGTTATTTTTAATTAGGGCACATTGAGGAGATCCGACATGGTCAGCGGATTCCAGATAAGAATGGACAGGATCTTACGCAAAGGCAAGATGCTTTGCATTCCGATGGACCATGGAATTTCAAGCGGCCCAGTAGAGGGACTGGAAAACCCGTCAGAGGTCATTCAGAAATGCGAGCACCACGGGTTGACTAGCATCATAATCAACAAGGGAATCATAAAATCACTACCAAGGTCTTTGCGCGTTGGCATTTTAGTTCATTATTCTGCAAGCACGTCTCTTTCAATGTCCCCAAACAGGAAGATGCTGACAGGTAGCGTAGAGGAGGCACTAAGACTTGGTGCAGACGGAGTATCGCTTCACATCAACATTGGCGGAAAAGAAGAGCCGGAAATGCTAGAACAGCTTGGAAAAATTTCAGAAGAATGCAACAAGTGGCAAGTTCCATTGCTTGCAATGATGTACCCCAGAGGCGAGAACGTCAAGAACCCACACGACCCAGAGATAGTAGGTCATGCTGCAAGAATTGGCGCAGAGCTTGGAGCAGACATTGTAAAGACACTGTATACTGGCGATATTGATTCATTTTCAAAAATAGTAAAGGCAATTCCTGTTCCAGTAGTAATCGCAGGCGGTCCAAAGGCAAAGACGGATGCAGACGTTTTGCAAATGACAGAGGACGCGATGAAGGCAGGTGCAAAAGGAGTGACGTACGGTCGCAACATTTTTGCTCACAAGTCACCAGAACAAATGGTCAAAGCACTAGCTGGAATCATTTTCAGAAATGAGTCAGCAAAAGAAGCAGAGAAGCAAATTGGAAAAAAATAAGGAACTGGTAATCTTACCAAAGGTTGCCAAGTCTCATCTTGCCAAGTTTTTGTCAGCGCTTGAAAACGAGGGAGTCAGAACAGTATACTTGGATCCAAAACTTCTTGGCAAATCAAAACTAGTGTCGATTTACCCATCACCTAACGCAAAATACGTGGTTCTTGAAAAAGACGCGCCAAGGCCAAAGGGCAAAAAGGTCGGAAAAAAGTTCAAGGTGCTATCAAATGCAGACATAGAGAAAATTCTTGACGAGGCAAAGAAGGGGCTAGACTTTGTCATAATAGAGGTAAAGGACTGGAAAATAATTCCTCTAGAAAACATCATTGCAAAATTGCACAAAATCCACACGGAGATTTATGCGACTGCCCGAAGCCCAGAAGAGGTAAGAAAAATGTTCTCCATTTTGGAAATCGGCGTAGACGGTGTGATATTTGAGGCAAGCTCAATCAACGAGGCAAGAGAGGCGCTAGTGTATCTTGGAAGCAGCAGCTTTGAGCTACAAGAGGCAAAGATAATTGACATAAAAGAAGTCGGAGACGGTGAGCGAGTGTGTGTAGACACTGCATCGATGTTGCATCGGGGGGAGGGGATGCTAATTGGCAGCAGGTCGAACTTTTTGTTTTTGGTTCACAATGAATCGGTCGGATCATCATTTACATCTCCGCGACCGTTCCGAGTAAACGCCGGAGCTGTCCACTGCTATACTATTGCCCCGGACGGCACTACAAAATACCTATCAGAGCTTGAGACAGGATCCGAGGTATTGATTTTAGATTCCAAGGGAAAGGCAAGACGCGCAACTGTTGGCCGCTCAAAGATTGAGAGAAGGCCGATGCTCATGATAAAGGCCCAGATCGGCGACGAGGTAGGCGGGATAATAGCTCAGGATGCAGAGACCATCAGATTCGTAAAGCCGGGAGGACACCTAGTTTCAGTTACTCACCTAAAGAAAGGCGACATTGTCATGGTTCATGCAAAATCAGCGACTGGCAGACACTTTGGCATGGAAGTTTCCGACGAATACATTCTTGAAAAATAGAAATGGCATACAAGACATGCGTCAGCATAGCCGAGACAACCCCAAAAAAGCTCCAATCCACCCTAAGACAGGCACTGCAGAAATCAGATTATGCTGAGATCAGGCTTGACTTTCTAAGACCAGAGCAGGTCCCAGAGGCGCTGCACCTCATTCAAAATCACCTCAGGCGGTGCATATGCACGCTTAGGCCAAAGTCGGAGGGAGGCAAATTCGAGGGAACAGAGCAAAACAGAATATCAATTCTAAAGCTAATTGCAGAATACAGACCACATCTGCTGGACTTAGAGTTCTCAGTTATTTCAAAAAACAAGTCACTGCTAGAATATGTGAAAAAAACAGGAACGTGCATTCTGGTATCCTGGCACGACTTCAAAAAGACCCCCAGATTCTCCACACTGTACTCGAAAATGCAAAAGATGAAAAAATTCTCAAAAAATGTAAAGATAGTAACCATGGCAAACTCAATTAGCGACGCAACAACTGTCCTGTCGCTTTACAGAAAGCAAGATGCAGACTTGATTGCGTTTTCAATGGGAGATTACGGAAGAGTGTCGCGCATTTTATGCATGACGCTTGGCAGCCCCTTTACGTACGTATCACTTGGAAAGCCGGTTGCTCCGGGCCAGTTCAGTGTAGATGAAGTTAAATCAATCATACGTCTGCAAAAATAAAGATGACAAAGACTTTTGCAGTAATCGGTGATCCAATAGATCACTCCCTTTCCCCAAACATTCACAACGCCGCATTCAAGGCACTTGGGATGGACTGCACATACATCGCATACAGGGTTCCAAGGGGCGAGCTCAAAGAAGGAGTCGAGTCGCTCAAACAAATCAAGATTTCAGGATTTAATGTGACCATACCGCACAAAATAGAGATGATGAATTATCTTGACGAGTCAAGTGAGGAGTGCAAAACAATCGGCGCAGTAAACACCGTCTCAAATGAAAACGGCAAGCTAGTAGGATATAATACTGACATGGACGGATTTTTGGAGCCAATCAAGAAAAGAAATATCGAGATGAAAGGAGAGGATGTTTTGCTTCTCGGTGCTGGAGGAGCTGCAAGGGCAATAGTGGCAGGATTTGCAAAAGAAAAGGCTCGCAAAATAACAATTGCAAATAGAACAAAGGAGAAAGGGCAGGAACTGGCAAAATTTGCGGCTAGTTTGGGAGTGGAATCAAACGAAACTACGCTAGACGAGGCAGGAGAAAACGCCGGAAAATACAAGTTCGTAGTAAACGCAACCTCAGTCGGCCTAAAAAACGAGCCAAGCCCGATTTCAACTAATACCATAAATTCACAGAATGTCGTTTATGATATCATATACATGCCAATGAACACAGACTTGATCACCCAAAGTAAGAAAAAATCAGCGACTGTCATATACGGATACGAGATGCTTTTAGGGCAAGCGTGTCTTGCATTTGAAATATGGCACAAGGTAAAGGCGCCATATGACGCCATGAAGAAAACTTTGCTTGGTGGATTCTAAGATGCAGGTAAAGGCAACGGTTCACGGCGCAGTCTCAATAGTCAACGCAATTGCCACCGGAAAGGGCTCAACACTTGGCATTGCGGCAAAAGTGGAGGCAGTGATAAAAGCCACAGAGGGGCACGGCATAGAAATCGAGGTAGATAATCGCAACATGAGTTCAAGACTGATCAACAAGGTCGTAGAGTACACGGTTCCAAAAAAAGATCTTGAGAAAAATAAAATACAAATTTCCCTAAACTCGGAAATTCCAACAGGCTATGGATTGAAGAGCTCAAGTGCAATTTCTTCCGTGGTATCGCTTGCATGCAACAAGATGTTTAGATCGAAATTTAGCGACAGCCAGGTTTTGATTCCAGGTGTAGAGGCATCAATTGCAACAAAGGTCAGCATAACTGGAGCATATGACGATGCATGCGCTTGTTATTTCGGCGGGACCGTAGTTACTGACAATTACAAGCGACGAATAGTGAAAATGCAGAAAACGCCAACCAATCTTGTCGCAGTGGTGTTTGTTCCAAAGTCACGCAAGCGCGGAAACGTCAAGAACCTGCGAAACATCAAAGAGGTCTTTGAAAAGGCATGGAACTTTGCAAAAGACGGCGATTACTGGAACGCGATGGTGCTAAATGGGCTTGCCACGTCTACAATACTAAATTCAGACCCAAAAATAATCTCGAATCTAATTGAGAATGGCGCACTTGGGGCATCGGTTTCTGGAAATGGGCCGGCGATTGCGGCGATAGTAAAAAAAGACAAGGCATCAAACATAAAAAAGGTGTTCTCAGAACTTGAGGGAAAGACGTTTGTTTCTGAAATAAACAACAAAAAGGCGGAAGCTCATGAACTGTAAGGTAGAAAAATCAAAGTTAAGAGGCGTACTGGTATGTCCCCCAAACAAAAGCTATACCCACAGGGCAATATTTTTGGCATCGCTTGTAAACGGAAAAAGCATTATCAAAAACGTATTACGATCAAGGGATACAAATGCCACAATTGAAATCTGCAAAAACCTCGGAGCGGAAATCCAAGAGGCTGGAAACAATCTCAAAGTAAAGGGAATCGACAAGTTTGACGACGAGGATCTCACGCTTGACGCGTCAAATTCTGGAACGACGATAAGAATCGCGGCCGCGATTTCTGCAGTGCGTGACGGAAAAACAATTCTAACTGGAGATGAGAGTTTGAAAAAAAGGCCCATGAAGCAACTAACAGACGCGCTTGAATCACTTGGAGCAAAATGCGAATCAAATGACGGCAGACCTCCGCTTACAGTAATTGGAAAAATCAAGGGCGGAGAGATCACGATACCTGGAAACATTTCAAGTCAGTTCATATCTGCACTTTTCATTGTTGCTCCGCTAACTGAAATCGGCATCACTGTGAACATCAGCTCGGAGCTTGTCTCAAAACCATACCTTGATGCGACCATTGCCACTATGAAAAAGTTCGGAGTAGAAGTCGAAGTCATCGAGCAGTACAAAAAATACAAAATTGAGCCGCAGGAATACAAGCACGGGACAATAACTGTTCCATCTGACTTTTCAAGTGTGGCACTGCTGTTATCGGCTGCAGTGCTAGTAGGGGACGGATTCACAGTCAAGATTTCAATTGGGGATTTGGCGCAAGGAGACGAGGCAATTATTGAGATATTGGAAAAACTCGGAGTAGACATCTCAATGCACAACAATACAATCAAGGTAAAGGCGCCTGAAAAACTGCTTGGCGGCAAGTTTGACCTCTCAAACACGCCTGATCTTCTGCCGCCGCTTGCAATACTTGCACTCAAGTCAGGATTTCCAATAGAATTGTACAACGTCAAGCACGCAAGATACAAGGAAACCGACAGAATCGCCATCTTGGCACGCGAGTTGCAAAAAATTGGAATCAAGGTTACCGAAAAAGAGGACGGCCTGATCCTAGGCCCCCCAGACAAAGTAAAAGGCGCAAAGCTGAATTCCGAAGACGACCACAGATTATTCATGGCGTTTTGCATAGCAGGAATGTACGTCGGGGACTGTACAGTTTCCAATCCAGAGTCAGTGGACGTGTCATATCCAAGCTTTATTTCCGACATGAATCACGTCGGAGCAAAAATTTCAACTGTATAAGGGTTATATGCTTCAGATGGTGATTTTTATTTGATGTCCGGCAGCTCCATCGGTCAGAAACTTGTTTTGACTAGTTTTGGCGAAAGTCATGGAAAGTGCATAGGCGCAGTGCTAGACGGGTGTCCGGCAGGACTTGAGATGCAGGAAAAAGATATTCAAAAAATGCTTGATTATAGAAAACCTGGGCAATCACTTGTATCCACACAGAGAAAGGAAGGCGACCAAGTCGAGATAATTTCAGGCGTTTTTAGAGGATACACCACTGGTGCACCAATCACAATGATAATTTGGAACAAGGATCAAAACTCAAAGGCATATGATGAGCTAACGACAAAGCTCAGGCCGGGTCATTCTGATTATCCTGCCTTTGTAAAATATAACAAATTCAATGATCATAGGGGCGGCGGTCGCTTTTCAGGAAGATTAACTGCGACTCACGTCATGGGAGGCGCAATTGCAAGAAAACTACTCAAAGTCACATTGGGAATAGAAACTAATTCCTACACAGTCAAGATAGGAAAAATATCAATGAATGAAAAATTTGAGACAAAAATGAAAAACCAGATTTATGACAACGAGGTCAGGTGTCCTAATAAAAAAATTGCAGAAAAAATGAAAAAGGCGATTTTGGATGCGCGGAAAAACAGCGACTCGTTAGGCGGAGTAATAGAATCGACCACAGTCAACATACCAGTAGGACTAGGCGAGCCAATCTTTGGCTCACTAGAGTCAGACATTAGCAAGGCAATATTTTCCATTCCATCCGTGAAAGGAGTAGAATTTGGCTCAGGCTTTGCAGGCTCTGAACTATTTGGCTCAGAAAACAACGATCCTTACATCATCAGAGGGGGCAAGATAATTACAAAAACAAACAATTCCGGAGGGATCCTAGGAGGGCTCTCAAACGGAATGCCAATTGTCATGAGAGTCGCGTTCAAGCCTGCCTCGTCGATTGCAAAAAAACAAACTACGATCGACATCAAGACAAAAAAACCAGTCACATTACAGGTGCACGGAAGGCACGATCCGTGCGTGGTACCGCGGGCACCGCCGGTAGTCGATTCACTTGTTTCACTAGTACTTGCAGATCATGCGCTTTTGGGCGGATTCATAAAACCAACATTGTAAAATGTCAAACATTGATCAGCTACGAAACAAAATAGACAGCATCACACTGGAGATGCTCACGCTCCTAAAAGAAAGAACTGACGCCGCAAGGCAGATTGGCGAGCTAAAAAAGAGCAGCGGGCTCAATGTAACTGACGAGGCCAGAGAAGAACAGCTCAGAAGAGAGGTGAGCGAATTTTGCAAGAGCACCGGGCTTGACGAGTCGCTTGGAAAAAAGTTTCTAAATTTTCTCTTAAACGAGTCCGTAAAGGTCCAGTCAGACGGAAAGCAAACCCACCTTACGGTGTTTTTGAAAGCAAAAAGCCTCGAACAGCAGGGGAAAAAGATAATCCACATGGAGGTAGGCGAGCCAGACTTTGCTCCGCCAAAAATAGTCAGAGATGCCCTGACAGAGGCATTTGACAGGGGATTTGTAAGGTACGGGCCGGCAGCTGGGATACCGCAGCTCAGATCAGCACTTGCCAAATACGTATCAGAGGAATTTGGCGCAGTGGTAACGTCAGAAAATATACTAGTCTCGCCAGGTGCACGATTTTCAATCTACCTTGCAATCAACACGCTCCTAAACCCAGGTGATGAGATAATCGTAATAGAGCCGGCGTGGCCTGCATACAGGGATTGCGCAATTAATGCAGGAGTAAAAGTTAGAACCGTTCCAACAACACTAGAGTCCAAGTGGGAGCCAACCATCCCACAAATTGAAAAGACGATAAACGAGAACACAAAAATGATCATTCTAAACTATCCGAACAATCCCACAGGCAAGATACTCCCTCCAAAACTTCAAGAGGAGATTATCAAAATTGCAGAAAAAAATGATCTCTATGTTCTAAGCGATGAGATTTACTCATCGTACTCGTTTTCAGACTGGAAGAGTGTTTTGTCATACAACTATAAGAAAAATATTGTGACCCAGTCGTTTTCAAAGTCCCATGCGATGACAGGGTTTAGAATCGGATACACCGTAGCGGATCCGAAAATAATTGAGAAAATGGCAAAGCTCCAGGCCCTTTGCCTTACAAACGTGGCAGAGCCAGTCCAGTATGCCGCATTAAAGGCACTTGATGCAGATGTCACATCTAATGTAAAAAGCGTTAGATCAAAAATCGACACCGTGATCAGGGAGGCAGAAAAGAGCGGCCTGGAGTTTGTCGCCCCGGACGGCGCGATGTATCTTTTTGCAAAGGTAAACAAACCAGGCTTTGACGGAGTAGAATTCTCAAATATGTTGCTAGATCACGGAGTTGCTGTTGCCCCAGGGGACGGATTTGGCAATTATAAGGGATTTATCCGCATTTCTGCCTGCCAGGACGAAAACAGACTAATGGACGGAATGAAGATATTAGATGAGGTTCTGAACAAGTCAAAATGAAAGAAAGTATTACAATAATTGGAGCTGGCGGCAAAATGGGACAATGGTTTGCCAAATATTTCACCTCAAACGGTCATCAAGTGACTGGCTACGACTCGGAGGTCCAAATAACCGACAAGACGGTAAAAAAGTCAGAATCCCTCGTCGGTGCAGTTTTGAGTGCAGACATCGTTTTGCTCTGCACGCCAACTAGGCGCACCCCAGAGATAATCAGACTAATTGCAAAGGAGATGAAGCGGGGTTCATACTTAATTGAGATTTCATCGCAAAAGGCAAAAACGGCCGCAGCCTTACTAAAAATTCCAGCAAAGATAAACCCAGTTTGCATCCATCCAATGTTTGGCCCGGGCGCAAAGAAAGTCAAAGGTCAGAACATTATCTCCATTCCAATCAAGGATGCAAAGAAAGAACTGAATTTAGTAAAAACACTTTTTGAAGGAGCTAATTTTGTTACAATCGATGCAATCGAGCACGACAAAAAGATTGCAATCATTTTGGGGCTAACACATCTTGTCAACTTGGCATTTGCAAACATACTTGCAAAAGACGACAAAATTTCATTGACGGAGAGAATGTCCGGCACCACATTTAAGATCCAAAAGATACTTGCAGAAAGCATAATGACAGAGTCGACTGAACTAATCGAAACAATAATTGCAAATCCAGAAATCAGAAGGGCTGCAGAAGAGCTGTGGAAGGACATAGGAAGGCTCCTGACAGACATACAGGAAAACAAGTCAGAAGACATTACAAACTATATCAGAACAGTTCAGCAAGGATTGGCAAAGAACGTAAACTTGGAAGACTCTTACAAAAAACTCAACGTGATGATAAACGCAATTGAAAAATAAGCAGTCATGCGTTCCACAAAAATAGTAACATCGTTTGTTACAAGCAATGATAAACTTCTCCTCTTAAAGAGAAGCGAGCGCGTAAGAAGCATGAAGGGGCTCTGGGGGGCGGTAAGCGGAATTATCGAGAACGGAGAAGAGCCGCTTGCGCGAGCAAAAATCGAAATTTTTGAGGAAATAGGCGTAAAAAGCAGCCACATTCAGCTGTTAAAGGCAGGACAAGAAATGACAATCTCTTCGCCGCAGTATGAGGACCACCAATGGGAGGTGTTTCCTTTCTTGTTCTCAATGGAGAGTCAAAAAATTTCGCTAAACTGGGAAAACTCGTCATACGTATGGATAGAGCCGCAGGAGATTAAAAAATACGAAACAGTTCCAAGTTTGTCAGATGTTTTATTCAACCTGTTGTAGGTTCTCGTTTTCTTTGACATACTTTCTTTGCTGAGGCAGCATCACGTAGACACACGCCCCGCCGCACATCGTGCACGGGACGTTGTTGCCGTCTCGCTGTCCGGTTCGGTTGTGGATCCTAGCTGCCTCTTCAGGGTCAATTGACAGTGAGATTTGTTTTTCCCAGTCAAGCGTGCGCCGGGCTTCTGTCATTTTCATGTCCCAGACTATGGCTTTTTCTCTTAATTTGACTAGGTCGCCGGCATGTGCCGCGATTCTATACGCAATAAGTCCCGCTCTTACTTCTGCCGCATTTGGGAGTGCCAGGTGCTCTGCAGGTGTAAGATAGCACAACAGGTCGACACCCTCGCTTGCCGCAATTGCAGCTCCAATAGCGCTTGAAATATGATCATAGCCGGACGCAATGTCTGTCACAAGCGGTCCAAGCACATAGTATGGGACATCCCCAATTAGAGATTTTGCCAATCGGACATTTGCCGCAACCTCGTTTAGCGGCACGTGTCCTGGGCCCTCGACCATCACCTGGATGTCTTTTTCGTGCGCCTGCTTTGTCAGCCTTGATATGTTTATCATCTCTTGGACTTGGAGCTCGTCGTGAGAGTCCAAAATCGAGCCGGGCCTTAGCGCATCTCCAAGACTAAATGTAACGTCGTATTTTTTTGCAATTTCCATAAGATAGTCATAATGAGTAATGTAGGGATTTTCCTTGTCGTATTTGAGCATCCAAGCAGCAGTGATTGTTCCGCCCTTGCTTACAACTCCGCCGTACCGCTGCACTTTGAGAATCCTTTTTGCTATTTCCTTTGATATGCCGGAGTGAATTGTAGTGTAGTCAACGCCGTCTTTTGCGTTGTTCTCAAACGCGTTTAGAAAGTCGTCTTCTGTTATATCCAGCGGATTTTTGTGCTTTTCAACGCCGTGATTGTACGCCTCGTAAATCGGAACGGTTCCAAATGTTATGGGCGCCGCCTCAAGCAATGCACGCCTTATTGCACCGACGTCGCCGCCATCACTTAGATCCATTATTGTGTCTGCGTGGTGCTTTACTGCGACTTGGGCCTTTTCGATTTCCTCGTTTAGGTCCACCTTTAGTGTGGAGGTGCCAATGTTCACATTCACCTTGGTTTTCAGCCCCTTTCCTATTCCGACGCGGTGTACCTTTTGCGGCCGAACGTTATTGCTTGGGATTATGATGGAGCCGCTTGCAATTTTTGATCGTAGCCAGTCAAGTGAAACATCTTCATCGCGAGCAACCTGTTTCATCTCGTCAGTTATCATGCCACGTCTTGCAGCACTCATTTGCGTTCCCATGTGTTCTAGTACGTTGCATCCAGATTTAAACAATAGCGGAAAAACATCATCGCTTGAGAATCTCATTAAATAGAATCATACCGATGAATTATTTTGCAAAAACACTATTACGACATACTTGCCTAGATACATCATGAACATACTGTCAATCGGAGGCTCTGATCCGTCATCAGGCGCAGGAGTCCAGGGAGACATCAGGGTGGCATCGGCACTTGGCGTAAATTGCTTTGGCGTCATCACTGCGATAACGAGCCAGAACTCTACAAAATTTTCAGATGTCGAGTCGGTTTCTCCAAAAACGATTGAGAGTCAAATTGATTCCATACTTGCCGATTTTAGGGTTGATGCCATCGTAATTGGAATGGTGTACGATTCAGACGCAATACGGGTCATTCACTCAAAGCTGAGAGGAGTGAAAATACCAATCATACTAGACCCGGTCCTAGAATCCACAACTGGCGGAATTTTGTTAAAAAAATCCGCACTAGGGTCGCTTGGAAAACTAATTTCAATATGTCATATCATGACTCCAAACGTGCATGAGGCAGAGGCAATATCAGGAGTCAAGATCACAAAAAAGTCAGACCTTGCGCGTGCCGCAAAGAAACTATCCAGTCTTGGCGCAAAAAAAATAGTCATAACAGGCCACAAATTTGTCAAAAACAAGATTTCTGATTTTGTTTTTGAAAACGGAAAGGGTCATACAATATCAGAAAACAAGGTAAATTACGAAACCCATGGAAGCGGCTGCACTTTTGCTTTTGCATTAGGATATGCCGTTGCTTCAAAAAACACATTTGGGGACGCGGTGAAATTTGCAAAACACTTTACGTACCAGTCAATAGAAAATTCCAAAAAAATCGGACGCGGAGTCAAAATCACAGATCCAAAGCAAGACAAAATTAGAAAAGATTTGAGCTTGGCAATAGCAGAGTTTGAAAATCTCAAAGACGCGTACGGATTGATCCCAGAGTGCCAGACAAACTTTGTATACTCTAAACAAAATCCAAAATCAGTCTCAGACATCCTTGGGGTTTCAGGCAGAATAGTAAAGGCTGGAAAAAGACTAGTCGTTGCAGGAAATTTGGAGTACGGCGGCTCCAAGCACGTTGCAACCGCGGTTCTTACAATGCAGAGAAAATTTCCAAAAATCAGATCCGCCATAAACATCAGGTATGATCAAAAAACAATTGAGGGGCTTCAAAAAACAAAAAACAAAATTTCAAGCTACGACAGGACAGATGAACCGGCAGATACAAAGAACAGGGAGAATTCTTCCATTTCTTGGGGAGTTGAACGGGCCATCAGAAATTCAAAGTCTGCGCCAGACATCATATACCATACTGGCGACATTGGAAAAGAGCCAATGATCATAATATTTGGGGAAAACCCAAAACAAGTGGTGGCAAAAGTTTCCAAGATTCTATAAAACAAATAGACAGATTTCGTAAATCAACATAAATACTCTATATTTTCAATTAAAGTCATGAAGGCAGTAATACTTGCCGGCGGCCTTGGCACAAGGTTGCAACCATACACCACGTTTCTTCCAAAGCCGATGCTTCCACTTGGCGAAAAGCCCCTGCTTGAGCACCTAATCGACTGGATAAAAAACAACAAAATAACAGATATCGTTCTTTGCGTGAGCTATCTGAGAAAAACAATTGAGGATTATTTTGAGGACGGAAGCAGGCTTGGGGTAAAGATAGAGTACGCCGTGGCAAATCGGCCGCTTGCGACTGCCGGCCAGCTCAAGACTGCAGAACCGCTAATTGACGATACGTTTGTTTGCGTGTACGGTGATTCTGTTTTCAATTTTAATTTAAAAAAGATGGTAAATCAGCACAAGGCAAAAAAATCATTTATCACGATGAGCCTGCACCAGTACAAGACCACAATAAAGTACGGAGTCATCGAGACATCAAAAAGCGGAAGAGTGACGGCATGGAATGAAAAGCCGGAGATCAGCGCAAACATAAACATCGGGTGCTACGTGATGGATCCCCAAGTGTTTGAGTTCATTCCAAACAATGTCCCATATGGTATGGACGATGTGATCAAAAAGGCGCTTGCAAAAAAGAAAGACGTCAACAGCTTCATAATAAAGAACGGCTTTATCGACATAGGAGACAAGGCATCATACAAAAAAGCATACCAAGAATTCAGAGAAAAACTTGGCAAGATCTAAACTAAATGGCCGATATCAGAATTAGAAAAATAGAAGAAAGTGATCTAGACAACGGCTTTTTAGAGTCACTTGACAACCTAAAAAAAGCAAGCAGCCTAAGCAAGGAAAAGGCAAGAGACATTCTAAAAGAAATATCGGCAAACCCAAATCATGTGATTTTTGTTGCAGTGCTAAATGACAAAATAATTGGCTCCACCACCCTTCTCATAGAACAAAAATTTATCCATGACGGAGGACTGGTAGGGCACATTGAGGACGTGGTCGTCTCAAAAGAACACGAGGGGAGAGGAATCGGGTTTAAAATAATGCAGGCAGCACTAGATTACGCCAAGTCCCAAGGCTGCTACAAGACCATTTTAGACTGCGATGACAAGGTCAAGCCTTTCTATGAGAGGCTAGGGTTTAAGCGGCATTCAAACGGAATGAGATTTGACCACTAAAAGTATTCTTTGACTGGTCGTTTTTTAGTCCTAAGCAAAAACGCACCGGTTGCCATGATTGGGACTGATACTGCCATGAACAATTGCGGCACGGTCATTACTGCAAACACCAAATAGTTTTGGTCTATTTTTGGAATCAGAGTGTGCGCATAAAACATTCCAACTAGCAAGACTACGCCGCCAGCTATTATAATGCTGCCAACGGATTTTGAGCCGTACCTTTTGGACAAAAT
Organism: uncultured Candidatus Nitrosotenuis sp.; assembly: GCA_964502325.1. Lineage (GTDB taxonomy): Archaea > Thermoproteota > Nitrososphaeria > Nitrososphaerales > Nitrosopumilaceae > Nitrosotenuis. Next base: position 12,925 of record CAZCWI010000005.1, on the reverse strand, counting down.
GAAAACGGTTCCAGCAATACACATTGCAGGTGCAACGCCAATTGAAATGTACATTAGGATTTGCGGCTCAGGTTCCACCTCGATTACTGGAGCAGTCAAGAAAGTGTAAAATGTGATAATCTCTGCGCTAAACATGATAAACAGCCCAAGGCTTGCAATTGCCAGATATTTTTCAACTGCCATAAACTACAAGACTAATTTTAGATAAATAAACGGTATGAAAGTCAGTTTTTAGCGCATCTGATGCAAGACTAGATTATGCCGACAAGGCCTGCGAGTTCCTTTCTGCATGCAGCGCCAAGCTGCTCTGCTGCCTTTTCTGGCGGAATCGAATTGAGAAATATTCCATATCCCCGTTCCAGTCCAGACCATGCGGAAGTCAGCGGATAAACTTCGATGTGCCAGTGAATTTGTCTGCTATTTTTCTTTTCAGGTGAGAGATGGAACGCCAAGTTGTAAGAGACGTTCTTTAGGCTGTTGGTCAGTCCCCCCAGCGTAGCTCGAAGAATCAATGACAGGTCGTTGATTTCTTTTTGCGTTATTTTGGAGAAACTGGTCGTGTGTTTTTTTGGACAGATCCAAAATTCGTACGGGTACGATGGTGCCCACGGGCAAAACGCCAAAAAGCCCTCGGTTTGCAGCACCTGCCTTGGGCCGCCAGTTTCAGTGTTTACGGTCTGGCACAGCGGGCATGCACCCTTTTCATTGACAATCCTATGCGACGCCTCGGCTTCCTGCTCTATTAGCGGAGGAATCGTAGAAAACGTGACCATGTTGATATGAGGATGCGATACGTAGCTTCCAGCGTCTTTTCCGGAGTTTATGTAGATTGATACGTATGTGACGCCTCTTTGCGTGTAAAGCCATCTTAGCCTATCCTGAATCACCACAAGTATGTTTGACCATTGTTCAGACGAGATAGTCGACAGGGAATCCTTGTGTCGCTCAGATGCAACTACAATGTAATGATATCCGTATGCAGGCTCACTGTAAAGCGGCCTATCAGAGTACGAGTTTTCTGCGGAAACAGACACTGCAGGAACCTTGCTTTCAAAAACCCTAACGGTCCAATCTTTTACATAGTTGTCCTCGCTGTCCTGCAGCCTTTGCAGCATGCCGTCCTTTGCAACAAGGGACAGCAGTGACGGGTTTGTCATAGATTCGTTGCCAGGACAGAACGGACATTTTTTTGATTCTTCGTTTTGTTCTTCATTTTGGGAGACGATGACAAATCTTTCAGATACATAGTCTTTTCTCATGCTCCCCATAATCGATATTATGAATATGTGCGAGTTAAAACCTTTTCAACGATCGCATCTTTGACAACAGGGTTCGATCACATCATGCAAAGTTTAAAGTGATCTGGATCAGCACCAAGACAAGGGGATTACGATATCTAGTAATGTGAGAATCATCTATGTTTTGCTTGACGGTGTAGGAGATCTGCCGCACCCGGACCTAAAGGGAAAAACCCCGCTTGATTTTGCCAACACTCCAAACCTTGACAAGATGACAAGAAACGGGGCCATGGGAGAAGTGATTTCTGTCGGAAAAGGAATCGCGCCAGAGTCAGACATTGCAGTTTTCAACATGCTAGGATACAAGTTCCAACATGCAGAATATGCAGGACGGGGAGTAATCGAGGCAATAGGAACCGGCACCGATTTTAAGGATGGGGATTTGGCTTTGCGCGGAAACTTTGCCACGCTAGACGACACAGGAATCATCGTAGACAGGAGGGCAGGACGAAAGATCGAAAAAGAGGACGCACTTGCAATATCAAAGGAGATCGAAGACAAGGTAAAGTTTTCAGAGCCTGGTGTGTCAGTTGTGGTGACGCCCACAATAGGCCACAGAGTCGTAGTGAGGATACGATGTGAGGGAAAGTCGCTTTCTTCTGAGATTACAAATACTGATCCTGCCTATGCGCGTGTTGACGGAATGGGAATTGCAAAGGCAGTCGGCGACTATTTCAAAATAGAACGATGCCTGCCACTAAAAGACATCCCAAATGCGGCGCTTACTGCAACTCTTGTAAACGAATTCACAGAACAGTCTCTGAAAATAATGAAGGAGAGTGCAATCAACCAGAAAAGAAGGCAGGCTGGGAAAAAATTACTAAACAGCATCCTTTTGCGCGATGCAGGGAACCACTACCCAAAGGTTGTTCCGATAAACGATCTGTATTCAATGAGGTTCTCATGCATTGTAGACATGCCAGTTGAGATAGGAATTGCCGAAATTCTAAAGATGAAGACGTTTAACGCAGGCGGACTGACAGACTATGAGGAAAAGGCGCGAGTTGCGGCAAAGGCGATGGAGACTGAAAATGCAATATACGTCCACCTCAAGGGCCCTGACGAGTTTGGCCATGACGGGGACGCGATTGGAAAAATGAAAAACATTGAGGAGATAGACAAGAGGTTCTTTGGAACCATTCTTGACAATATAGATACAAGCAAGGTAACAGTGGTAGTATCAGCAGACCACTCCACACCATGCATCAACAAAGGACACAGTGACGACCCCGTACCGGTCCTTGTTTCAGGAGACTCGGTAAAAAAGGACAACAGCATAAGATATACGGAAATGAATGCAAAAATTGGAAGTATAGGTCTTCTTGAAGGGGCTCAAGTGTTGAAGACTGCCATACAACTAATCAAATAGTAAACAGCGATATTTTTTCTGAATTTATTATCATTCGGACTTTGTTCCTTAGTTCATCGATGTTTATTCCGTGATACATGCCACTTGATTTGGATAGCTTGTCTAGTCCGCGACCAAGCACGGATAGGCAGATGCCATTTTCAAACTTTTGATAGTGGACAAGGGCTGCCGCAACCAGGATTATCCCCTGGACTAGGTCACGCTCTCCCTCGTAACATTTTTTCCACACGCCTTCGAGGACCTCATGGCATTCCCAAAAGCGCTCGTCATTAAAATATGAAATCCCAAGCTTGATTGCGTCTTCTTTTTCCATGTGCTCTTCCACTACGTGTTTTGCGTGATCTAGGGGGGCAATCGGATTTAGGTGAGACACCAGTTCGTCCAGCTTTGACTTGTCAATGGAGACATCAAATTCAACATACTTGCTTGAAACCCGCGAGTCTCGGATCACGGTATTTGTCCCAGTGCAGACTTGCCTTGCCTTTGCAAGCAAATGACCCGAGTCTTCGGGTACAAATCTAGTGTTTTTCAAATGCAGCATGAATCTGTCCACAGTATGTCGACGGGTCTTTTTTCTTAAATCTCTTCTTAAATGGCAATCAAAGTTTATATGAAAAAGAAAAACGAGTTGGAATACATGTCAATGATTGAAACACTAAGCGATGTAAACAACACGTTTCTCTCAAGAAGGGAGATAACGTGCACGTTCAAAGGTCTTGGTGGAAAGCTCAAGAAACTAGAGGCAATAGACATGATTTCAAAACAGTTCAAGCTTGACGGCAAAGTAGTAATTCCAATTAACATGAAAAACCACAGTGGCAGACCGGAAATCACAGGGGTCTTTTACATATATGACGACGAAGGTTTGGCAAAAAGACAGGTCAACCCAGTCATTTTTACAAGACTTGACAAGGCAAAGGCTGCAAACGCACCGCCTCCTGAGAACAAAGAGGAGCCTGCAGCATAATGGCAGGAAAAAAGGCAGCAGCAAAGGCGTCTGATTCAATCCACAAATACTACAAGATAACTGGCGATAAAATAACAAGACTCCACAGACTGTGCTCGCGATGCGGCAAAGGCGTCTTTATGTCAGAACACAAAAACAGACGAACGTGCGGCAAGTGCGGCCTGACTGAATTTAATCAGTAGAGTTTTCTTTTTCTTAGCTTAGATTCTCTTTCTTCGAACTCTTTTATTTTGTTTAACAGCGCAGTATCCAAAACTACCTTTGATAATGATTCGGCAGATAGTTTTACGGTGTTTGTATCAAGTGTGATATTTGTGACAGGCAGGCCCCGTGCTATCCAGAGCTTTTCGGTTTTGTCCTCAAGCTTATAGTCCTTAAACCCAGTCGGAAATTTTTTTGTGATGTGTGTCAAAAGGGTCTTGTCATCAAACACAGCCCGTGGCTCAAAGAGTCGAGTACTGTCAGCGTATACGTTTTCAAAAAGGTTTCCAGATATTTCGTCAGATAAGAGTTCCATTTTAGATATCTTTCTTACAAGTTCCAGATAGTGAAGAAACTCGTGCGCAAGTATCGCGTGAATCGTTCCCTTGAGCCCAAATGCGACAAGCGGTGCGGAAATCTGTATCACAACTTGGAATTTTTCTTCAAAGAACACTGGAAGCGTTCTTGCAAAAAGCACGCCGTACTCAAATGACATGTTGCCAGAGTTTGATAAAATTGCAGACGGTTCCACATAGGATATCGGGTATGGGGTTCCAGATGCGGACTCGATTCTCTTTATTCCAGATTCCACCAGATTGAATCTTTCTGTGATCAACTCAAGCATGTCTTGCGGTAAAAGTCCTTTTTCATGTGCCTCACGTACCTTTACCAGATGATCCAACGGAATTATCTCTTCAAGCTAGGTGTAAAAAATGTTAGTTTAGACGCAGGCAAACTAGCGTGTGATTTTGACTGCTTCAAAATCAAATGTCTCGCATTTGCACTTGTTTTCCAAAATGTCCGAAACGTTTGGAAATGTATCGTCGCCGCTGACAAATCGTTTGAGCGGCAGGCCTCCGCCTGCAGTCATTGAGAGGTAAAAAGAGTTCTCAGAGATCGGCTTGTACCGTATGTTGCGGACTAGTTTTTCGTTTCGTCTTCCAGATTTTTCATAGACTGCGATCGTGTTATTGTCAATCTGATCAAGTTTTAGGAGAGAGTTTTGTTCGATTCTGTTTTCACATGTGATGTGCAGTTTTACTTTTGAGGTAAACTGCACTGGGCCAGACGGGGTTTTGCCAATTGGCTTTAGGTTGTTTATTGTGATTTTCCCAAGTGTTATTTTCTTTGGCAGTCGCAGGTGGCGCTTTTTTGGATGGAGTAGCTTTACAAAGAACGGGCGCCCCGTGCCAAGAACAAGGCTCGTGCTATCCTCGCCCCCAATCCACGTTATTTTTGCCTGCAGTGCTTCAAATTTATCAAATAGATATTTGCTTATCAGCCCCTCCACGCTGTCAAACTCGGATATGCCGTGACGATCACAGTCAATACACCCCTTGCCAAGGCAGGTGGCGCACGGCCTTTGTTTTTGTGGGATGTTGCGCTCAGACTTGGTGTACCGACCCCAGAGAAAGACAGGCTTTGTTTGGAGTGTGCACGAATCTTCCTTAAAATCAATCATAAAGGTGAGATCTGGCTCGGAGGATTCTGCTTTCTTTTTTGTTTTGTGAGAGAACTGTTTTGCCATCTCTCTGGTAACATTTGTCTTTATTCCGTCAATTCCCCTTAGCTTAAACCTTGAACGCATGTGATCGTCCCTGTCCAGAATCGACGGTTTTAGTTTGGTGCCGACAAGAAACGTTGCAAAGTCATAATCAGACGAGACGTCAAGCATTTTTTCCACATGAGAGGCAATGCCATCAAAGATGTTTTTGCAGACATAGCATTTTACGCTCTTTGTTTTTAGGATGCGGTGAATTTTTTGGCCCAGTTTTTTATTTGATACAAGGCCGAGTTTTTTTGCAAACAGTCTTCCAAGGCACACGTCGCACAAGTCGTACTCTTTTAGTATTTTCTGCGACAACTGCAATGCGTTTGCAAACGGTTTGCTGTTTTTGCTCACAGAAAAAATCGTGCAATCATGCTATTAGTAATTTACTGGTGCTAACCCATGCCCATTTTGCGGAGGAATCCCTGCATCTGTCTTCCTTTTGATGCCTTCATCATGCTTTTGGAATTCTTGTAGTTTTTCAAGAGCTCCTTTACTTCGTGTTCAGGCCAACCAGAACCGCGCGCGATTCTTTTGATCCTAGACGCGTTTAACAAATCAGGATCTGCCTTTTCCTGTTTTGTCATGCTCTGTATGATGAATCGCCACTTTGAGATTCTGCCTTCCATTTGATCCAGCTGATCATCTTTTACCATTCCGGACAATCCCGGCATGTTATCCAAAAATCCCTTTAGTGAGCCAACCTTGGTCACCTCTTCTAGCTGGTAATAGAAATCATCCATGTTCATTTTCCCGCTAGATATTCGCTTGAGTCTGACATCGTCTGCCTCGTTTTCAAGTCTCTTTGCAAGATCGAGCAGCGCTTGTATGTCACCCATGCCAAGCAGCCGTCCAACGAACCTAGTCGGGGAAAATATTTCAAGGTCGTCTATCCTCTCCCCGGTTCCCACATACATTATCTTGGCACCTGTTGCAGCAGACGCTGCCAGTGCACCGCCTCCCTTTGCAGAGCTGTCAAGCTTTGTAATCACAATTCCTCCAACAGGCACCGTTTTGTGAAATGATTCTGCCTGGCTGTAGCACTGCTGCCCGATAGTTCCATCAATTACAAGCAATGCAAGATCAGGGTCGGCTATTTTTCCAATTTCTCGCATTTCATCAAGAAGATCTTTTTCTTCCTTGTGACGACCAGCCGTATCTATCAGTATGATATCAAGATTGGAATTTTCAAAATGCTTCAGCCCGGCCTTTACGATTGCTGGGGAGTCGCGGTTGTTCTCCTCACCATACACCTCGACGTTTGCTTTCTCACACATAGTTCTAAGCTGAACCAATGCGCCAGGCCTAAACGTGTCAGCGCCTATTACGCCGACCTTGTAGCCTTGCTTTGTCAGGAATTTTGCCAGCTTGGAGGATATGGTGGTCTTGCCACTGCCTTGGATTCCAAGCATCAATACCTTGTTTAGCTTGCCAGGCTTGAATGAAAACTCGTTTTCCTTTCCAAGAAGGCTTGCCAGTTCGTCATATAGAATTTTTACAATGTGATCTTTTCTGGACAGCCCCGGTGGTGGAGTCTCATTTAATGAACGGTGTTTTAGATTCTCTGTTATTTGCAGGACAAGTTTTACATTTACATCTGCTTGAAGCAGCGCCTTTTGCACGTCGCGGGACAGTTCGTTGATTAATTGCTCATCTATCCCAGAAGAGTTTACTATTTTCTTGATTGCCGCACGAAGGCTAGTCTTTAGGTTATCAAGCATTGTCTTTTATTTTTGCACGCACTATTTCAAACCTTCCTCGGTACCCATCCCAGGATATGGAAGAATCCTGAATCTCTATTGGGTTTGAAAAAAGCGGACAGTTGACTACAAATGTTTCAGCTTCACCGCCCTCAAAACTTAGATTGAATTTGTGTTTTTCAGATAGACGTTCTAGTTTGTCAAGATCGTCTTTTGTTATTTTTTTGCCAAGCCATGATTTGTCAAGACCGTCGGCTGAGACCGAAGTTATTATGAACTCAAACCCCGAATCAAGCAGCAATCGCATGTATTGAGATTGGTTTTTCTGCCAGAGCGGTGAGACGACTTGCAGGTTCAAGTCTTTTGCCACGCCTTCAAATTTTGTTTTTTGGAAATCACTCAGTATTCCGCCGTGCACGATCCCCTCAATTTGATATTCTTTTTTTGCAGCAGACAATGCCTCCTTGAGACTCTCAAGCTCTGATTCGGTGTCAGGTGATTTTGCGGCAATTGTGATTTGGGGGATTTTCATGGCTTTTGCCTGCAAGGCGGCAAGTCCGACATTTGGATGATGTAGTAGATGGCTGTCATCAGAACTTGCAAGTATTGTCACTAGGCACTTTACCACGTGTCCGTTTTTTTGTGCCTCAAGTATTGAATAGGCGCTATCTTTTCCCCCAGAAAACAATGCGGCCAGATTCATTTGATATGGATTGGTGCCTCTGTGGTATTAACTAAACAGAGTGGATGCCTCAATACTCATAATCGTCATCAAAAATCAGATGGCTTTTCCACTCATCATCAGCATCCGAATTAAGACTTGATGCGCATTATTTTAGTTCTGCCCATTACATTCCAGTACTCGACAGTTTGACCTTGCTCTAGTTTTCCTTGCACTTCCTCGTCTATCATTTGCGCATCGATTGTTTCAAATGTCTCGCTGTCCATCAGCTGTATCTGGTCTCCGGTAATGGAGATGATTTGACCGCCTCTTTTGTCAATTAGTGGAACGTGTACCTGCATGCTGACTGGGCCAACGTGCGGACGTTTTTGATTATCAAATACTCCGACTCCTACAATTCTTGCTTTCGCAGCTCCGTGCTTTCCGGGTTTGCTTGTGTCATATTCTGAAATTCTGCAAGGCTCGCCTGTTGGTTGGTCTCCGACTGGCAATAGAATGTATGAGCCGATTTTCAACGATCCCAGTTCTGCGGGTTTACTCATATCAAAACCAATTTTTGTTCAATATTTAAGATTTATGACGGTTTGCCGGATCTAGGATCTTTTTTACTTTAATTTTTCAAGGATGGACAGGCCGACGAGATTTATCATGGTGATGCCTTTTCGACACACGTTACGACGTGTCTGCTCGCAGTACTTGTTTACACTTTGGTGACTCTTTTGGCTAGAAACTTCCAGCACCACTATGCTGTTACTGTACGGAAAGGTGAACTTTGGAGGTGCATTAGAGTATGCAGTCATGCTCCCGCTGGATGCTTTTTTCACCCGTTCGTTTTTTGAGACTACGGACGCCAGATCGGACATGTCGTCGTCTGATTTTGAGTATTCCAGATAATACACCGATACAAAGTTCATGTTTCCGTCCACCTCTCGCTCAAAGAATTCGCTGTCCATGTTGAAGACAAACGAGGTCTTGTCCTGCTGGTGCTTCTCTAGCTCTTTTACTATTTTTGCATCGTTGGCAAATTTTACAAGAAGATAATGATTTGCGTGTGACGGAAAGTACGGTTTGCTGTCCTGCGAAAAGGTGGCAGTTACAAAATACATGTTTTCCACGTTTTTAGAGGTCTGCCACGAGTCCTTGATTTCAATTGATTTGTGGTCGTGCGTGTATGGAATGCAGGCATATCCATCAAGCGAGATCTCAGACATGTAGAATTTGGTCTGCCTAGATTATTTAATATTTTTTTGATCCCATGATCGTAGATTAAGATAAAAGATCCCGTGTTTTACGACCATTTAATGAACGGCACTAGCTGCGACAAGTGTTTCACAGGCTACAGACAGGGTCAACTCATATCCTGTGACAAATGCGGGGACGAATTTTGCAGTTCTTGCATCAAGACACACAAGCACTAGTTTTGTGAGTTTCAGTCGGAGCTGCGCCACATCGATAATTATTTAATAGTAGAGTATGCCGACATTTTTTGTCCCGAGTTAGCTCAGCCTGGTAGAGCTTCCGGCTGTAGTGGTTTGGCCATCGGCTAACCGTAATCAGCCTACCTAGGCATACATCAGAAACCGGGTTGTCGAAGGTTCAACTCCTTCACTCGGGACCACAAAATATTCAAAAGCCACGGATTCTGCTGAAAAGGTATGAGCGACGACAGTTGGTCTAATCTGGACAAGGTAGATCAGAAGATCATAGAGATCCTAAACACAAACGCTCGCACCCCCTCAAAAGAGATTGCAAGCGAGTTAAGAAAATCAGGTCATGACGTATCAGATAGAACCATACGAAAAAGAATAGAGCGCCTTGAGAAAAGCGGCATCATCAAAGGCTACAAGGCAGTGCTAAGCGACGTTGCAGAATCAAATGATCACGAGGCGTTGTTTTTGAAATTCAAGGTTGCAAAGTCAATCGAGTCCCTAAAAGAATCAATTCGAGAACACGTAGTATCCATGCCAGAATATCTCTTTGTTGCAAACATGGATGGAGAATGGAACATGCTGATAATATCTAGAATCGATCGTGGAGTGAAAAACCCGACATCAAGAATAGTCGAAAAGTTTTCCGACGACATCATAGATTACAGAATAACAAAGTGCGATTTCAAAGACGTGAACCTTCTAAATATGTCGCTGCTACTTCTTTGATAGCGAGTTCTCCGACTCGGCAACATTTAGCGCGTCTTTGAGTTCCTTGATTGTGAAAGGCTTTTGAATAAAGGCAAGCACCCCTACGCTGATTGTGTCCTTGACGCGTTTTGTGGTTTTTTCATCAGCTGTGATAACGATGATTTGCGCGTTTGGTTTTTCCGATAGTATCTTGTCTGCCACCACGTCTCCGCTGATGTCAGGCAGGCCCATATCAAGCAGGATTATCGGGTTTGTCTTGAGTAGTTTTTTGCACCCAGCTAGTGCGTCTTTTCCAGTAGAAAACGAGTGCGTGTTTTTGTATCCCAGCTTGTCAAGATAATTTTCAATTTTTAATACAATTGATTTGCTGTCATCTATGATTATTACGGGCCGCAGATCTTCTACGACAGTACTTCGCTTGAGAGTTTTTGATTTTTCAAATGCTGTCTTTGCGTCGACGTACTTTCCCGCACGAAGAAAGCATTTTGCCGCGCATAGATACGCGTTTTTCACGCTGTAATTGTTTTCCTTTTTTGCAAAATTGAAAAAGAGTTTTCCTGCCTCCATCATCTCGTCCTCTACGCCCTTGTTTTGCCTTATTTTGCATTCTGCTGCAAGCACGTACGACAGGGCAGCTTTGATAAAATCAGTTTTTTTTATAGACTCAGCAATGAGGGTGAACTGGTTGTACGCAGCCATGTTCTGGCGGTTACGCAGATGGGTAAGGGCTAGATCAAAATTAGGCGCTTTTGTTACCACGGCTATACACAGGATTTGTTTTATTTTATGTGTTAGCTCGAAATTTGAAAATAACTCACACAAAAAGTTTGATCAAGAGCATTGCCAAATATGAAACTCCGGCGCTGGCAGGAATTGTGATTATCCAGGCCCAGACTATTCTTTTGCCAATCCCCCACCTAACTGCAGACATGCGCCTTACCGCGCCGGCACCCATGATTGCCCCGGAAATCGCGTGTGTAGTACTTGCTGGAATTCCAGCGTGTGCCAAAACTGCCAGAATTGTCGCGCCTCCAGTTTCTGCAGCAAACCCTTGGTACGGTTTTAGCTGGGTTATTTTCACTGCCATTGTTTTTACGATTCTCCATCCGCCAAAAAAAGTACCAAGACTAATTGCAAGCGCTGCCATCAGTATCACATAAAACGGCACATCAAATTCCGTGATAACGCCTTCCGTTAGCAGAATCAACGCAATTATCCCCATTGTTTTTTGGCCATCGTTTGCACCATGAGTTAGTGAAAAATAAGTAGACGACACGAGCTGTAATTTGCCAAAGGCGGAATTGACCTTGCCCGGCTTTTTGTTTGCAAATATGGTGATGATTGCAGTTGCAAGCAAAAATGCGCCAATTAACCCAACTATGGGCGATACGATTATGCCAGTAGCGACTTTTTCAAGCCCGCCAAAAATTATCGCGTGTGTTCCCGCACCGGCGATGCCCGCCCCAATTATTCCGCCAATCAGGGCATGGCTGCTTGAAGAGGGAAGTCCCCAGTACCACGTGATCAGGTTCCATGCAATTGCGCCAGATAGCGCACCTATTATGATATGAATTGTCACAAAGTCAGAATCGATTATCCCCTTGCCGATTGTTGTCGCAACGGCTACGCCAAAGAGAAACGGGCCAACAAAATTTGCAATGGCGGCAAGAGTCACCGCCTGGAGAGGCTTTAGCACTCTGGTCCCGACAACTGTTGCAATCGAATTTGCCGCGTCGTGGAATCCGTTGATAAAATCAAAAAATAACGCTGCAATTATTGCTGCTATCGCTAACTCGTACATGTTTTTGCCTTAGGTATATTTTAGAACGATGTCTTCGATGACATCTGCAACATCAAGACACCTATCAGAAGCAGTTTCTAGTGATTCGTAAATATCTTTTAGTTTTATTATATTAATCGCGTCTGTCGTTTCAAACAATTGCCCAACAGCAGTCCTATACAGATCATCTACGGTGTGTTCTATGTCGCTTATTTTCCTGCAATGATCAATTAGTGATTTATCTGCCTTGACGTTTTTTAGCCGCGATATCATCAATTCCACTTCCTTTATTGCGTTTACGAGCTCTTTTGCAATTTCTAGCATGTATGGAGGAGTTGACGATATGTGATAGCTTACTATTCTGCCGGAAATGCCCTCTATGAAATCAATCACATCGTCTGTTTTTGCAGCTATTCGTTGCATGTCTTCTCTGTCAAGCGGGGTGATGAACGTCTTGTTTAGTTCTGCAAATATGGAGCGGGTAAGATCGTCTGCGTTACGCTCAATTTGCTTTATTTTGGCATGGGATTCTGATGCCTTGTCAATATTGGAGAACAGTCGTACCAGTTCTTCTGATGCCTCTTTTGCCCTGATCGCAAGGTTGTCTAAAATTGTCAGGATCTCCTTTTCGTTTGATTTTATCCAAGAAAGCCACTGACCCATGATGAGCTCCATTTTTCATGTAATTAAAGCCTGTACTACATACACTATATTCTACTATATAGTAGTCGATCAGGTATTGGTAATCTGCAAAACGGTTTTTACGGTCAGCATGTGATGGAAAACAATGAAACGCGTTGAGGCAATAATCCCAAACAACAAGATGAGTCTTGCCGTTTCTGCAATAGAGGATGTAAGTACGGCTGGAATAACGGTAGTTGAATCGCGCGGACGCGGAAAGGGTGCCCGCCCATCAGTCAGAAGTTCAAGGGGCACAAAGATGCAGCAGGCAGAATACAACAGTTTGATCACAATCATAACAATTGTAGATGATTCCAAAGTTGAGCAGGTAGTGTCAGCCATTTTAGATGTTGCAAGCACTGGGACAAACGGGGATGGGAAAATATTCATCTCAGACATCTCTGAAGCAGTAGACATTCAAACAAGACAACGAGGAAAAGGCGTTCTTTAACAAACGTTGATTTGATTATCAAATGATTATGATTTCAACACATCATTATATGAGTTAAAAATTACAGGGATGTAATGAGCGACCGAATAACAATACTGCTTGACAACGA
>CAZCWI010000004.1:31718-32757 GCA_964502325.1 uncultured Candidatus Nitrosotenuis sp. | reverse complement strand
TAGGTTTAGGTCTCAGATTACACAGTAGACATGATTTTAAATAATATGCAAAATCAGTCCAGCCATTGCAAATTGATGATTACATTAGGGCAGGAAAAATAGCATCAGAGGTAAGAGAACTTGCAAGAGCAAAAAATTGGGTAGGAAAAACGCTCTATGAGATATGCGAGACGGTAGAAAGCGAAATCAGATCGCGCGGCGGCAAATGCGCTTTTCCTGTAAACACAAGTCTAAACGAGATTGCAGCACATTACACCGCAGAGCCAAATGATCCCAAGGTTCTAACAGACACAGACCTGGTCAAAATTGATCTAGGGGTGCAGATAAACGGATACATCGCAGATACCGCAGTAAGCGTTTCTTACGATTCAGAATTTGACATACTAGTAAGAACCGCAGAAGAAGCCCTCAAAAACGCAATGTCGATAGTAAAGGAGGGAACAAAGTCAAGCGACATCGGAAGGATTATTGAAAAAACAGTGAAACAAAACGGGCTGATTCCAATTGCAAATCTAAGCGGTCATTCTCTGGAGCAGTACACAATTCATGCTGGAAAATCAGTCCCAAACATTTGGTCGATTGGCTCGTTTTCCCTCTCGGTAAAAGAAACGTATGCCTGCGAGCCATTTGTCACAACATCAAAGGGATTAGGGTTTGTCAGAGAGGGCAAGACACGAAACATCTTTGGACTAGTGTCAAAGAAAAAAATCAAAAATGAAAAGGCAAACAAACTGCTAGACTACATATGGGAAAATTTCAACATGCTCCCATTTGCACTCAGATGGATTACAAAGGATATGGACGAAAAAGAGGCCAGACTGCTGCTTGAGGAGCTAATTAAAAACAAGACAGTGCGCGCATATCCTGTGCTAATCGAAGCAAACGAGCAACGAGTTGCACAGGCAGAACACACATTCATCCCGACACCTACGGGCGCAATTGTAACTACTCTATAGGTTCGCCAAAAATTTTTGTAATGTTCATCGGAACATTGCATGAGGGGCAATGCGACGACTCGACAAAAAGACAGTCGCCTTGT
>CAZCWI010000004.1:0-31708 GCA_964502325.1 uncultured Candidatus Nitrosotenuis sp. | reverse complement strand
AAATTTTCTTTTTGACTCGTTTTTGCAGGACGGGCATTTTTCTACAGTGTATGCAACTATTTGCTTTTCCTTTTTTGAAAAGATCATTGCGGCACTCCCAGTGTGTTGCCCACGCCCACAATCAATACACCTTGATTTGGTTTTGTGTTTTCAAGTATGATTTGGTATACTTGGGATTCTACAGATTCTGCTTTGTCAGATATTTGTTTTGTCATCAGTGTGATTGCCTCTTTGACTGATTGTTTTACTACAACGGCATAAATCGGAATGTTGTTTTTTGTTGCGATTTCTTCTATTTGGAATCTATCTGTACCTATCCCGCCAATTGCAGCCCCAAATCCTTGTGCAACAGAGCCAGAGTCCTCGCCCTCAAGCTTCAACGCGGCATCAACCATCACAATTATGTCCGGCTTGTTTTTTAAAACCAAGAGTTCTACGGCGTCCCCAGGCCTTCCAACTGTCGCAGCGGGGCCCTCTGCCTTTAATAGGCATAATTTTCGTTGTTCAAATTCTTTTTCCGAATACACGGTCTCAAAGGTAATTGTTTTTTTCTCCGTACCAAGCATCATTTTCCCAACGACCATAGGACCTATTCCATCGCCTATTGGCTGCCCCATCTTTAATGCAGACACTGCGCTCCTCAAAGCGCCCGCCTGCTCCATGATAAACGGAATCATCATCTGGAGCGGCAAGATTAGCGGAAAATTGTTCTGTTTTTTTGCAGTAAGGAAAAGATGCCTGACTAGCTTATGCAGGAGGTGAAGCGACGTGGTGACCTCAAGCAGGTTTTGCACTTTACTTATCTCAAATGAGTCCATGTTTGGAGAAAGCGACTTTACTTGCTGTCTGGTATAGTCTTCCCTTGATCTGAGGAGATGCTTTATTTTCGGAATTATCCCGTTTGGATCAAAATCAACTGGCATTATTGTAAAATACTCCAAAAACCCATCTACTTTTTTTGCAGCGTCAGGGGTAGCTTTTAGATTTGTTTGGAGATATTCAAGTAGTTCTTTTTTTGATTCTTCTTTGTATTTTACAAGTTTTTCAATGTTTTTGCTGATTTCTCCAGATGTTATGTGAAGCTGAATACGCTGCCCATAAAACATGAAAATCACAATTGGAATTATCCATACAAGCCACATTATCGGATTTGAGTTATCTGTTGAGCTAAACATCTCGTCAAGATTAATGTCAGTAAAATTCAATTCAATCACACAATCCATTTTTACCAAATTAAATGATTTGTATAACACAAAGTCGTCATCACTAAAATTTCAAAGAAATTGTCTGCTGTGTAAATAATTAGAAAGTGCTCTTTATATAGCCAAGCTAACTCAAGTGGTAACATATGCCACAAACAAAGCCAATTGTGAGTATTGAAAATGTGGTGGCTTCGGCATCAGTGGATCAGAAAATGGATCTAAATGAAATAACTCGTAATTTTCCAGATGTAGAATATCATCCAGATCAATTTCCAGGATTAGTGTTTCGCCTAAAGAGCCCAAAAACGGCCACATTGATTTTCACGTCCGGCAAAATGGTATGCACCGGAGCAAAATCAGAAGAGATGGCAAGAAGTGCAGTAAAGTCAGTCGTTCAAAAGCTAAGAAAGGGCGGGATCAAAGTGAAAAAAGATGCAGTAGTAGAGATTCAAAACATAGTCGCGTCAATTAACTTGGGAGGAAAGATCCACCTAGAGCAGGCAGCAAGGACGCTCCCAAGAAGCATGTACGAGCCAGAACAGTTTCCAGGATTGATTCACAGAATGCTTGACCCAAAAACTGTGATCTTGCTTTTCTCGTCAGGAAAGCTAGTATGCACAGGAGCGAAAAAAGAACCCGACGTGTATAGGTCTGTAAACAACCTGCACTCGTTATTAGAAGAAAAAGATCTAATGATTTACGACTAGATTCTGATCACAATTTAGAAGTAAAGTGCATATACTATCGCATCATATTCATCTGAATGCAAGTCGAAACTATTGAGAATTTTAAGCTAAAGGACATCACTTTGATTTCATCGCTGCCAGACATGGGCAAAGTCGGTGGCTTGGTAACACACCACATCGCAAAAAAAATAGACGCCAGGGTCGCCGCAAAGATCATTTTGACAGACAAGCCGTGGGTAAATCACAAAGACGGCCTTGTCGAATTGCCGCATGATGAGTACAAACTGCTAGTCGATGAGAAGAACTCGCTTGTCATTTTCACAGGAGAAAACCAGCCTCAAGAGCCAAACACGGTATTTGATTTGGTAAATTTTGTAATCGAGATGGTACAAAAATGGGGAAATATCAGGATGATAATCTCATCTGGGGGATACATACCGCTTCAAAAAGGATATGGAAATGAGGTCTTTGGGGTTGCCAACAACCAGGAATCGCTAGAATCGTTAAAGGCCCACAATGTCAAATTGCTCGGAGACGACGTAAAGAGCATCACGTGGTTTAACGGACTTGTCTTGGGAGTTGCAAAAAACAAAAACATTAACGGAGTCGGTCTTTTTGGCGAAATATACGACGCCGATCTTCCACAGCACAAGGCTGCAAAAAACATCATAAACACAATTGGAGAACTTTTGAAACTTGAGATAAACACGGACGAGTTAGAGCAAAAAATTATTGATCAGCCAATTGAGATTAAAAAAGAGGCCCCCGGAATAGGCTAGCTATTTTATTTTTGTGCCAAGCGGGACAGACTCGTCAACTGTGAGCCAGAACGGTTTTTCATTATTGTCCGCTGCAAGAAGCATTGCGTTTGATTCAACGCCTCCCACAGTCTTTGGTTCAAGGTTGGTTATCGCAATCACGGTTTTCCCAACCAACTCTTCTGGTGTAAAAAACTGCGCGCCCCCGATTATCAAGCTGCGTGTTTCTCCACCAAGGTCAATAGTTCCTTTGATTATCTTTGTCTTGCCGGGAATTTTCTCAGTCGAGATAATTTTGGCAACGCGTATGTCCAACTTTGCAAAATCATCATAAGTTATTGCCATGTCAGATTTTTTCCATCAAATTAAAATTATTTTGCAAGTGCTTGCTTTTGCTCGTCTCTTAGTTTTTTGATCACGACATGGAATCTATTTAGCGGCACAATTTTTATCGTGTTGTACTTGGACATTCCTATCTCGATGCATAGCTTTTCAATGTCATGAGCATTTTTTGCCTCAAAGATTAGCGTCCACTGGTGTTCCAGGACTGAGACGTAAAATTCGACCAGTCGTCTTATGTCGAATTGCTTAAGGTTCTTTTTTATTTTTGAGTCAAGCTGTAAAAAGACCTGCTTGCTGTCTTTGTGGTTTAACGGGCAGGATTCAGGGCTGTGAACGGCAGTCACACTAAAGAGGAAATAGTCAGAATTTTGAACCATGACCTGCTCTGTTGTGAAATATTATTTGTATATTACGATAGCAAAATAACACAATTAATTTATGTAAAAACAATATGAGAAAGCCGTATGGGGCAGTTTTTTACAGACGATATTGACGCCTTGTTAAAATCAGGCCATGGGGATTACGGACGCCTATCTAGAATCAAGACAGACTTTGAAACAAAAAAGCTTGTCACAATAGACGACAGGAGATATGTCGAAAGCCTAGTTTCCAGGTATTTGCAATCAGCTGCGCAGACTGAAAAACCAGAGAGAATTGTAAAAATTCCTGAGAAACGCATTGTTCCTCCACCATCCCCACCAACCAATGTTTCGGAGACGAGATATCAAAAAACGATTGTAGAGAAACCGATTGAAAAGGTAAACGGTGGAAGAAAAATGAAAAACGTCGTAATTAGCATAGCGTCGGTTGTTTTTGCAGTTTTGATAATCAGCGTAGTGGCAATGAATCAAGACAATATCGGAATGATTGGGCCAAGTCCTACAAAGGCAGTCGAGACAGATCAGGCAGCATATGCAAAAGGAGACATCGTATCAATTTCAGGCAATGCAGAATCTGCCATCACAGAGCTGTCAATAAGTGATCCAGACGGGCAAAAAATATGGACTGAGATAGTCAAAGTGAAGGCAGACGGCAAATTTTCAACTCTAGTCATAGCTGGCGGGAATGGATGGGAAAAGGCAGGCAAGTACACAGTGACATCGTCTGCAGACGGCAAGACTGAGACGACTGTTTTTGACTTTAACCCAAACGAAGCGCCCTAATCAAGACTAATATTTTAGATCAGATGACTCAACAGCATGGCAACAATTGAGGCATCCACTACAATAAATGCGCCAGTTGACAAAGTTTGGGACTTTGTTTCAGACATAGACAGCGAGCCAAAATACTGGAAGGGAACAAAACAAGTACGCAACATTTCAAAGGAAGACAACAGGGTAACAAGAGAGGTTACAATTGCGTTTAAGGATTCAAAATGCATGCAGACTGTGACATTTTATCCAAAAGAAAAGATCATTGCAGAATTCACAGAGGGAATCCTAATTGGGACAAAGACAATACAACTCATCCCCCATGAAGGCGGCACCAAACTTGAAGCCATGTGGGACATCAAGCTGTCAGGCATGATGGGAATGTTCACAGGGATGATCAAAAAGCACGTAAAAAGCGGCACGGAGCAGGCACTTGAATCAATAAAGCAAGAAATCGAGAAGTAAGATGGACTTTATTGGAATCATAAATTATGCGTTTATTGCAATATTAATCGGCGTAGCCGGCGCCTGGGTTTTTCTGATAAAATCAATGCTGTCGTCATTTAGAAGCACGCCGTATTTGGATAGATTCCCCCAAAAGGATCACACAAGACCCAAGGTGTCAGTCATCCTACCTGCAAGAAACGAGGAGGGGTTTATTGAAAAATGTCTTGATTCTTTGTCAGACCAAGACTATGGGAACTATGAGATAATTGCAATTGATGACTCGTCGACAGATGCCACTGGAAACATAATCAAAAACTATGCGACAAAAAATTCCAAGGTGATTCATGTTAGCGCAAAGCCAAAGCCTGACGGATGGATGGGAAAGAACTGGGCATGCATGGAAGGATATGCGGCGGCAACTGGCGAGATTTTGTTATTTACAGATTCGGATACGACACATTCAAAAAACGTGATTTCACTTGCAGTCTCCCATCTTTTGTCATGCGATCTTGATGCGCTGAC
The DNA here is from genome assembly GCA_964502325.1 of uncultured Candidatus Nitrosotenuis sp. Classification (GTDB taxonomy): domain Archaea; phylum Thermoproteota; class Nitrososphaeria; order Nitrososphaerales; family Nitrosopumilaceae; genus Nitrosotenuis. The sequence goes on along the minus strand of CAZCWI010000004.1, from coordinate 26,600 downwards.
AGCCATTCCGAAAATGGTCTGCCTTGACAACTGGACGAGGATCACACTGCCAATGCTGTCAACATTTTTGCACACGCGGTTTTCCGCGCTCAGAGTAAATGATCCATCGAAAAAGACAGGATACTTTTTTGGAAGTTTCTTCATAATCAAAAAAAGCACCTATGAAAAAGTAGGAATGCATCAAGGGGTACGACAGGAGATAATCGAGGACGGAGCGCTTGGAAAGAAGGTAAAGGAGTCAGGATTTAAGATGAAGATGGTAAGAGGAGATCATCTAATTAACGCGGTGTGGGCCAGGGACAGGTCGACACTTTGGAACGCATTAAAGAGGCTCATGATACCGCTTTATCTGCAAAACGCCAGAGTCGCAGTCGGGATATTTTTTGCAGTATTGTTCTTGCTCTTTATGCCATTTCCACTGCTTGCGTATTCAGCGGTGTTTTTTGAACAGTCAGAATCATTTCCCGCCCTTTTTGTAGTGTCGATGGTTTCGTCAGGCCTGATTTATGCAGCAGGCATGCTTGATGCGCGGGAACTGCACATTAAATTCAGGCATGCGCTGTGCGGCCCACTTGGCAGTTTGATAATAGTAAGCGGATTTCTAAGTGGAATTTTGCAAGCTAAGAGAAACATGTCAGTGTCATGGAGAGGCAGAGTTTACTCTATGAAAGATCACATACAAAATTCAATTAGCGTATAAGTAAAGATTATAGAGCAACTTGGATAGCTCCCATAACAGTGAACAAATCAAATGCGATTATTTCAGGCCTGTTAGGCATTGTAATAGTGCTTGTCGCATACAGCATAATTCTAAACCCACCACAGAAAACGCCAACAATTGATGACATAGGTAGAACGACTAAGATAGTTGTCGGTGATCAGACATCGCAAGACCTGACACTAACTGAAATTTTTGAAAAGACAGAATCAGGTGTTGTCAAAATAAATGTCAAGAGGCCAAATGATCAGCGAGGAAACGGCTTGGGATCCGGCTTTGTATACGACAAGGAAGGTCACATAATAACAAACGACCACGTCATTGAAAATGCCGAAAAGATAACGGTTACATTTTTGGACGGAAGATCATTTAAGGCAAATCTAATTGGAAAAGATCTCTACACGGATCTTGCAGTTGTCAAAGTAAACGCAAGCGAAGACGTGCTATATCCGCTCACACTTGGGAACTCATCTAAACTAAAAGTCGGAGAGCAAATCGCGGCAATCGGCAACCCGTTTGGATTATCAGGCTCCATGACTTCGGGAATCGTAAGTCAGATTGGAAGATTGCTTCCGTCACAGGACAGAGGGTTTCAAATTCCAGACATAGTTCAAACAGATGCCGCAATAAACCCCGGAAATTCAGGTGGGCCCCTCTTGAACATGAGAGGAGAGGTAATCGGCATAAACACAGCAATCCAGTCAGAGACAGGAGACTTTGCAGGAGTCGGGTTTGCCATTCCTTCAAGAACGGTGCAGAAGATCATCCCAACGCTTATTGAAAATAAGGCGTACCACCACCCCTGGGTGGGAATCTCCGGAAGGGACATAGATCCGGACATGGCAGAAATACTTGACATTGAGGATACTCGCGGATTTTTGATAATCAATGTCCTAAAGGACAGTCCTGCAGAAAAGGCAGGCCTTCGAGGAACCACAAATTCCACAGTGGTAGACGGAGTCACGTACCAGATAGGCGGAGACATAGTACTGGCAGTTGACGGCATCACAGTGAGAAAAATCGACGATATTTTGATTCACCTCCAGCGCGACAAGACAGTCGGGGATGAGATGGCACTTCAGATTCTTCGCGACGGAAGAGTCACCAGCTTAGTGCTAACCCTTGAGGAAAGGCCCAACACGAGCGTGCTTGCAAACAACTCAACAATGGATTCGACACAAAAATAAATACTAGAATTCAAGATTATCTTTTACGTTGAACAACCTCGCGTTTGATTGTGAGTTACTAAATCATGCAATGGACGGAAAAGAAATCACAAATGCAGACGCGTATGAGATTTTTGAAATTGCAAGAAACGGACCGTCTGAACTGTTCAGCACAGCGACAAAACTTCGCAACACATACAAGCAAAAAACAGCTACATTTTCAAAAAAATCATTCTTTAATCTTGTAAATCTTTGCAGGGACACGTGCGACTACTGCACATACAAGTCAGAACCAAACCAGCAAAAAACGTCAATGATGAGCAAAGAAAACGTCAGGGACTTGGCAAAACTTGCAAAAAAATACGGATGCGTGGAGGCACTTTTTGTTACAGGCGAAAGGCCAGAACAGAAATACCAAGAAGCAAGAGAATGGCTTAGAGAAAACGGATTTTCAAGCACTGCCGAATATCTCGTACACGCGTCAGAAATTGCACTATCGGAAGGATTGTTCCCGCACACAAATGCAGGCAATCTTACAAAATCAGAAATAAACGAATTCAAAAAAACCAATGTAAGCATGGGCCTGATGCTTGAGAACTCCAGCGAGCGCCTAACCAAAGAAAACATGCCGCATCATCTTGCCCCAAGCAAGAATCCAAGGGCGCGAATTCAGGTCTTAGAAAATGCCGGTGATCTTAAAATGCCAATGACGACAGGGCTGCTTGTCGGGATAGGAGAAACCCCAAATGAGATAATCGACTCCATATTTGAGATAAAAAAACTGCACCAGCGATACGGGCACATACAAGAAGTTATTTTGCAAAACTTTCAGCCAAAGACAGATACCAAGATGGGCGGCTTTGCGTCTGCAGAGGAAACCTATTTCAAAATAATCGTAGCACTGACAAGGGTAATAATGCCGCAGATGAACATTCAGATTCCGCCAAACCTCTCACCTAATTCATATCAAAGCTTCCTTCAGGTCGGAATAAACGATTGGGGCGGAATATCGCCGCTTACTCCGGACTATGTCAACCCAGAATTTAGCTGGCCCAAAATCGAATACGTTGCAGAAAACACAAAAAATGCAGGCTATGAACTCAGAGCAAGATTTCCAGTGTATCCAGAATTTATGCACATGGTAAGCTCTGATCTTTATGATAAAATGTCAGAAATCATGGACCAAGACGGCTTGGTAAGCGAGGCATGTTGGAAATGACCTCAATTGACTCGCTGCTAAAAAATGCAGACCCCCTGATTGCAGACTCGCTAAACAACGCACTATCGGAAAAAGAAATTTCGATCAGAGAGGCAACGTATCTGTACGATGCACAAGGCGTCGACTTTCACCTAGTCGGCATGGTTGCAGACGAGCTCAGAAAAAGGCGAGTCGGAGATTTGGTGACTTTTGTAGTAAATAGAAACATCAACTTTACAAATGTCTGCATAAAACAGTGCGGCTTTTGCGCATTTAGCAGAGACTTTAGAGAGGAGGAGGGATACTTTTTGCCAATAGAGGAGATAGTGAGGCGGGCAAAAGAGGCGCATAGTCTTGGGGCAACCGAGGTCTGCATTCAGGCAGGCCTTCCGCCAGACATGGATGGCGGATTTTATGAGAAGATATGCGCCGCAATCAAGGCAGACATTCCAGATATTCACATACACGGATTTTCGCCAGAGGAGGTCCTTTATGGCGCCACCAGATCAAATGTGTCTATCAAAGAATACCTCTCAAGGCTAAAGGACGCAGGAATAAACACCATCCCTGGCACCGCTGCAGAAATACTGGATCAGAAAATTCGCGACAAGATATCGCCTGGAAGAATAAGCGTTTCAGACTGGACTGAGATAATCAAGACCGCACACAAGATGGGAATCAATTCAACATCTACCATAATGTTTGGCCATGTAGAGTCCACAGAGGACAGGGTAAGACACATTGCAAAGATAAGAGACATCCAAAAGGAGACAGGCGGGTTTACAGAGTTTGTCCCCCTGAATTTCATCCACACCGAGGCACCAATGTACATACATGGTTTGCACGAGGGAATCAAAACTGGCGCTAGTGCAAATGACGTAATGCTCACACATGCGATTGCAAGGATAATGCTCAACAACTACATTGACAACATCCAGATGTCATGGGTAAAGGAGGGTCAGAAAATGTCGCAGCTTTTGCTAATGTGGGGCGCAAACGACTTTGGCGGCACACTCATCAACGAAAGCATTTCAACATCAGCCGGCGCCCAGTACGGCCAGATCCTAAGGCCAAAAGAAATCCGCCGCCTCGTCAGAGAGATAGGAAGAGTCCCGGCGCAAAGAACCACCACGTACGAGATAATCAAAAAGTACGACTCGGAGTCTTCGGAGGATGAGCTAGACAAAGTAGAGGACACTTCAAGATTTGGCTCGTATTTTGAACTTGTAAAAATTGACAAATTCAGATACAAGAACCCAAGGTCAAGCTAGTCTTGTCGGTCTGCAATGAGGTCATATCCTATGCAAGAAAAGCAAACGCTGACGAGTGCGAGTCCATTCTTTGCTCAAAAAAAATAATCACCGTAAGAATAACAGACTCTGAGATTGCAGAGATAAAGGAAAACCACGAAAAATCACTCGGCGTACGCATAATACATAAAAAAAGAATATCTTGCGCCCAGACGACTGCACTTGAACCAGGCAAAATTGTAGATAACGCGCTCAAATCTGCCAAGAACATTACAGAGAGAAAATTTTGGAAAGCGCTTCCAGGCGATGCGGCATGCGTTGCTCTTGAAAATGCAAATGATCCAAAACTTTGGAATGCAACTGCAATTGACATATCAGATGTTGCGCAAGAAATGATCAACTCTGCGCAAAATCAGAAAATAACAAACATTTCAGGATCACTAAATGTAGTCTGCGAAAAATTCGAGATTGCAAACACAAGCGGGTTGCAAAGAACGGATGATGCAACATACATTTCCGGGACAATAAATGCAGACTCGGATATTGGCAGTTTTCCCGTAAGCGGCATAGGGCAGGCAAGCTCAAGGATGCTATCAGGGTTTCACCCAGAAAATATAGGTGTAGACGCATCTGAAATGTGCGCTCACTCGATAAACCCACAGACTGCCAACCCGGGAACAACAAACATAATTTTCGATCCGCTTGCGGTGGGCGAGATACTTGCGTTTGTTTTTGCATCAAATTTTTCGCTAAAGACATACTCTGAGAATCGAAGTTGTTTTTCAGACAAAATCGGAAAAAGCATCGCAGTTGAAGGCTTTGATCTCACCGATGAGCCCCATATGCCAAACGGTTTGGGAAGCAAGTCATTTGACGATGAGGGAATGCCGACAAAGCCGGCACACTACATAAGAAACGGGGTTTTTGAAAAAACATATTCTGACTTGCATGGCGCTTACAAAGAAAACACAGTATCCACAGGGAATGCATCAAGGCCTGGCTCGCCGCTTGGCCGCAGCTCAAATCCAATTCCAATTGCAGTACCGCACAACTTGACAATCAGAGGCAGTGCAAAACGAGACGATGTCATAAAGGATACAAAAAACGGACTGCTGGTAAGCAGGCTTTGGTACACATATCCGGTAAATCCAATCAGGGGAGACTTTTCTTGCACTGCCAGAAGCGGAATTTGGATCATATCAGACGGCCAGATCACGGCACCTGCAAAACCGGTTAGAATAATACACAACTTGCCAAGGCTTTTGCAGCAGGTATCAGCTGTTGCCAACAACGGGCGCGCAGTTTTGCCGTGGGCGTCAATACCAGTCACGGCTCCAACCATCAGATGCGACGGAGTCGCGATTAGCCTCATCTAAGAAGGTATAATTATGACAGAGCCGTCAACTAATCAGCTAGAGAAGTGAAGGAGGTGCAAGAATGAGCTTTAACGATAATTCCGATCGACAAAATAATCGAAGGTTTGGCGGAGGATATAGAGGAGGTGGAGGCGGCGGCAGACGTTTTAACAACGATAGACAATTTGACGACACTCCAAAACCAGTAGAAACTGGTAAAGAATACGATGTATCCATTACCGAAACCAGCAGACAGGGCGACGGAATAGCAAAGGTAGACGGATTCGTCATATTTGTGAAAGGTGGACAACCTGGTCAAGATGCAAAAATCAAGATCACACAAGTTGGCAGACGTTTCGCAATTGCAGAAATGGTATAAACATAAAAACTAAATCATTAAGATTTTTCTTTTTTTTTCTTTTTCTTATTCAGATTTTAAGATGACACGGCTTTTGCCGCATAAGATTAAGTATTGTACAGTCATAGCAATCTCATGTGTGAGACGCTAGATGAAATTCACGAAATGCAGCTTGCCGCAGTAATAGCAAAGATGCGAAAACAAACAAAGCCACCTGAGATTGCAGCGTAGTTTTGCCAAGGAATCTAGTTTAAAAAAACCATCACAAGATCAATTAAATTTTAAGCTAACCTTAATATGGTAATGTACCGTACCATACGGTAACATGAAAGCGCGAATGACCTACATCCCAGTTGAGATTGCAGACCACTTTGAAGACTTTATCATAACAAGGGATGAGCAGATCCTCGACGCAGTAAAGGCACGTACGCGCGATTTTAGCACGCTTTCGCTTCTGAAGCTTTTGTATCAGCTAAGATGCAACCCAATGACATTTTCCAGCCTTTACACAAATTCAAAGATTCGCATGAAACGATCATTTTTGAACTACCTTCATCTTTGTGTCGCATACAATTTTGTAAGCAAGGAGGTTGTCGGCCCAAACGTGGTGTATTCTCTCACAGACAGAGGCAGAAGAATGCTTGATCTGTTTATGCAAAAAAGTAATTAGACAGAGAAAAACCGGAAAGTCATAATGCGGCAAAACGTCTCAGATGATCACGTACTTGAGATAAAAAAAATCAATTACAAAAGCCCGATAATTTTTGCAGGGTTTGTCGGCCCAGGCCTGGCAGGGCCACTGTCCATAGGATACATGATTGAGAGACTAAAGATGCAAGAAGTTGGGTACTTGCGCTCTAGGTTTCTCCCCCCATCGACAGTGTTTATCCAAGGAAGGCTCAGGCACCCGTTTCGGTTTTATTCTAACAAAAAGGGAACAATCTGCACAGTGATTTGCGAGGTTCCACTCAGAATGGAAGGGCTCTACAACATTGCATCCACCATCCTAGACTGGGCCCAAAGCAAGGGAACAAAAGAAATTGTGATCCTAGACGGAGTTACAAGCGATGAACATGATGACAAGATTTTTTGCGCGGCAGAAGAAGACTTGTGCAGAATAATGTCAGAAAAAGGAATAAGCATGATCTCGCAAGGATTCATCACCGGAATTCCAGGGAGCATTCTAAATGAGTGCATAATGCGGCAAATTCGCGCAATAACGCTGCTTGTAAAGGCAAGCCATGTCAGCCCGGATCCGCTTGCAGCTGCCACGCTTATTGACGCAGTAAACAAAGTCTACGGCACAGAAATCGACTCGTCTGATTTGAGAACCGAAAGTGAAAAGATCGGACTAGAATTTAAGGAGCTTTCAGAAAAATACAAAGAGCACAGACAAACAGATTCTGGAATGTACATGTGACAAAGTACTTTTATCCACACTGAGGATGCAAAATAACATGGGCCTCACATACAAGGATGCCGGAGTCGACGTACAAAAGATAAAGAAAAGCCAGATGTCAATTGGCAGAATAATCGCATCCACGCACAAGGCGCAAAAGGTCAAGTCAGGCTTTGGCCACTATGCGGGGCTAGTTGAGATTCATGGCGGAAAGCTTTTGGCAACGCATACGGACGGCGTTGGCACCAAGGTCATAATCGCAAATTTACTAAAAAAGTACGATACTATCGGGATAGATTGCGTTGCCATGAACGTCAATGACATAATATGCATTGGCGCAAAACCGGTTTCGTTTGTGGACTATATTGCAGCAAATCAAAACAACGAGTCCATTTTTATCGACATTGCAAAGGGTCTGGCAAGCGGTGCAAAAAAGGCAGACGTCCCAATAGTAGGCGGAGAGACTGCGATAATGCCAGACCTGTTTTTAGAAAAGAAATTCGCATTTGATCTTGCAGGAATGGTCGCAGGTCTTGTCGAAAAAAACAAGACGATACTTGGGAACAAGATAGTAAACGGCGATAAAATAATTGGAATTCAGAGCACGGGGATCCACTCCAACGGATACTCACTGGCAAGAAAGGCATTACTCAAAAAATATTCCATAAAGGATACGGTAAGAGGGCTAGGAAGAATTGGCGATGCCCTCCTAACCCCAACTGAAATTTATGTCAGGCCGGTTCTTGAAATCATCTCAAAGTGCCAGGTCCACGGACTTGCAAACATAACAGGCGGAGCATTCACCAAACTGCTCAGACTAAAGACGACGGGATTTTGGCTTGATTCCATGCCAGAGCCCCCAAAGATAATGCAGTTAATTGAAAACACTGGAGTAAGGCAAGACGAGATGTACAAGACTTTCAACATGGGAGTCGGATTTTGTGTCATCGTGCCGAAAAATTATTCAGAGCAAGTCATCTCCATTTGTAAAAAACACAAGCTCAAAAGCCAAGAGATTGGTTCCATCACAAACAAAAAAGGAGTCTTTGTGAACGCGAAAAAACTCACATAATTAGACTAAATTTTCATGATTTTTAATCAATAATTCCTTATATTACCAAGGCAGAACTCTTGTGATCCGCTATGGAAGATCACTTCATTCAGGTAGTCATCGGCGTTTGTGTACTGTTATTTGCCGCAAAGCTAATGGCAGAATTATTTGTAAGACTTAAGCTTCCAATTGTTTTGGGCGAGCTTATAGCTGGCATGATTGTTGGCCCCTTTGCATTTGGCTCGCTTTTCACAATAGGCGGAGAGCCGTTATTACAACTAAGCGGAGAAATAAAAATTCTAGGCGAGATTGGAGCAATTGTGATTTTGTTCATGGCAGGGCTAGAAATGACCCCGCGCGAGTTCCTCAGGGGAGGCAAGGCGTCATTTACGGTAGGCACCCTTGGAGTCATCTTGCCATTTGTCGCAGGATTTTTTGTGCTTCAATTATTTGGATTCCACACATACCAAGCAATGCTTGTTGCCACAGCACTAACAGCAACCAGCATTGCAATTTCTGTTCAAGTGCTAAGCGAGTACGGCAAACTGAAAAGTGCAGAAGCCAGATTGATAATAGGAGCTGCAGTAGTAGACGACATTTTAGCAATCGCAGTTCTATCGATTGTGACATCAATTGGAGGCGGAACAGATACTGTAGACGTAGTCGAAATTTCATTTACCATCTTAAAGGTGCTCGGGTTCTTTGCGGCGATGGCCATAGTTGCCATTTTTGTTGTTCCAAAAATTGCCGCATCTAGCATGTGGAAGGCAGGAGGAAGCGTTGAAGGAGTTGTGACGGCCGTGTTTTTTGGGACCGCGGGATTGGCAGCATCAATTGGCCTATCCCCAATACTAGGCTCGTTTGTTGTAGGAATGGCGCTTGCATCATCAAAAGTCTTTGAGAGAGTGGAGCATTATATCAGTAAACTAGGCCTGATTTTTGCGCCTTTGTTTTTTGCGATAATAGGCGCGCAGGTAGACTTTAGAGGACTAAGCCCAGAAATACTGATTCTTGCGGCCATAGTAATAGCGATTGCAATTACTACAAAATTGGCAGGGTGTGGATTACCAGCATGGATATTTCTCAAAAATAAACAGCAGGCAAAACGAGTCGGGATTGGCATGATATCAAGAGGAGAGGTAGGCCTCATAGTTGCAGGAGTCGGACTCACCAGCGGGGTTCTAACGTCAGACGTATATTCTACAATCATCATAATGGTAGCAGTGACCACACTGATAACTCCAATTTGGTTAAAATTAGAATACAGAAAAGAACTTGGCACCAAGACATCTTAATTTTTAAAAGTTAATTTAAAAAATATTAAAATTAGACTAAAAAATTCGAGTAACAATGGCAGATGGTAAAGACTTCATAGACATGTGTGTGGTATGCAAGCAAGGCGTTTCAAGAGAAGACATGGATTATCAAAAGGGCAAGGTTTTCCACGCCCAATGCTTTACTGAGCACGGCAATACGGTATCAACGATCGATCCGGAGCTTGCTCATCTTAGTGCAAGGACTAGGATTGAGCTTGTGCAGCTAAAGAATCTCAAAATGAAGAACGACCTCGAGGAACCGTTGCCAGGCGATGTAAAAACAAAACCAGCAAGAAGAAGAAAACAGGCCGCAAAGAAAAAAGTCAAAGCCAAGCCAGCAAAGAAAAAGGCAAAAAAGTCAAAGCCAAAAAAAGTCAAACTAAAGAAACGCACCGCGGCAAAAAGACGCTAGTTGCCCCGTTTAACAAATTTAAGGCCAAGATAATATCAGAAATTATTGCAACAAAGCATAGTATTTTCCAAGGCATGCTCAGAGATTTCACAAAACTTGCTTTTGATAAGCTCGCCTAACAAAAGCGAGGTAAAATCACAGATCAAAAAAATATGCACAAAATACTCGCTTGAGCGCATTCCAAGAAATCACGAGATTTTGGCAACAGTGTCTGGGAATGATTACACCAAGCTATCAAGAGTGTTACTGAAAAAACCAGTCAAGACTGCCTCAGGGGTCGCAGTAATCGCGTTAATGCCAAAGCCATATGCATGCCCCCACGGGAGATGCACGTATTGCCCCGGAGGAATAGAGTCCAACTCGCCAAACAGCTACACTGGCAATGAGCCCTCTACGATTAACGCAATCGAGAATCAGTACGATCCAAAAAAACAGATCATGTCCAAAATTGAAAAACTGGTCGCATACGGGCACGATCCCACAAAGATGGAGCTTGTAATAGTCGGTGGCACGTTTTTGTTCATGCCAAAAGACTATCAACGAAATTTCATAAAATCATGCTATGACGCGTTAAACGGATTTGACTCACATGATCTTGAGCAAGCAAAGACAAACAACGAAAATACGGAAATAAGAAGCGTCGGATTTACAATTGAGACAAAACCAGACTATTGCAAAAAAGAACACATTGACATGATGCTAGAATACGGAGTAACCAGAGTAGAGATTGGGGTTCAGAGTCTCCAGGAGCAAGTATACAAGATAGTCAACAGAGGCCACACATATGCAGACGTCGTAGAATCATTTCAGATCTCAAAGGACGCAGGATACAAACTGGTTGCACATATGATGCCAGGTCTTCCCACCATGAGCCCGGAGGGAGACATTGCGGATTTTAGAAAACTTTTCGAAGACGAAGATCTAAGACCAGACATGCTAAAGATATACCCGTCGCTGGTACTTCAGAAAACCCCATTGTACAAAGAGTACCTTGAGGGAAAATATACGCCATACTCTGATGACGACATGGTTAGAGTTTTGACCGAAGTCAAAAGAAACATCCCAAGATGGGTTAGAATAATGAGGGTGCAGCGAGAGATATCGCCTGGAGAAATAATTGCTGGCCCAAAATCGGGCAACTTTAGACAAATAGTTCATGAGAATCTAAAAAAGCAAAACCTCACCTGCAAGTGCATCCGGTGCAGAGAGGTGGGACTTAGAGACAATCATGACTCAAGCGAGATTTCACTGCATCGGGAAAACTATGCATCGTCTGGAGGAAGCGAGGTTTTCTTATCATATGACGACTCGGACGATAAAATTTATGGATTTCTGAGGCTGCGAAAACCAAGCGAGAGGGCGCACAGAAGCGAAGTGACAGACAGAACGTGCATTGTTCGCGAGCTTCATGTGTACGGAAAATCATTAAAGATTGGCGAGCGCGAAGAAGGCGAAATTCAGCACTCAGGTTTTGGTAAAAAACTGATGAGCGAGGCCGAAAGAATATCAAGGGAAGAATTTGACGCAAAGAAACTCTTGGTGATCAGCGCAGTCGGCACACGAGAATACTACAAAAAACTAGGCTATCTGATGGATGGTCCATATATGGCAAAATCATTAGCGTGATAGAATGTCAGAAGACGACCAGAAAATCATAGGCCGTGGAACTTGGATTGACAAGCTTGCCCACGAAATGATAGAGCGCGAGCAACAGCTTGGACGAAACACCAGCATGTTAAGAGTTGAAAGCGGCCTTGGCGCCTCTGGGATTCCACACATTGGAAGCCTCGGGGACGCGGTGCGAGCATACGGAGTAAAGCTTGCACTTGAAAACTTTGGATACAAGTCAGAACTTGTTGCTTATTCAGATGATTTGGACGGATTAAGGAAAATACCAGAAGGGCTGCCAGACTCACTTAACGAACATATCGCAAAACCGGTTTCACTGATTCCAGATCCGTTTGGTTGCCATGACTCGTACGGCATGCACATGAGCAGCCTTTTGCTTGACGGATTAGACAACCTTGGAATAAAATACGACTTTAGACGCGCGCGAGATACTTACAAAAACGGATTGCTCAAGGATCAAATCCACACAATCCTAACAAACAGCGAAAAAATAGGAGCCAAAATCGCAGAGATGGTAGGCCAAGAAAAATACCAAAAATACCTCCCGTATCATCCGGTTTGTGCAAACTGCAACAGGTTGTACACTGCCGAAGCCTACGAATACATTCCAGACGAGATGAAAATAAAATACAGATGCCATGAGGCCGAAATTGGCTCCAAGATACTCAAAGGATGTGGTCACGAGGGAGAGGCAAACATCGGAAAGGATTTGGGAAAACTCGCATGGAAGGTCGAATTCGCCGCAAGATGGCATGCCTTTGACATCAGATTCGAGGCATATGGAAAAGACATCATGGATTCAGTCAGAGTAAACGATTGGGTTTCAGACGAAATACTGAATCACCCGCATCCGCACCACGTAAAATACGAGATGTTTTTGGACAAGGGAGGAAAAAAGATTTCAAAATCGCTTGGAAACGTAGTGACCTCGCAAAAATGGCTAAAATACGGAACTGCAAAATCAATGCTTCTTTTGCTATACAAGAGAATCACAGGCGCGCGAGAGCTTGGATTTGAGGACATTCCAGCTTTGATGGACGAGTATAACGAAATCGAGGATGTGTATTTTGGAAAAATCAAACTTGACAACGAGGCAAAGACTGCAAGAACAAAGGGATTGTACGAGTACACAAACCTGCTAAACATTCCAAAAACACCGTCTGTTCACGTAAACTATAGGCTGCTAATTGAGCTTGGGCGCATATTCAAAGAAGACAGAGTCGGCAGAGTCACGAAAAAACTCATCGATTATGGCGTTATAAAAAACCCAGATCCGTACGTAGACCAGCTAATCCAACTTGCAGGAAATTATGCAGACGACTTTGAAGAGCAGGAATTAACACAGATTCAGATAAACGATGCAACAAAAAGTGCGTTGAGACATCTTGTGGGCACACTTGAGGCAGAAAAGGATCCGGAGGATTTGCAAAACGTAATTTACAACATTGCAAAAGAGAACAACGTCCTACCAAAGGACTTTTTCATGATATTATACCAGATAATTCTAGGAGCCAGTCGAGGGCCAAAAATCGGGCCGTTCATAATAGACATTGGCAGAAAAAAAGTAGCGCAAACAATAGGAAAGCACATCTAATGGCACACTCCGAGCACAACAAACCAAAAAAGAGCGGTGCGTTTTTCCTCATCATTTTGGGTGCAGTCCTGTTCATAGTTTCCCCAACGTGGTTTGCAGACAAGCCAGAAATCGGTTTTTCCATGATAGCTCTTGGTTTTGCGATTGGCGGATTAGGATTTTACCTCCGATTCATACGAAGGTGAATAGAAATATTCATCTCCATATCTAAGATAGAGTGATACCATGGGACTCTTCAGACGTGCAAAAAAAGAAGAAACAGAACCAGCCGCAGAAATAATCGAGGCACCAGTAGAACAAGTGCACATAAAGAGCCCAGAAGAAATTCAGAGAGAACGACTGGTAAACGAAATAGAAAATCTGGAGGTAGAAACCAAATCAAAGACAGACCACCTTGACTCCATTACACAAAAGCTTGCCACAGTAAAAGAAGAGTACGAGAAGACGATTAGCTCGCTAATGTCCTCAAAAAAAGAAATGAATGAAAAGAGATCGGAATATGAGGCTGCCAGAGTTCAGCATGAGCAGATTTTACAAAAGATCAATTCCTCAAAATCAGAACTAGAGTCAATTAAAAAAGACCATGACGAAAAAAAGGCAGTTCTTGATGAATTGGGAAAAGCAAAAACCGAGTTAGATGCAGCACGTGCAGAATATGTCAAGTACAAGACAGAATCAGAAGAATTGAGGCTGCAAAATAAGATAATTCAGAAATCACATGAGGATATCAAAAAAGACCATGATATCATAAGCCAAGAATTAATCAAGGCAAACTCGGAGTTGGAATCGGCAAGAAAGGAAATCGCAGACATACGAAAAGAACACGAAGCAAAGAAAAAAGAAATGGAATTTGCAAAAAAGGAACTCAAATTCATTGAGAGTCAAATGGTAAATGTAGGAGACAGGACTGCGCCAAAGAACATCGTAGCTGCCGCAAGCTCTGTTGTGTCATCACTTAATGCTAAAATTCTTGCAACTCAAAAAGAGTTAGAAGTGCTCAAGGTGGCACTACAAAGAGAACGCGCAGAACATCAAGAAACAAAAAAATATCTCGCCGAATTAAAATCACAAAAAGAAGAAATCTAGACTATTGCAGTTTTTTGATAATTTCTTTTTTGATAAACAAAAATTCCTCATTTGACAAAACACCTCTTTCTTTTAGAGACGCAAGTTTAGTTAGTTGATCAACAATGCTTTCCTTTTCTTCAGGGCTGTCAAGGTTCGTTACTTGTTGCGCAAACTTTTGTTCGTTTGATTTTGTTTCAATTGTCTGAGAATTAAATTGTGGGGAGTCGCCTACTTCTTCTAAAAAGACATTAGATGCACATCCTATAATTTGCATGTGTTGTGTTAGTTCCTCTCCCGCAAATTCAATCAGCGAGCCTTTTGCAGACTTGTACCCACACGTATCACAAACCACTGCAAACATGCCAGATGCGAGATTTGGAATGTCGCCAGCGCTTGTCTTTCTTACATATTCGGCATATCTTGTCTTGCCGCACTGATGATTGTCAGTGGACATGTGATCTTCGCAGAATTTGAAGCCGCAATACTGGCATTTTGCTGGAGAGGGCAGAATGTCGCCACAGAACAAACATGAATTGGCTTTAGTCTTTGTCGATAGGCTCAATTTCAGCATGACTAGCCGCCAATTATTAAAAAGGAGTAGCTCATTTTCTGTGAAATTTACGTGATTTTGAACGATTTTGAGGCGAAAGATGTTTTATTCTGCAGGTGGAACTTTGCTGTATGGAGTCTTGTTTTTATCAAATTGTTTTTCCCATCCTAGTTAGAGCACATGCACGGTACGCCGATGAGGCATTCATGAGAAGACAGTTTCGACTAGAGATGCAAAGATGATCATGTCGGCCATAAAATCGGTTGCCAAATTCATTGTTTTTGCAGTAGTTGGAATTGTAGCCATAGTTGTAGGATCATTTATGATTCGAGGAACGATGCACCTATGGGATAGACAGAAAAAATCAGACGATGATAAAAAGTAACAACATCATCTAAAAATACAACCAAAGATAACAATCATTCATGGTAGGTCCAAGAGATGGCGGGTTTGGCTTTGATCAGTCAAAAAAGTATACCAGTGTAGACAATCTAGAGCAGATTTGTGTACAGTGCCAAGCAGGCCAACATGCAAAGTGTCTTGCAAAGTCAAAAGAAATACCAAACTGCGAATGTGAGCAATGCATGATATTTGGCTAGTTTAAACATTACAAAATCCAACTAGAGTCAACGAGATCATTTTTCTTGTTCGTAATTTGGTTTAATTCTTCGAAAATTGACATATAGACCAACATCATATGCAATCTTTAGAAGTCCACCTATCACAAACGGTGCAGAAACCCAAAGTGATTGTATTATCACACCAGCGATAGAGGGGCTTATTGCCTGAGTTATGTTTCGAGAGGTATTTGTTATTCCAGCTGCCGCAATTCGTTCCTCATCATTTACAACAGACGCAATATACGACTGACGTGTCGGCACATCCATCTGCGAAAGCGCCATTCGTCCAAGATAGAATCCCAGTGCCAAAGGAAATGTTGGTGCAAAGGCAATCAAAACAGTCAGAATGTTTGCAGGAATATGAGTAAATACCATTGTGTTTATGAGACCTATTTTATCTGCAAGCCGCGTAGCCAAAATATACGAAAACGCAGTAAGCACTCCCGCTATTGAAAAAATAAATGCGAGATCGGTTAACACCACACCGAATTTTGTAAAAAACCAGAATGATACGATGCTTTGTATGACAAAGCCTCCCGCAAAAGAATCTACAGAAAAAAGCGCTGAAAGCTTCCAAACTATCTTCTTTGATTGTGGGGACAGCCCGCTACGTATTGATGGATTTGGTTTTGCCGGCAATTCGATTTCTTTGGATAAAAAATAATAGATGATAGCAGATACGATTCCCGCAATTCCATAAATAGCAAAGAGAGGTTTGAATGAGTCCACCTGAGAGAATCCAAAATCGGTTTGCAGTATTTGTGGAAATCCGGACAATAAAACGCCTGCAGACATTGCAAACATGCCAACCATGTTGTAAAATCCAAATACGGTGTTCCTCTTTTTGGCGTCTTTTACGGTCTTTGGGAGTGTTGCTTGTTCGATTGATAAAAATGCACTAGTTTCTGCACCAGTTACATTTACTGTCCCAATGAATGCGGCAATTATCAGTGCGATATAATTATCAGTCATAAGGAATATGACGCCAGAAAACGCCATCAATATGGCATAAAGGGTCAGAATTTTTCTTCTGCCAAATCTGTCTGCATAAAAGCTTGCAAACATTGTAAAGATGACGCTGTTTACAAGAGTTGCAGAAAGGATTACGCCAATGAGGATTTCATTAAACCCAATTGATTTTAGATAAATTGCCAAGACAATGCTGAGAAAACCATAGGAAAATGCCCTAACCACCCTGGCAGACAATAACAATTGCCCATCTTTTGAAAGCCAATCTAACAAGATTTGTGTATGGATTGTTCTCTTATGATTCTTTAATTTGAATCAAAAATAAAATTAAGAGAGATTTGCATGGCCAAACAATACAGAGAATTGTTTACACCACACTAGGACAGTGTCATATTTTGACAGATCGATTCCTTCTGGAATTTGGTAGTTTTGGTTGCCAATGTTTGCTTTTAGCACACCCAAGTCCACATAGTCAGTTGCCATTTCATCGGTTGCCAGATACACATGTAAGTCAGGCCCATTTGTTGACTTGAAATCCTCAAATCTTACGAACTTGGCATCATCGATTGACAATGTCTTGGCAGTCCCCTCTGCATTATGAATTCCATCACCTACGCCAACAAAACTTCCTGATGTCATGACAAGTGGTTGCATGGTTTCTGCGTCCTTCATTTTTTTGTCAGCGTCAGTGCCTACAAGCGGTATTTTCTCATCGATCGTTACGTCAAAAAAAAGCGGCGATGCGGCATAGACAGTTGCTGGGATTAAAGACACCAAAACAACTCCAATGATTAGTTTTTTGTTCATGAGACAAATTCTGCTCAATTAATTAAAGTCATTTTTCCAGATCATGTCCAAATTGGTTCCAAATGATTCTTTAAACAAGCGTCAGGACTCAGAGTCACTGAATTACAATCATTTTTTGTCATGTCTCTAACTCTTCTTCATCGCCTGACAGCCTGTTTTCTCCATAGCATGATAAGAATCAGGCGGTTTTCTAGAATAATTAAAGCAATCAGAAAATAAATGCCAGAATCATTTGGGCCATATGTGATGAGGAATCATTCTGTTTTCAAGAACTTTGTGTAAGCATAATAGGTATCAAACGTCCTGCTGTAGATTATCAGGATATTGTACGCATCGACGTCGATTCCAGTGATATCATAGTTTTGGTTTCCTGCAGACGCCTTTAGGAGACCCAGGTCAACGCCACTTGCAGTGGTTCCATCTTTTGTCAAATACAGGCGTTGATCAATTCCGCTTGTAACGGAAAAATCTTCAAGTCTTAAAAACAGCATGTTTCCTGCATAGACTATAGACGCAGTTCCACTTGCATCATATCCCTTGACGCCAGTTATCTGAGTTAGTTTTGTAAAACGAATATCATTTGAGTTTGATTCAAGCTTTATCCAGTCAATATCCTCAGAGACATAACTTGGATGATTCTGCGCTTCTTGCAGCAACATCCGAACGGTACCAGACGGCATCTGCCCAACTAGAGCAGTGCGTTCACTTTCATCCATTGAAATGAATTTCTCATATGTCAGAGTGGGTTTTATTTCGTTTAACGCAGATACAAGTTTGTTTTCTTGAACTGGGGGCAGGTACGATGCCGCAAGAACGTAATACGTACCAATAAGAAAAGTACCAATCATTATCGAGATAGTGATGGTTTTTAGCACATCACACACTTGCCTTTAGTATTTTTTGTTTTTTGGACTCGTATTGTACTGCGATCGCAAAAAATCCGCCCATAACAATACCATATACCACATGAAGTTCAAGGGCGCCAAGCATTATGAAATTTGTATTTGCTAATAGATTTCTGGCATTCCCAATAAGCATGTCATCATTTGATTGAATTGTCGGAATCATCAAAATAGTACTAATCGGTATGAAAAATACAAAAAATACTGCAAGCCCGGTAATTATTCCTGCAACTATGCCACGTCCAAGTGAAAAGATCCGTAATTTCCTATACAGGGCAGAACATGTACCGAAAACTACCCCCACCAGTGCAGCAGTTAGCATATGAGAGACCATTCCAATCAAGATTGCAGGAATTCCAGTCATCCCTAAAGGCAGACCAACTACCTTGTAGAAAGCACCTTGCCCAGCATCAAAGCCAAGATCTATCATGAATATGCTAAGAAAAATCGCAAATCCGCCAACTAATCCAGACACGGTGCCAATTTTGGCCATTGTTGAAAAAGGGAGATCAGAGTAGAATTCGGTCATGTGGATGGCCAATTCTCACTCTCAAATTTTTGCCAGTTTGGCTTTTTTTCTTTTTTTTCTTTTTGTTTCATGTTATAATCCTCATACAACATCATTGAGCTGAATAGACCCATTACGGCACCAAACAACACATGCAATACCAGCGAACCCCAAAGTATTTTGTCAGCAGTCTGAACAAGAGTCTTTGCGATTTGCACATCATCTTCTGCAATTGCATAGAGTCCTGATGCATGGTCTGCTACCATGGGCATCATGACATAGATTGTAATTGGCATGAAGAATATCGCATACACTTCGATTCCAGTTATCGCACCGGCGATTATTCCCTTTGGCACACTGGATATATTCAACATTTTGTGCATGATAGAACAAATGCAGAATGTTGCTCCGATCAGAGATGCAATAAGCATGTGTGCAATGAACCCAAATGCGATAGCAGGTAAGCCATGCAACCCCACAGCCATTCCAACCATATTGTAGAAGGTGCCAAATGGGACACCAACTTCGCTATCTATCCAGAAAAACGAGCTGAAAAGCGCAAACCCGCCTACCAGACCGGCAACACATCCAATTTTTGCCATACGGTAGACGTCGTATCGAGTAATCATTTTGCATCACCGAAAGGATCTTTTAATTTTGCAGAAATGATTGCGCTTTTCAACCATTACAGTACGTAGTAAATAAATATAATCTGTTTCGTGTAAAATACTAAAATATGTTTAGTAAAAAATCAAATAATTAAACAAACATATAGAAATTATTTAGAAGAGTCTAATAGCATAGACAATTGTAAAGTAAAAAATTACCAACGATTAACAAGGATAGTATTGCAAGCAATCGCGCCATCGAACTAATGTCCGTCGCTCACTGACCCGGTTAAAGTACGTCAGTGTTTACTTGATACTACCCCATAATACAGGCACAGGTATAGTGGATAAAGATGATCACGTACAATCTAAACATTTGTTAAAAATTAAAATCAAAATCACACGTTTGTTAACTTGTGTTCGTGGAACGTCTAGAAATCAACAATAGTTTTTTGTTTCTCATCAGACCAGACAAGTTCTTCCAAGCCAAGCATGGCCCGTAATTTGTTTGCAGTAGATGGTCCAAATCCCTCATAGTGATTGTTTGCCATTATCATACCAAACGAAATTTGGCTCATGGTTTGATTCAATCTATCTGCCCAAATTTTCAGATCATTTGTTCTATCTCGCATTACTTTGCCAAAATTTTTTTCAGGGATTGATCGGTCACCAATTATTCTTACATATAAAAAATCAGATGTTATTGGGAATGGGTTTTTTACTCCAGGCACGTCATTCCATACAAGACAAATTTTATTATCAGAAAGATGTCTTATTGCGCGGTCTGAGAACCAGCTTTCATGTCTTCCTTCAATTATGTAATTTGATAGATACGACTTTAATTCACTGAGTTTCGGCTTTGCGTCGTCAAATGACAATGATGGAGGCAGTTGCACTACAACAAACGACAGCTTAGAGCCAAGGGGCTTTATTGATTCCAAAAATTGCTCCAGGTGAACGGATGTGTTTTGTAGTTTATTTTCGTGCGTTATGATTTTTGGCAATTTAGCTGTAAATCTAAAATGTGGAGGGGTTTCAGAATACCATTTCGTTGCCGAGGATTTGTTTGGAATTCGATAAAATGTCGAATTTATCTCAGTAATATCAAAAATGGACGAATAGTGCCTAAGAAAATCCGCAGAAGGGGTATTTTTTGGGTAAAAAGGGCCAATCCAGCCATCATAACTCCAGCCAGTACAGCCAATACTAATTTCCAAGTTGTTCACTATTTTTTAAATAAGTTAAAACCCAACTTGAAGATGTTTCTCTTTTCAGGTTTTTTCCCAATGCCGTCAAGATATTCATACGTTATTTCACGTCCATGCCCCACCATATTTGACGTCTTTAAATCTCTCAGTTTGAAGTATTTTCCATTTTCAAGTTTTATTATTGCGTCATCGCTTAATGCAAAGCCTGATCCTTCATCATGAAACATTATTGTGCCGCCGTCTCGAAGTTCAATTTCCACATTATAGTTTACAGTGTTACCAAAAATAGAGATTATTCTTCCCCTTACCTTGACATTGTTGATCAAGTTATGCACCACTACAGTATCGCCATCTAAGAACACTGTTTCTCTTGCAGTGCCTGCAACGATTTTGCCTTTCGGTGCACTAAGTTCTGTGAAATGCTCTTTTGTGACATAGAGTCCAACTCTACCTTCTGGGTCTTGAAGTAGTTCTTTTATTCCAAGTATGTTTCCAACAACAATATCACCGTTTTCTGCCACAATCTTTGCCCCATGTTCTATTTGGAAGTTATTTTGTAGTGGATCAAGTAGTGTAAAATTGCCATTCTTTACTGTAATGAGTGTCTTGTTTTCTTCATCTTGGGAGAAATATGGGTTGGTGATGCTACCTGCCATCATGATGGAACCATCATAAGTAAAGTGTCCGGCCCAGAATTTGCCTTTTATGAAAAGCTCGCCCGTATTTTTTCGTTCAAATTCAATTTCGCCCAATTCTTTTGAGCCAAAGAGTTTAGAGCCGGTTTGGTCTGAGCGATTTAGTAATGCTGCCCAGCCCTCCGCAATTTTCATTTCGCGTGCTACATCACCTGAAAGAACCAAGTTTCGTCTTTTTCTTTCCTCATCAGAATCTCCAGAATAAACACGGGATTTTTTTAATTGTTCGTCGTGTGTGTCAGGATGGGTTTTGCCCATTTTGAGGTCTTCATAGGCTTGAATTATTTTTTTGACTTTTTCTTCATCTCCCCCCCGGTCAGAATGATGATCCAGAATTAGTTTTCTAAACGCTGTCCTAATTTCTCTCTCAGATGCACCGTATTTTACACCTAAAATATCGTAATTGTTTTCAACCATAACCCATTTTTGCCCTTTTTAGTTTTCTTTTCTTATATTATGTATTTTTTGCATATGGTAAAACTTGGGAAAACCAGCACTAACTAAAACCGGCTCCAAATTTATCACCGTCTTGTAACGGATCCACATCTTTTGCATTTACTAATTTCAGATACAAAAATGCCTCATTAACCAGTTCTATTGCAGAGTCGCCTTCGATGTGAAAATTCGTCTTTACAAAATCATGATATTTTTGAAGCTTTTGCTGGTCTTGTTCATCTAGAGAAAAGTTATCCTGGACAATTAACTTGGCGATTTGCTCTATTTTAGAATCATGCTCAGAATCGCTCATAGATTGTTTATTGCTATTATGTTTTTAAACAATTGGTATGTGTGTGCATCAGTAGTGTTTTCTAAATTTGGCAGCTGCGATACCCCCGGCAGCAGTAATTACGGCAGCTATTACTGCAGTCCATGAAACAACGTCAGACGCCGGATCCTTTGCAGAGTCAGCTACACATTTACCATTAACATTTGTTTGACCCACAGGACAGATATCAGACGTCGAAATTTCATCATCGATGGGATTTGCTTGCAGGATGTCAGGACATCCGTCAGTGTCCTTATAACCATTTATGATTTCTGCTTCAAATTGACATTTGTCTAGGGTGTTGATAATACCGTCATCGTCATAGTCTGCAGTAGCTACAGTGTCGGGACAGCCATCTAAATCCTGATAATTATTGATAGTTTCAGACTCTCTTGGGCACAGATCATCATTGTTTAATATTCCATCTCCATCAGTGTCCTTTACAGTAGGTACGTCTGGACATCCGTCAGTGTCCTCAAAGCCGTTTACCGTTTCGGGTTGTGTCGGACAGCCATCCATTGAATCCGTTATTCCGTCGTTGTCAGAATCCTTGATCGGCATAACATCAGGACATCCGTCAGTGTCCTCAAAGCCATTTACCGTTTCGGGTTGTGTCGGACAGCCATCCATTGAATTTACCATTCCGTCGTTGTCAGAATCTACTGGTGGGACGGCATCTGGGCAGCCGTCAGCATCCTCAAAGCCGTTTACCGTTTCAGGTTGTGTCGGACAGTTATCAGACGTGTCAGCAATCCCGTCGTTGTCAGAATCTACTGGTGGGACGGCATCTGGGCAGCCGTCAGCATCCTCAAAGCCGTTTACCGTTTCAGGTTGTGTCGGACAGTTATCAGACGTGTCAGCAATCCCGTCGTTGTCAGAATCGCTAGGTGCCTGAGTATCAGTGTCATTGAACATGCCATAAGAGGTTGGTTCTAGTTCGGATGCAAAACTAGACATTGGTACAAAAAAACCTGTCAGAAGCGCCGAGAAGATAAACATTATGATTGTTTTGTCTTTTTTTACAATGTTATTTACAAATGGCAAATGCTTACCTATCGTTCAGCAAACTATATACAAAAACCTTAAGATTGTTTTGTCCAGTCACGAACGGATTGATCCTTTGATTATAATGTAAGTTAGTACTATATCGTAAGGATGAGACCGTTATTTCAGCTAAGTACTAGAAGATACGAAGAGGAAATTGAATTAATCAAGAAAGCCATGATGGATCTTGAAAGCAAATGTAATGTAAAAGACGGATATGAGATAGGCCCACCATCCAGTGCCGCAGGTTGGACTTTTTTCAACATACAGCTAAGCTCTGAAATGTCAGATGTGATCGAAAGATCAGGCATGATGGAAGGAGCAATCGGGTACAGAATAGAAGAACAGTTAAAGAATTTTCTAGGACACTTTCTGGAATCACATGGAAGCAATGTTAGAATCAAGAAAATTAATTACTAGTTCCAAAAATCAGCAAATCTACAAAGTTTTATTCTACTAGAATCCTTCGGGTGGCTTTTGGACAAACACATTGCATACTAGTCGGTCTGTCTTTTGGTCTCTATACTGTACATTGCAGGTTACAAATTTACCCTTCAGTGTACGAGTCAAATCATCAATTGATCTTTCTTCATATTCTGGATTGTCAGGATTATCCACTTTGGCAATTGTAATGCGTTCAATTTTACCATATTGAGCCTTATTGTCTTTTCGATAATGTGTAACTGACATTTCAAAAGTATCTCCCGAAAGGCATCCAATTACTGGTCCGCCTATCCCATCACCCATAGTTTTTGTAATTTTTTATGCATTATAATTATTCTATGTTCATGTGAAATTTAGAGACAAATTCAGTTTCAAGTCAAAATAAAACCAGAAATGCAAAATAAATTCCAAGAGACTAAATTTCCATCAAATTATCGAGGGTTGAACTTTACAAATCCAGATCCAAACAAATGTTTGTTTTTTGATACATTTTTTGGATGATTATATGGTAGCGATTAGATCAAGGTTATGTTGTAATTCAGCCAATATTGTTTGATGCGACGAGATGTACGTCAAGACATCAAAACCCTCCAAGTCGAGATAATTAACGATGAAAGCAGAATTATTGAGTTTATGCATGATGGTCAATACGATCTGGTAAAAAAGAGTCTTTCCAGAATTGAATCAGATCTAAAATATCTTAGCATCATTGCAAACGGAGCTCCAATTGATAAGAGTGAGGACCGAAAAATTATGGATTTTTTGAGAGTTCATTATGAGAATCTGCGTAATTTGTCTCTGCCAGTATGATAAAGCAACAAAGAGAATTAGTAGAAGGCAAAAACATGAATGGCGCATATTTTGGAAGCATCTGATTTTTGGCTAAAATTCTATGCAATCTTGAGAATTCTTCCCTTTATATGTACATAACATGTTAACTATGCATGTTAAGAAAAATACTGGCAAAACTGAAACGTAAGCAGACAAACACGTCTACTGACGTAAACGCATTCAAAGAATCTAAAAACGAATCCAAACAGGCAGATGTTAAATGAAGTGGAACTGTCCAAAATGTGATTTTCATTGGGAAGGAGACATGCAAACATACAACGAGCTAAGCAATCATGAAAAAAGTCACCTAAAAGAGAAAAAAGACAACTGAGTCAATTTTGAAAAATCTCAATTCCCCTGTTTCCCAAATCGATGATCAACAATGTTTAATTTTGAACTAAACGTAATGGTGACTGATTTTTACTAGGATCCAACGTGGATCTAAAACGATGTTGAAATTTTATCAACGTCTCACAGATCAACTGAGAGTTTGACTAAATAGACATCATACATATTTTTAATTAAAAACATGTTCAATTATACAATTGTTAATTTATCTATTAAAAAATCTAATAAATTCACATTTTTTTAAAACATCATTATATATATGTAAACAGGCATACAATACATCATGAGATATAGTGATAGATAATGACAACGGCATATGTTTTGATAAATTGTGATCTCGGTTCGCAAGATAAAGTATTTTCACAACTAAAATCCATCAACAAAATAGAGACGCAAGGAGTATTTGGCGCATACGACATAATCACAAAAATTGAAGCACCTACTGCAGACATGATAAAAGATATTATCACATCAAAAATTCGAGTGATTGACAGAATCCGTTCTACTTTGACTTTAATGGGAACTGAGAAGGAAAAATAATTCAGATAAATAAATTATAGAGTCAAAATTATGATTATGCAAACACTGAACATTGACGATAGTTGTAAACGATGTAAAGGATTAGTGTTAACAGATGTTGCCACAGGTGAGAGATGCTGTCAGAGCTGTGGTAATGTCATTGTTGAACGTATTGAAGAGTCTAGTTCCACGCGTAGTTCATTTGCAAGCAGTACCGACGATAAGAGTAGAACTGGGACACCAAATTCACTTGCGATACACGATAGAGGACTTGCCACAATAATTAGCAATGGGAACAAGGATGCATCTGGAAAATCACTTTCAGTATCCATGAAAAACAACATAAGGCGACTTCGAATTTGGGACGGTAGAAGCCAGGCACATGAACACGCAGATAGAAATCTCAGATTGGCATTTCTTGAACTAGACAAATTAAAAGATAAGCTCACATTATCAGATGCAGTAATTGAGAAAACAGCTCACATATATCGAAAGGCAGTTGGAAAAGGATTAGTCAGAGGCAGATCCATTCAAGGCGTTCTTGGAGCTGCGGCATACGCGGCGTGTAGAGACACAGGAACTCCAAGAACATTAAATGATGTTTCAGATACGCTCAATATAAAAAGAAAAGATGTCTCAAAGAGCTACCGCATGCTTGTCAACGAACTAGATTTGAGGATGCCAGTAGTCGACTCGATAAACTGTGTGTCTAAAATAGCAAGTAAGGTAGGATTAGATGAAAGAATACGAAGGTACGCTCTTGAAATTTTAGCGACTGCAAATAGCATGGAGATAACGGCTGGAAAGGATCCAATGGGACTTGCAGCTGCTGCATTATACATCGCATGTTTGAAATACGATATCAAAGTATCACAAAGAGAAATCTCCATAGCTTCTGGTGTAACCGAAGTGACAATACGAAATAGATACAAGGGATTAAGGGAATCGTTAGATCTAACTATTTGATAAAGCGTGTGAGACGTATTGATGCCACCAAATCTTCAATTGATGGCATGATAACATACAGATATAGCAAATAGAGAACCCACTCCTTAAATTTTAACTAGTTTTTGAATTTGTGAGAGAGTCATTAGTGCAAATCCTAGTTGGGCTGAGTTTGACAGGATTGATTGTATCTTACTTTGGACACAGTTTTGCAGAAGACAACAGTGCAAGCCTATGGGCGCCATCAGACATGATTACGGGTGAAGATTATGAAGGAGTTGTAATTCTTTACGCAGGAGCAAGATACGGTCAAATCATGATG
>CAZCWI010000003.1:0-33641 GCA_964502325.1 uncultured Candidatus Nitrosotenuis sp. | reverse complement strand
GAGACAACAAATAATCATTGTCGGTTCCGCGGATAAATCAGGACTTCCAAATGTGTCTCCAAGAACTAGTTTTTATCTAGATCAGGATGGCTCAATTTACTGGTTAGAATTTTTTAGGCACAAAACGTTTAGGAATTTTCGAAAAAACTCTTGGTCTAGTGTGGTAATATTTGAAAAACAAAAATTAACTGGTTATCAGCTAAAAGGGAAAACAAAAATTATAACTGATAAAAAAACAAAACAAGAAATCATGATCAGAATTATAGATAAGCTTACCAGACTTCATAAACAAAGGATTCTAAAACATACAAATGACAAGACCCTAAGCGTCGTCAAGTTTACAGCGCAAATTCTTTATTCATTAAATCCAAACGAAATTGCCGATTCCCCACTGGAATTGGATGCAAATAATGAATCTCTAAAAGCTGCAAACATACAATGGTAAAAAAATTAACATGAGTATGCATAATCGAGCACTGTGTATGTTTTGTGAGCATCCAAAATCAATTTATGCTGATAAAAAGCAATGGCTCATACATCTTTCTACGCACAGAGAGGCAATTATTCGACATATTGTGGATCACTTTGAGAAATGTCCGTTGGGTGCATATCCAAAACTAATCAAAGATAAAACTGAATATGCGTCACATATCCGGTGGGTTCATACAAAAAGGGAGTTGTATATTTGGGCATATCACAATTTTATAGAATCCCAGATTGCGATCTATCCGTGATTAATGCAATCGTTTGTAAACTGTTTTAAATTCCTCTGCAATGGTATATGCCAAATTTTGCAAGTGTGTTATTTCAATCATGCTAGTCTTTCCCCTTGCAATCTGTCTCAGTAATGTCATGCATTGGTGTATCTTATTATGACTATCATCCGTTGCATCATTTGGTCCATCTACTACAGTCAGCATACGGAAGCATACGTTAAACTCTAAACAAAATTGCAAAATTATGTGTTCCCAGTCTTTTGCAGTTGTAGGAATTCCCATTCCGTTAGCTAGTGCCTTGAACTCATTCTGTCTTGTTTCAAGCAATAGATCAAGCGATTCTTTTGCCTTTTTTGCTTCAAATCCTTCGAGTTTTTCTAGTATTGCCATATAGATGCAAAAAATAATTGTGATATTTAATATTTAATGCAAAGTTCAGTCTTGATTCTCAATAAATACGGTATTATCTCTGATAATCATGTTTAACCTTTTAAACAACAATACAATTTGTTCTGTTATGTGTGCAGCATTAGTTCGTGACATAATGAAAAAAAATGTCATATCGATTGACTCATCCATGACAGTTAATGATGCTGCAAAAATGATGGATGATGCATCTATTGGTGCAATTGTCGTGCTTGAAAATGGTATTGCTGTGGGCATAATCACTGAGCGCGATCTAGTGAGAAGGATAATTGCCAAAGAAAAACCTCTATCTACAAATGTTAAGGTGGCAATGTCATCTCCACTTATTGTGATCAATCCTGATGATACTGTGTGGGATCTTGCACAATTAATGAAAACACGTAGAATTCACAGAGTCCCTGCGGTCAAAGACAACCGACTTGTTGGAATGGTGACTACATCTGATATTGTCAGATTGTGCAGTATTGGCTCAGATGATGAAATGAGTAGAATTACAGAACAAATTCTTTTGCGAATGAAGCCAAAAGAATAAGTAATCTTTCTTATAACACCTGAAAAAATAATACCCATTGAAATTTTTTTGTATTTAAGATTTTACTGATACACCATGCTCGAATCTATCCCATGGATAAACAATATACTCATCACCATCTGTCAATTCTGCATAAACTAACTGTTTTGGATAGTGTTCTTTTCTCCTTGCAAACAGAGTTGCATAAACTAGGCTGCCCTGATCGTCTGCCTTTTCAACAATTCTTCTAAATGTTTCACCAGTGTCATAAATATCGTCTACAAACAAGGAGTCCGCAGATATCGTCTCCTCATCAACTAAAATTTGTTTTATACCTAATCTGTCTGCTACTAATCGTGCAGGCACCAAACCCCCTCTGCTTACAGTCGAGATACTGGTAAATGAAATTCCTTTATCCAAGATCTTTTTGACTAATGCGGCAGTGCATGCCTCAATATTTTCCCAACTCTTGCAATCATATGTTATTTTTTCTCCCATAACACTACAATAAAACACTACATTATGGATTTAACGGTGATTATTATGACTGAAACCTAAATATGATAATTTTACCTTTATTTATCTAATCCCGTAACCTAATCTTAGTATTGTATAAGGTTAACAGGATTCTAGTTCCTTTGGACGGTTCGGAAAATTCCTTTAGGGCACTTGATGCTGCAACTTTTCTTGCAAAACGATGCAATGCAAAAATAGTTTGCCTCTATTCCATTGCAATTATTCCAATAACAGAAGCCCAAATGGCTATACCAATTCAATTTCAAATAGAAGAGGAAAAATACGCGAAAAAGGTTTTAGAAAAAGCCAAGAATCTTGTCAAACGAAATAATATTGAATTTTCCCAAGTAATCAATTTTGGAAATGCGGGATATAATATAATCAAATATGTCAAAAATAAGACCAACAAAATCGACCTCATTATTATTGGTTCACGAGGAAGAGGAATGATAAAAGAAATCTTCCTTGGAAGTACCTCAAACTACGTAGTACACAAGTCTCCTATACCTGTTACCGTGGTAAAGTAACTGCATCAGAAAAATGAATTGGTTTTCAAAACACAATTGATTTAAGACATTCCGTGGTAAGCCAAATATGCGACTACAAAACAAGGTTGCGATAATAACTGGGGCATCAAGCGATATTGGAACAGACATGTCCAAAAGATTCGTAGATGAGGGTGCTACAGTAATAATGCTTGGAAGAAACATCAAATCCCTTGAAAAAGCGCACTCTACAATAAAGAACCAAGATTCAGCAGTTTCAATATCGTGTGACATCACTGATGAATCTCAAGTGTTAAGTGTGGTAGAGCAAATCGTGGACAAGTACGGTAAGATTGACATTCTTGTAAATAACGCTGCAAAAATTAACGATGCGATTCACTTTCACGAAATGAAAGACTCAGATATTATGGACTTGGTTAACACGAACATTTTGGGCACATTTAAAATAACAAAAGCAGTGATTGCAAAAATGCTTGATGCCAAAGATGGCTGTATCATAAATATCGGTTCCATATCCAGCGAACGTGCAATTCCTAAGGTTCATCTCGCTGTTTATTCTGCAACAAAGGCAGCACTTAGCATGTTCACAAAATCAATTGCAGTCGAATATGCAAGAAGAAATATCCGATGCAACTGTCTAAATCTTGGAATAATTAATGCTGGAATGATAAAGCCTTATCTTGAAGATCCTCAGGCAAGAAAAGTTTTGGAGGAAAGACAGCCGCTTAACAGAATTGGTGATCCAAGTGATGTGTCTAATGCGACAATATTTTTGGCATCAGATGAAGCCAAATGGATAACTGGAACTATCCTAAACATTGATGGCGGCAAATCTGCATCAGAAGGATAGACTAACAATAACTGTTTTTCGTTTTTTACAGATGTATTCATTCTATACGTCGCAACAGAATCTCTTGCTAAGTAGATTGAAAGTACGGCAAATAGTACAATGAGGACAATCTGGTAGAAAAAACTATCTATTTTTAGAAAACAAATTCGAATTTTCTTTCTTTGTAATTTTTATCTAATTTTCCAACAATCGGAATCTTGTTTCCACAAAACTTGCATTTGTTGTCGACATCTAGATCCCATTTTAGAATTTCAAAGTTATATCTTCTGATGACAACTTTGCCGCATTCAGAACAATAGGTGTGCTCATATTTGTGCCCTGGAACATTTCCAATGTATACGTATTTCAGGCCTTCCTTTTTTGCCACATCGTAATGATTCTAAAGCGTTTTAATCGGTGTTGGTTCAAATTCCATCATCTTGTATGATGGATGAAATCGCAAAAAATGAATTGGCATTTCAGGGCCACATGTGTCATACACAAATTTACAAAGTTTTTTTGCATGTTCCAAATCATCTCCTACACAAGGTACGACTAAATCAGTAATCTCTACATGTATGTCGGTCAAACTCTGCAATTGCATTACCGTATCAAATACTGGCTGAGAACTTGGAATCCCTATGTATTTTCTCACAAAATTTTGTTCACCATTTCCCTTAAAATCAATAGTTATGCAGTCAAGAAATTCTTTCATCATTCCAATTGCTTCTGGGGTGGAATATCCATTTGAGACAAAAATGTTGAAAAGCCCTCTCTCCTTTGCCAACACTCCACAATCTCTTGCAAATTCGATGAAAATGCTTGGCTCATTGTAAGTGTAGGCCATTCCCTGGCATCCATAATTTAGAGCCATATTGACAAGATCTTCGGGCGTATGATCAGCACCTTCTATTTTTCTTCGTTGGCTGAGATCAAAATTAATACAGTATTTGCAAAGCCAATTGCAACCAGTTGTCCCTATTGAGAAAATATTTGTTCCAGGTCTGTAATGAGTCACCGGTTTTTTCTCAATTGGATCTATGTGTGCTGCAGCAACCTTGCCGTGTACATATAAGACTAGCTTACCATCCTTATTTCCTCTGATCCCGCACAAGCCAATCTGGCCTTCGCCAATTTCACAGTATCTTGCACACGCCAAACATCTCACCTTGTGATTTGGAAGTCTTTCATAAAGGATGGCCTCTTTTTGCATTGACGTATTTTGTTTTCTGTATGATATTAATTCGGAAAGCAATTATCAACTTTGAAAATTATGTTCTGGGCTAATCTATGGCAAGATAGTTTGTTTTTTTAAATGTCTGATAAAATTTTCATTGAAACTGCAAATGCAACTCCAACCTTTAAGAAGAGATTTGAGTTTGTAGAAAGAAAGGGATTGGGCCATCCAGACACAATTTGTGATTTGGTAATGGACAAAGTTTCGATTGAATTGTCAAAATTATATCTTAAAGAAACAGGCGTAATCCAGCACCATAACATGGACAAAACAATGCTTGTTGCAGGCCAAACCGAAAACAAGTTTGGTGGTGGCAAAATCCTAAAGCCTATGAAGCTTGTCATGGGTGATCGAGTAACTACTAGTGTTGACGGTCGCCAACTGCCAATTGGAGATTTCGCAATCACTACTGCAAAGTCTTGGTTTGAGAAAAATCTTCGCTATGTAAAAGATGAACATGTTGAATACCAATTGGAATTAGGCAAGTCATCAGGGCAACTACGCTCTATTTTCAAAAGCCAAGAATCAATCGCATCCAATGACACATCCGTACTAGTAGGATATGCGCCATATACCGAAACAGAATCCATAGTTCTTGACATGGAACAATACATAAACTCAAAAAAATTCAAAACGGAATTTCCAGCTTCTGGAGAAGATGTCAAGATAATGGGATTCAGAAACGGAGAATATCTTGATCTTACGGTAGCTATTGCCTTTGTTGATTCGTTTGTAGACTCACAAAATGATTATTTTAAGAAAAAACGCCAAATGCTTGATGCACTAACTGAATTTGCAAGGATGAAAACCGCACTCAAAGTTAATACTGCAATTAATTGTCTTGATAATGAAAACAAGGGGATTGAAGGAATGTATCTAACTGTTCTTGGAACATCTGCTGACAATGCAGATTCAGGCGAGGTTGGGCGAGGAAACAAGGCAAATCGTGTTATTTCGCCAAGTAGGCCTGCTGGGGCAGAAGCAATAGCTGGAAAAAATCCCGTGAGTCACATTGGAAAAATCTACAACGCACTATCATTCAAAATTGCAGATGAAATATACAAACATGTTTTAGGACTTGATGAAGTCTTTGTTTGGATGTATAACATAATTGGAATGCCTGTAAATGATCCAAAGGCTGTTGTTGTTCAACCGATCACAAAAAATAATTCAGAAATCAGTCACTCACAGATAAATCATATAAACGAAATAGTTAACAGTAATCTTGAAAACATGGACGAGTTTTGCAAGAAATTACTGTCAGAACAAATAGAAATCGCATAAATTCACCCTTTTATGACGCCTAATGGAACTAGTCTTGCTACCTTAGTTGCAATCCCAAGATCGTGTGAAATGGTTGCGACAGTGTCGACATCTTTGTAAACCTCGGGGGTTTCTTCTACTACGTCATATCTTGTCATCGATTTTATGAAAATTCCTTTTTGTTTCAGTTGTTCTATAACTTGTTTGTAATTGTAATTTTTATGAGCCGCAGTTCTTGACATGAGTCGTCCCGCGCCATGCACCGTTGAGCCAAAGGTAAGCTTAAGAGAATTTGGTTTTCCTATCAATACCCAACTTGCGGAACCCATCGACCCTGGAATAAATGTAGGTTGACCGATTCCCCTGTATTTCTGGGGAATTTCAGCACTGCCTGCTGGAAACGCCCGAGTTGCTCCTTTTCTGTGAACAACAACTGATCTCTCTTCCCCATCTATGACATGTTTTTCTACTTTGGCACTATTATGAGCAATATCGTATACAAGTTTCATGTCAAGATCCGACTCTGACTGATTAAAGACCCGCTCAAATGACTTTCTTGTCCAATGAGTAATTGTTTGCCTATTACTCCACGCATAATTAAAGGCACATTTCATTGCTTTTTTGTAAGATTCTCCCTCTTCAGAAACATTAGGAACGCAAGCAAGCTGCCTATCTGGTAATTTTATTCCATATTTTTTATAGCTGGATTCGCACACTTTCAAATAATCCGTGCATATTTGATGCCCAAGACCTCTTGAGCCACAGTGAATTAGAATTGTGACATCTCCTTCGTTTGTTATTCCCATTGTTTCTGCAGCTTCTTTATCAAATATTTTGTCCACTTTTTGCACTTCAAGAAAATGATTTCCAGACCCAAGACTCCCAAGCTGCGGCGCTCCTCTCGTATGTGCTTCTTCTGAAACTTTGCTAGGATCTGCCCCAGTTATACATCCGCCCTCCTCGCACAGTTCGGCATCTTCTTTAGTTGCATAACCATGATCAATTAACCACCCAATACCTTGCACCATAACTTCATCAAGCTCTAATCTGTTCAAATGTATGCACCCCTCACGTTTACTCATTCCAACTGGAATTGATTCAAAAAGATCCGTTATCAGCTCCTGTAGTTTTGGCCTTACATCATTTTCCGTTAGATTGGTTCTGATCAATCGTACTCCACAATTGATATCGTATCCAACACTTCCAGGGCTAATCACTCCGCTTTCTGCATCCATCACTGCCACTCCACCCACTGGAAAACCATATCCCTGATGACCATCCGGTAAAACTATGACGTTTTTCTGAACTCCAGGCAGCGTAGATACGTTGACTGCCTGCTGAACTGTTCTGTCTGACATCATCTTTCCAAGCAGTTCCTCATTTGCAAATATTCTAACGGGAACCTTCATCCCAATAGAGGAATCTACCTCAACTCTGTATTCCAGATTTCCTATCTTAGTAACTTCCATATTCTAAAACAAACCTTGGATCAAGTCATAATGTGTGAATAATCTCGTTTAGGGGCCTTCTTGTGGTAATCTGTGGATTTTCAGCAGATATGCCAACAACTAGCATGGCGACTGTCCTTAAGCCAGAAGATAAGTTTAGAATTTTGGCTACTTCTTCCTCAATAAAAGAGCCTATCCAGATGGAGGAAAACCCCAAAGAATGTGCGGCAAGCTGCGCATACGTACAGGCGATTGTAGCATCTTGAATGCAATATAGATCTTCTCCTCTTTTCCCATATTCACTTGCAGAAGTAACTGGGTCCGCACAAAAGACAAAAACCACTGACGCATTTTCTATAAAGTCTTGCCCATGCGCAGCAACAGCTAGTCTTTTTTTGTCCTCTTTTTTGGTTACAACAAAAATCTGATATGACTGCAGATTTCCAGCAGAAGATGCCTTTGTTGCAGCAGTAAGAATTTTTTCAATGACGCTCTCTGACATTTTCTGTTCTTTAAACGCGCGTGTTGAATGCCGTGAAGAAATTAAATCAAAAAACGACATAACTGGCCTAAGAAAATACAGCCAATTTAACTGACTTATGATTATCATCACTGAAAATAAGCAAGCAACTTTTCAAATCTTGCTGGGCAGTTACAATATTGACAAATTTTACAGTCATTGGAGGGCCGGCGTCGCAATCTCTTGCAAAAAACTTGGCAAACAAATTGGATGCCAATTACATCAAAGCTGATGTGCGAATATTTCCAGATGGAGAAAGCAAAATCACCATTAGAGGTAAGCCGACAGGCAAGTCAATCGTGGTACAATCCGTGTATCCTCCAATTGACTCCAATTTCATCCAAGCACTGTCGCTGATCTCAAAAGCAAAAGAAACATCATCGCAAGTGTTTGCAGTAATCCCGTATCTGTGTTATATGCGGCAAGACAAAGAGTTTCTTCCAGGAGAGATTGTCACAAGTGCTGTAATTGCAAAAATGCTCAAGGCCGTAGGGGTGAATAAAATAGTTACCGTGGACATACACAGCAAATTGGCAATCAAATACTTTGATGTGCCGTTAAGGAACGTTAGTGCCATACCGAAATTGGCTTCATTTTTTAAAAAAATGAAACTCAAAGATCCCATAGTAGTTGCCCCCGATCTTTTTTGGGCGCCTCAAGCTAGGCAATTTGCAAAAATTCTAGGCACCGAATCTGTTGCCATAAACAAGCAAAGAGATAGAAAAACCGGAGAATTAGAAATCAGACAACCCCAAAAAAAGAATTTTGAAGGTAGAGACATAATTTTGGTTGACGATATGATAAGCACCGGCGGGAGTATTGTAAAAGCAACGGAATACCTTAAACGGCAAAATTGTGGACGTATCTATGCTGCATGTACACACGCTTTGCTAGTTGGTAATGCAGAAAAAAAGATCAGAGATGCAGGTGTCTTGAAAATTATCAGCGCAAACACCATTCCGGGGAAAACCAACGCAGTAGATGTCTCGGACATACTGGCAAAATCCTTATGACTAAAAATATCTCTTTATCTTTCTAGGACAAAGCTTCGCTTTAGTGTCGGTGTATCTTTTATTGTCCTGATCATCATGTCTGCTCTTTTTCCAACTCTTATTGGATCCATCTCTTTTAACAGATCTTGTGCCCTGCTTAACTTGCGAGATTTTTCAGCATAAACCGTAAATAAAATATCGTCCTTTGATACGGGATCTCCAATTTTTTTATTAAAAATTATCCCTGCTCCCCTGTCTTTTGGTGCTCCAGCGCTTCTTGCTATTTCGACAATCGCACTATTGCTAATCCATAATACATGTCCATCGCTTTTTGCCTTAACTTTAAGCGTCTCACTGCCAATTGAAATGTCATCCGGTCTTATCAAAGAGTTGCCCCCCTGTGCACTGATTATCTCTCTGAGCTTTGCCTCTGCCTTTCCTGTCTTTATGATGTCTTTTGCCAAAGCATAACCGTTCTTTTTCCCTGTAATCTCAAAAATGGCACCAGCAATGCTACATGCCTTGTCTATCAAATCTGGAACATTGGACTCATTCATCAAAACCTCCAATGCCTCTCTTGCCTCAAGTGCAGGACCGACAGTATACCCAACAGGCTGTTCCCCATATGTAACAACGCAATGTGTGTGTATGTTCAATCTCTTTCCGATCTCAATTAGATCCTTTGCAAGATAATCTGCCTCACTTATTGTTTTGACCTTAGAACCTCTTCCCGTAGGTATGTCGATTACAAGGTGGGTTGCACCAACTGCCTTTTTTTTGCTCATTATGGATGGCAATAACAATGGATCAATATACAGAGGATACTCTGTTTTTACAAAAATATCATCTGCTGGAGCTAGATCTAGTGCACCACCCCACACCAAACAGCCATTACATTTCCTAACTATCTTTTTCATTTTGTCATGCGTTATGCTTACCGGCATTAGAACTTCCGCTCTGTCTGCTGTTCCGGCCGCAGACGTTATCGCCCTTGACGAAGTTTTTGGAATCACCAAACCTGCAGATGCAACAATCGGCACAACCAAAAGTGTCGTCTTGTCTCCCGGTACGCCTCCAATACTGTGTTTATCTACTACAACCCTGTTTCCAAGTTTCAACTGTTTCCCAGTTTCTACCATTGCCAAAGAAAGACTCGTAGCTTCATCAAGATCTATTCCATGAATGTGTAGTGCAGTAACAAACGATGCAATTTCACTTTCATTTAGGTTTCCGGTAACGACTCCTCTGACAATTTCAAAAATTTCACTACGCAATAGTTTTTTCTTGTCTAATTTGGCTCGAATAAATTGTAATGATTTTGGAAATGCAGAAATTTCAACATCAATCACGCTTGGAACAGATCCAAGTAATAGTCTGACTTCTTCAGTTATCCCAATATGGCCTTTTTTGACGGATTTTGTGGCTACGTTTACTATGACGGTGATTTCCTTTTTTGTCTTTAAAATCACTCTTCCAGAAGCGGTAACACCAATCTCATCTGCGTCTGCCTTGTTTAGGAAAACTACCGGTTTTCCGCCAGACTCGATGCCTAAAATGTTAATTTTTAATTGCAATAATATACTAAATGAGTGACGGCATTTTACATGTTTAGTAATTATCAAAAGTGATTTTTGCCAAGTTGTATTTAATGATCTTTTATAAACTCTAAATTGTGAAAAAACAAATCAAAATTCTTGTACCTTTGGATGGCTCAAAGAATTCATTTAGAGCGCTGGACACGGCAATTTTGCTTTTTAAGAATCAAGATGCAATCATTACTGGATTTCACGTGATTCGTTTTCCCGTAATGTTTAGCAAAGAAATACGAAAACAGTACATAACAAATGCTCAGAACATCATGAAAGCAGCTCTAAAACATACAAAACAATATGGCGTTAGATTTGTAGATAAAATTCAATACAACGGTTACATAGGAAATACGATTATAAAATTTGCACATGATCACAAGTTTGACCTGATAATAATTGGATCAAGAGGTCCAGATCCAGTCGCAGAAATGTTTCTTGGCAGTGTGGCAAATTATGTGATCAACAAAGCAAAAATGCCAGTCTTATTGGTAAAATAATTGGTATTTTCAGCATTGGAAATCATGAAATGCTGTTTTATTCTAATGATTTCTGTTTGTAAACATGAAGATTGATGAAAAACCGGACGAAGATTATGAGGAAGTCAAGATAGAGCAGCTTGGTCTGTTGGATTCAATGACTGGCATTATGATTTTGCAATCATCTACTGGAAAACAATTTCACATAACTGCATTTTCTGCAGAGATTGCGGGATTTATCGCCAGTTTCATGGAGGGAAAGCGTGAGATTCCTCCAACGATTTATGGTATGTTTGAGCAAATGTGCGAAGAAAATGGATTGTTTTTGGTTAGAGTAAAAATCTATGAAAGTGGCGGCATTTTTCGCGCGAACCTCTACTTTACAGGCAAAAAGGAAGTGATCCTTCGCAACTATAGATCTTCTGATGCAGTTGCACTTGCAACGTTTTATAACGTCCCAATTTTAGTTAGAAAAAACCTTTTAAAAGAACCAGAAACGGAAAAACCCAATAACCACTCACTGCCAATAAAATAATTTTACTGCTAACTTGCATCTGTTGCATTTAAAAATAAAAAAAGAGCTATTTTTTTAGCTCAAGCGCAAGCTGATTTCGCAGCATCTCTGCATGTTTTTCTTCATCTGTTATGATGGCCTTCCAAACTCTTTCGGAACCTTCGCTATCGCACTTGTTTGCGTCTTCCAAGTAACCCCTTGCATGCGATAAGAACTGAAGTTTTTTTGCGAGTTGTTTTGTCATGTTATAACAGTTGTCGTCTAAACAAAGTTTTGTCATGTTATTTTTTCTCATACGATGAATTTAATTCCCGTTATGATTATCATCAGTGATAATCCATTTGAAGTTTCTTAACCTTTTGCCAGCCAAACCGCATGTCTCTTGATCTTAAAGTTCTAGAAAATGTTCAAAGAAAATAACTAAAATAAGATTAAATCAGCCATAAACTGAAAACAAAGGAAGTTTCGAAGATTCGCTGGGTTTTATTGAATAAATTTCTTTTACTATCAATGCCCAAACTGAGACTGGTCCAGAATCAAACTTGAGTTCTTTTAGTTTGTTTGTGCATTCTGAAATTAATTCTGGATCTGTTATTTCTTCTGCATCTCCCTTCAACTGGAATCCTCCCCTGTTCACTTTGTCAACAATTGCAGCTGTAACCTTTGGCCATCGTTTGATATTCGTAAATGTTTTGTTTCTATATACATCTGCAAATACAATCTTGTCCGCATGTATTGCCATGACATATCTTGGCGAAATATTTGGCATTCCTAGGGCGTCTATGGTTGCTACTACAACTACATTGCCCTCCTTTGCAATAAGGCGTATTATTTCATCGTCAATCTGATTCAAAAACATCACATCTTGAAATTTGCATCTTGTTCACTTTACCAATAACACTGGACATTGAGCCAATTCAGAAACCTTTCTACTAACACTCCCAAGTGCCATTATTTTACGAATTCCAGAAAGTCCCTGGCTGCCCATCACTATCAAATCTATATTCATTTTTTTTGCAAATTTGAGTATCACATTTGCTGCTGAGCCTGTAATTATCTTATAATCTGCATCCACCCCTTTTTCCTTACATAGTAATGCTTCATTACGAAGTATCAGATCACTTTTAGAAACTGCATTTTTTAAAACTAGTCCAATTTTTTTCATGTCTATAACAATATCCTGACTATCATAAACTTGAGGTACTGCCGTTAAAGCATCTATTACATGGAGTAAGTGTATGTTAGAACCAAACTTCTTTGCAATTTCAATTGCCTCTTCAAGAGATTTTTTGTAATATTTTGAACCATCATAAGGTACAAGAATCTCTTCATATCTTCTACCCATAATATGGGTAGGCTGCTTTTGTATAATACCTTATAGAGAAATATCATGCCTGATAACATCTTATCTGGTTTTTGGATTTGATACCAAAACAAACCTAGATGATGTTTCTTCCGCTTTGTCTTGTTGCGATGTCAAATGCTTCTTCTACATTCGTTACAAAGATCTTTCCATCTCCACGGTTACCAGTATGCGCCGCATCAATAATTGCCGAAATGACAGTTCCAACTTTTGAGTCATCCACTATTGTCATTATGGTGTTTAGCGTATTGAATTCTGCTTCATGCCTGGCAGTTCCTCTGGAGCCTTGTATTACCGGCCTTTGGCCGGATCCGACACCGCGTGACTGAGTGATTGTAGCTCCTCCAATACCAACAGCCTTTAACGAGTCTATCACAGTGGCAATCTTATCTGCTTGTATGATTGCCTCTATTCTTTTCATGAATAACAATATCTGATTCTAACTTAAACATTAATCGACGATTATCAGATACGGTTTTGAATAACTATCTGTTTTTTGCAAATGATCCCTGGTGATCACTAAGGCAACATTTGCACTCTTTTTTGTAACATTCCTGTACCGATTCGTGTCCACACGATCCACAATCACAAGTCTTGTCTTCTCTCATTGTTCTACAAGAAATCATCTTTCTATTAAAATGAATCATGATTACTAGCGTTGATTATAACTAGCAGTTTATGCAAACAAGTTGGACAAATTCAAGGACTGTACTAAAAATCTGGCCCTTGTTCTGATAGTGACCATGCTTATTCCAGACGCATCAGCTATCTTCTTTTGGCTTCTATCCTCATTATTCATCATGCATGACAGATAAAGAGAACTTGCTGCCATTGCGACAGGATTTTTTCCTTCAGTGATTCCCTTTTCTTTAGCATTGGTTAGTATGTTCAACGCCCCCCGCTGTGTTTTTTCACTTATTTGGGCAATGCTCGCTATTCTTGTAACGAATTCAGACGAGTCATAAGACTCTAATCTCAGATCTAGGTTTTTAACTAAAACCCTAACATGTCTTGATAAATCCTTGATGCTAATATTTGCTGCATCTGCAACATTTGCCAAAGTTCTTGGAATGCCTGCCTCCTTACATGATATGTATACCGATGCGGAAATGACTCCTGCAATATTACGACCTCTTGTGAGTTTTTTAGATAATGCTTTTCTGTACAAATGAGCGGTATTTTCTACTACTGTATCTGGTATGGCTAGTTTTTCCTTTATTGAATTGAGCAAAATAAACGCAGAGCTCAGGCTCTTGTCAATTGAATGTGATCTACTTCGAATGTCCCAGATTCGCAGTCTATAAAACGTATTTTTCATGTCTGCTGACAAGGACTTGCCGGCAGCGTCGTTATTTTTAGCCCCGATAATCGTGGATAATCCCATATCTGCCATTGTGAGCGAAACTCTTCCGCCGGATCTTCCACTTCCACTTTGTTGTTCAGAATTGTAATACTCTGGCGTCATGGTCTCAATTTTTTCAATCAAAACCGAACCGCAACCCGTACAACAAACCTCACCAGTATTAACATCTGTTATGTTGGGAGCGTCTGAACAACTTTCTTCAATACATTTCATATTTTACCGTAAGTACCTTTAATCGATGCTATATAGCCGTGAGCGAAATATAATGTAATCTTTATTGGCAGATTATGTATGAATAAACTCTGAATTTATCACTTTATGCCGGTATGGCAATTACTGCATTGGAAATTTCAACCATGTTGTAATGCATGGTATATCACATCAGAATTATGTAAACCTATCTAGCAATAATTTGAAGAGACTGAAAAAATCCTCCAGTTTTCTAATTCAAGATTATTCTTCTGCAATGGTCTTTACAATGTCAGATTTTGTAACGATCCCAACCAACAGGGATTTTCTGACAACGGGTAAACCGCTTATTCCATTTCTGATCATAAGGAGAACTACTGTGGATACATCTTCGTCTGCGCTAACTGTAATTGGATTTGGCGTCATAATATCTTCCGCTCTAAATGATAAAATGTACGAAAGCTGATTCATCTTAAATTCGTCTGGACGCGGGTTTGACCTAAATTCTTCAACCTCTTTTGGATCTGCGAACTGTCTTATCCATCTTGGCATTTTTGCTGGAATAAAATCCCTGTTTGTAATTATTCCAACTGGTTTTTTGTCTCGCTCAACCACTATTCTAGATATTCTGTATTTCACAAGGAGACTTTCCACCAAGAGAAGAGAGTCTGCAGGCATGACTGTGACTACCTTTGGAGTCATTATCTGGGAAACTTTGAGCGGTCCAACGGACTGAGTTAGAAATACTGACGCAATGTCTGTTTTTGTGACTATTCCTGCCAAGGTGCCGTTATCTTCCAGCACCAAAATCGAGCTAATCTTGTTATTTTGCATCAGTTTTGCGCAGCGGTAAATCGTATCGTTCCTTGTCACTGTAATCAATTTTTTTGACATAAAGTCCTTGACTAGGATCTTTTCAATCGACTTTCCTCCAAGCTTGTAGATTACCCTAACAAAGTCCTTTTCTGTGATAATGCCAACTGGTTTTTTATTATTATCCAGAACTGGGAGCCTTCCAACTTTATGTCTTAATAGAAAATCCCTTGCCTCAAGCAAGCTTGTACTGTGTGATATTGTAACGCAATTTCTAATCACCTGATCAAGATTTGGGTTTTTTAGCTTCATGACTGTCACTTATCTATGATTGTTAAATACGTCAACTAGAATATCATATTTGAATATCATATTTGAATATCTACCTTAAGTTATATTACTGATTTAATTTGGTCTAGTTTAGATATACGATATGAGTCTAGATGTAATCCACGAACACATGAGTGATGTTGTTAATACAAAGGTTAACTCGATAATTAGTAAGGCTGAATTAATTGAACCGTCATTTACCCTGTCTCAAATAATGGATAGGATCGTAAATACTGAGGTATTCGATGTTTTCTGCCAAGAAAAAAACTCCACTTTGACATTAAATGTACGGGATCTACTTAGTAGCAAATACAACGTTCCCATGAATATTAAATATCTGTTACATCCAGTTCCAAGCCTCTCAGAAAACGATACTGTGGGAAAGGCAGTCGACATAATAACTCATAATAGAATCAGAGCTGCACCAGTAGTCAAAAATGGAGTAATAATAGGCGTAGTTGAAGCAAAAAACATTCTCAAACTAATTTCGGAAAAGGACAACAAATGGATAAGGGCAAATCAAATTTTTACGCCAAATCCGGTGATAATAGATGTAGATACGCCTTTGAGTACGGCAAGAAGAATAATGGTTGATAAAAAATTCGATCATTTGCCAGTTGTAAACAAGAACAAGATATCTCATGTTCTTACTTCATACCATCTCCTAAGTATTGCATTACCGCCTGAACGTGTTGGGAAAAAAGATATTGGCTCAAAAATGATAAGAAGCCTAGAATCTCGAGTTGGTAACCTTGGGACAAATCGTGTGGTCTCTTGTTCTCCGCTTGACGATCTTAATACTGTAGTTGATTCCATGCTTCACGTAAATGCGTCGTTCTGTCTTGTGTCTTTGTGGGACAATCTTCAGGGAATTATTACATATCGTGATATTCTTAATCTACTTACTACTAAAATCAAAAGTACGGTTCCACTTTTTGTTGTCGGCATGCCGCTGGAGGATAATGCCAATATTATAACGCAAAAATTTACAAAGGCATTGGATCGACTTCAAAAAGTATATCCTGACATACAGGAAGCCAAAGTTTACGTAAAAAAATTACATGGAAATGGCAGTAGATATAACTATGATGTATCTACCGTGATAATCACACCGCACAAAAAATTCATCTTTGCTAGAACTGGATTTGACTTAAGTAAGGTATTTGATGAAATTGCACAACGACTACTTAGAAGTCTTACGCAACGCTCAAAAAAACGCTATAAGTTAAGCATTAGAAAAATGGAGAGATAATTCTAATTATCACCGTTGAAAAAAGTAAACTTACTTTTATGTAATTGAAAACATTTCATATTACTTGAAAAGAAAAACAATAGCAAAAAAATCACCTGATGACATAATCCTCATACTCGGTTTTCCTGGAAACGGATTGATTGGAACTTTTACCTTATCCTATATGATACAGCATCTGAAAATGGAAATCGTTGGAGAAATTAATCATCCTGATTTACCTCCTACCGTATTTGTAGAAAATGGCGAGGTAATTGGACCTATTAGGATACACAAAAAGGATAATCTTTACGCCATAATCTCTGAGATCCCGATTTATTCCGAAATTTCTTATGATTTCACAGAAGCATTGCTTGCCTTTTGCACCAAGAACAAGATAAGCAAAGTCGTCGTCCCAAGCGGAGTAGACGCTCAA
This sequence comes from uncultured Candidatus Nitrosotenuis sp., assembly GCA_964502325.1. Lineage (GTDB taxonomy): Archaea > Thermoproteota > Nitrososphaeria > Nitrososphaerales > Nitrosopumilaceae > Nitrosotenuis. Next base: position 16,376 of record CAZCWI010000003.1, on the reverse strand, counting down.
TATACGGACAAAAAAGACATCAAAACCTATGGCCTTGCAACTGATCCATCGCTTGAGAAATTAATGTATGAAAATGATATTCCGAAATTCATTACAGGAACAATAATCGGAACCGACGCAGCTATTATTACCTCATTTAGAAATAAACACGTGCCGCTTCTTGTCCTATACACTTCGTGCCACCCATTCTTTCCTGATCCACAAGCGTCAATTCATGCTGTAACCACACTGGCAAAAATATTAAAAATACAAGTGGATACAAGTGAAATCCAAAAACGAGTTGACTATCTTAGGATACAGCACAGAAACCTGATGCAGGAAACACTTGATGCACTATACCAACAGGAGCCACAACTGCCATCAAAGGCTCCTCCAATCTACCGGTGATAACATGATAAGAGACTGGTTTAACGTTGATAGTTTTGATCTCCCAATCTTGCAGCTTGGCGATGATTTAGAGCAAAAAATCTTGCGTCCCTTATCGTGTATAAAGGAACACGAATCAAAGTGGGTTTTAGAATTTGATCTCCCACTTGTTGAAAAAAAAGATATTAACGTATACATTAATGATGAGGGAATGATTGTAGTTGAAGCAAAACTACGAGAAACATACCATGATTCAAAATTTACAAGACATCAATACGAACATTTCAAAAAAAGTGTATTGATTCCCAAAAATTCTGACGTTAAAAAAATCTCGGCACGATTTACAAATGGAAGACTTGTAATCACAGTCCCCAAAGTATTTCAGGGAACAAAAATAAACATCGAAGACTGACCTATCTTGAGAAAAGTTCTGATATTTTTTCTCTGTATTGGCTCACCATTTTACCAAATTCTATAAGATCTTCCTCAGTTGGAGATTTTATGCGCATTGCATACTGGCCAAGAAAAACAGAAAATGCGTTTCCTACAATCAAATTAAAACATGCATCTGCAAGATCCGTGCCTGGAAATGCTGTTTTTATGAATGGAACGTAGGATTTTGTCTGTGCTAAAAGCAAATCTAGATGCCTGTTCATGTATTCTTGAATCTCTTTTTGCATTGCCATTTGCTACTGGAACAAGTACTATTTGGTTTTATAAAATATGCAAGTAGATTACCAGATCTGATACCATTCTCTAAAAACCAATCTTGAGAATCTTCATCAACTAATTAAATGATAAAGGCAAATACGCCGTAATGGCTAAACCAGACGACAAGAAAACAACCGAACTTGCACCTTTCTGGCCAAGCTGGTCAAACATGGACAGAGCATTTGATAACTTCAGAAGAGATCTGGAGAAATCCTTTGCCTCATTTCCTGCAATACCTGCACTATTTCCAAACATCAAATCAATGTCGTGCGACATTATAGATGAAGGAGACAAATATCTGGTAAAGTTGGAAATGCCTGGAGTGAAAAAGGACGAAATCAATCTGAACGTATCTGATAATTCTTTAGAAATATCCGCACAACACAAAGAAGAGGAAGAAGAAAAGAAAAAAAACTATCTTAGAAAGGAAAGAAGTGAAATATCATACTACAGAACTCTTCCATTACCGGAAAAAGTTCTATCAGACAAAACTCAGGCAAAGCTTACTGATGGTATTTTGAACATCACGATACCAAAGGCTATACCTACACCAAAACCAAAAAAGAGTCCAGTGCAAGTCCAATAATTTTTTTATTCTTTAATAATCATGCTCGCTAAAATCAGAGCCAAGCTCTATTGTCGCAATGACTGTCTTTTCACTTGTCTGACATTTCAAATTCTTGTTTGGTAAAAATTCATGAAATATTTCTTTGAGCAGCTGTTCTGCAAAAAGTGACCACTTCATTCCAAGGTCATGTTGTATGATAAAATGGTGCAAGGCACCTTCAACTCTATGATCAGAATTCATGCCTGAGGCGCGCATATAGTCCTCAAGTGTCTCGATACATCGCTTTAGATCGTATTTTCCTTTCATAAACATAACTGACTCTTTTATGAGAGGCACCATAACCTGAATTACTCCATCAATGTCCTCACCTGTCATTTCCTCTCCAAGAGATTCTAAGATACCTCTTGGTATTGGAATCATCCCTATCTTATCTGCAAATCTATCCCATTTGACATATTTTTCCAAAATCTGTCTCACCAAAACATTTTGTGAGATGTTTTTCTGCATTGCCTCCGTCTCTAATTCATCTACGAGCTTTGCAGGAAGCCTATACGTTATGCTTCTGGTGGCTTCCTTTTTTGGTGGATGCTGCTTTCTTTGCGGTATTGATGTGTCCAACGCTATATTTATGACGCTGAGCTATTTAATGAAACATTCTGTATTTATCTAGCAGTTTCCTGTGTGGCAAAACTTCTGCAAATGCCCTTACTATGTCAAATTTTGTGACAATGCCGACCAGTTTATTTTTTTGCATTACAATCACTGGGACTCCACTAACATTGTTTCTTACCATAAGATGTGCTGCAGTTGCCAAGTCATCATCTGGTTCAATCATTAATACCTCGTTTTTAATAAGATCGCTTACTGCCAAATCACTGGCAGATTCACTTGGAAGCAGATATTCCCTTGCCTTAGTTGAGTTTTTGAAGTAGGAGCTGTGTTTTAGAAAAGTATTTGTGGTAATAACGCCTTTTACATTTCCCGTATTGTCGGTAATTATTAGCCGTGAAGTATTGTTTTTGTTGATCATTTCCAAAGCAAATTTCAGTGAATCAGAATGACGACAGGTAAAGACCTTGTCAGTCATGTAATCTTTCACTTTGTATTTGCCAGGATACATCTTTGCATAAAATCGTGCAATATCTGTCTGTGTCGTTATTCCAACAAGATTCCCGTCATCGTCTGTTACTATGATTGATCCTATTTTGAACGTCTCCATTCTGGTGGCGCACTGTTCTAGGTGATCTTGCTGGTTAGCTATTACGGTAATTAGGTTCTTTTTCATTATCTCCTTTAATGAAACCTCGTCTAGTGTTCGTTTTGTATTGTCATTTTCAAGGAATCTGTTAATGTCGCGTTCAGTTACTATCCCTACTGGTTTTTTGTCCTTGACAATCACTGTTCTTTTGACAAAATTAGTCTGCATCAGCACCAATGCATCATGAATGGAATTGTGCTCAGTTAGTGTAAAGACTGGTGAGGAATATGGCTTGTTTTCCATGGTATTTTGATCCTGTTTTGTTGATTTAAGCTGAGTTTTGATTCTCAAGATTGGGTTTTAAAAAAATCAAAACGTTCCTAATTTGATGTATTAGAAACTATTTCGACTTCGACGTTACCTCCATTAAACACCGATGTCATTGCCTTTACCTTGCTTTTGTATAGAAAGTGTTTTTTTCCTTCTGAGGTAATCGAGCCTGAGATCCCAAGCAGCTTTGAGTCGTGAAGATTCTGCAATCTCCTGTAAACCGTGCTGATCGGAATCTCGCATTCTGCACTGATCTCGATTGCCGATTTTGGAACGTTCATGGTCGACTCTATTATTGCCCGACAGTACTTGTCTGACATTATTTCAAGGATTGTGTCCTTTTTCTCGTCATCAACTTTTTTTCCTATAAATTGTATTTGCATGCTATGGGTTGATCCTTTTTTGATATAATGAGTAGGACTGCTTTGCATTGCAATGCACTCTAACTGCTTATCTTCTAACTCTCATACCTGTTGGCATGGTTGACACGCAATTTCCGAAATTTAAATGGGGAACCATCTCTGAACAGAATTCAGGACATACCAAAGACGAATGGGGAACAAAAGAGCAAAAACCAAAGCCCAGAACAATGATTGCATATACTGTTGTTTGGGATAATCCTGCCTAATCCTTTACTTGATAATTAAAACTGGCATGTTTGCCTTGTGCACGACATAGTTTGATACGCTCCCAAAGAAGACCTCTTTTATTGAACCTCTGCCTCTTGCCCCGATCACTATGATGTCGAATTTTCTGTCCTTTGCATATTTGACAATCGTGTATCCTGGATCTCCAAATAATACCTTTTTTTCAAACATGATTCCGTTCTGCGCACAATGTTTTTTTGCATATTCCATATTGTTATCTGCGTCTTTTAGCAACTCTTTTTCCGGATATTGAATTGCCCGATATGCGCGCACCGGCACTCTTGGCAAGACATAGATCCCAGTAATTGTTGCCTGACACTGCCTTGCAAGATAAATTGCATTATCTAGACCTCTAATGGAGTTCTTTGATCCGTCCAAAGGAACCAAGATTCTCTTGATTTCGGATCTTGACATACACGAATATTCTCTAAATTATAATTAAACCAAGTACTACATTATCATAATTGATACTCATGTTAACGATTTAGTCCAATTACTTACTTTTAGCACGCAATCTAGAAAATAATTTTTAATATGGCTCAGGATTGGATCAAACAATGTTCCCAAAACTCTTGGCGTTTTCCTTGTTGCTGGCATTTGCATTTTTATTTCAATTTGCGCATGCGCAACATCATGGTGGCGAGCAAGCCCCGCCGGTAAGCTTTGGCGATAGACAAGTTACAGTAAGCGCTACACTTGAGCCTGCTGATTATTCTCCAGGAAAAGGTACTGCAAATCTGAAAATCAGATTCTTTGATAGTAATACCAACACAAACATTGAGAGAGTGACATATCGGGTTGGAATCTATTATGACGACCAATTAGTTGCAAACCAGATGTTCTTTGACAAAGATGGCGAACTTGACCTAACTGTCAAACCAATATCTGAATGCGGAGAAAAAGAACTCTGGCGATGCACAAAATATGAGGGAGAAAAGGATCTAATTGTTCCAAATGCACTGACTTCGTCGGGAAACAACCCACCAATAATTACAGGACCTGTCTTTGACAAAAGCGGGATATACTATCTTAAAGTTGCCATTATTGGTGCAACAAACCCAAAAACACAAACTGCCCAAGACATTAACTTTGAGACAAACATCAACATAGCTCAAGAGCAAAAATTCTCACTTAAAACTACAAAAGGTGAAACCCCCGTAACGGTAAAAGCATTCCAAGATCCGTTATCTAGTTTACAATTTAGCGAACAAACAAACTCCATATCCTTTGCAATGCCGTTTCACTGGGAGCATGCAGAACACACACAACTTGTAAGAAACCAGATTGAGATTCCAAAAAGCTTTACTCCGTATCAAAACGTGAATGGCTTTAAAGGAACCGTGAATGGAATTCCATTATTTCCAAAAGACATACAATTTGATCCGTATTCAAGCAAGACTACAAACATAATTCATTTCCTAGTGACAGGAGAAGAGCTAAAAATACTCAGCGACAAGCAAAACGTTGACTTGCATTCGATGCTTGTTGAAATCAGCCCAGAATCCCCAAATGCGATAAAATCATCTGATGTAAAATTCTCAAATGGATACCGGGCAACCATATCATATGATACCAGGTATGGTGCAAGTAAGGATGTCTCATTTACATTTGCATTTTTTGATCCCTCGGGAAATCTTGCAAAAGACATTCGATATGCATACGGCATAAAGGATTCTTCAGGAAAGGAGTTTGTAGTCAATGCTGGCGGCAATCCAAACTTGCTTGGATTAAACGTGCCAAGTGGTGTTGATTCAAGACTGATTACCATTCCGTCAAAGGGTGCATACACTTTGCAGCTAATTCTGACCGGTAGCGGATTCCTTGATTTTGACCCGTTTGTGTCAGCAAGCATGCAATTTGACATAAGTGAAACAAAGGCAGAAACTGCATCCGTACAAACTCCGCCTTCACAAACTGCAATTCCCAACTGGATTCGAAACAACGCAAAATGGTGGGCAGATGGAACAATCGGTGATTCTGACTTTGTCTCGGGAATTCAATACCTGATAAAACAGGGAATAATTCGAGTTTAATTCTGAAACATCGGATTATCTGGAAAAACCATGTTGGTGCTTTAGATCGCTTTTTCCCCTTCTACTCCAGTCTTGATGTCGACTGTACGAAGTACTGGATGGACGAAAATTTTCCCCTGAGTTGCATTCTCTCTAATTATCTTGATTGCCTGCTCTTCCATGTTTTCTGGAATGAGCACTTCTAGCACATACTTGTCGCCAAACTGGGGCACAAAGATCTCGGTTCCTTTGGAGGCGTGAATTTCCGGTGGTGGGTTTTTGCCGCGCCCTCTTTTTTTTGAAACTGTCAGTCCGCCCACGTTGATTTGTTTTAGAGCTTCGCTAATTGACATCACTTCATTTTTTGGAAGAATTATTTCTAATCTTATCAACGGGTTTTCTGATGTAGTTCATAGTAAAATATCTTTTTTTGAATTTTACACTTGATAGTAAATGATAATCATTTGATCGTTAAATGATGAAACAATTAACATTCTATAATCAGATCGAGTAATCTGGCTCACAATTATATACTAAAAATGATTCGAAACGAATGTGCCAATCGATAGTGGTGACACAGCATGGATACTCATAGCTGGCAGTTTGGTACTGCTGATGATTCCGGCACTTGGACTTTTTGAAGCTGGATTGTTAAGAAAGAAAAACACCGTTTCGATTTTCATGCAAATATTCACTGGACTTGCGCTTTTGAGCGTGATGTGGTTTATCTTTGGGTTTAGTTTGGTGTTTGGGCCTGATACTGGAGGTATCACTGGCAATCTTGATTATGTTTTCCTAAAGAATGTCCCTTTTAATGACTCGTTGCATTTTGCCCCAACCATTCCAGGCGTACTTTTTGCAAAATTTCAGCTCATGTTTGCGGCAATCACCCCCCTATTGCTGACTGGCGTAATCGCTGAACGAATGAAGTTTAGCTCATTTTTGTTGTTTATCGCAGCTTGGTCTATTTTGATTTACTATCCGTTGACACACTGGATCTGGGGTGGGGGATGGCTTGGTGCACTTGGGGTCTATGACTTTGCAGGAGGCATAGTCATCCACACAAGTGTGGGAATGGGAGCACTTGCAGCAGCACTGGTTCTTGGAAAAAGAAAGCATTATGGCCCTGCAATAATGGTGCCACACAGCATACCTATCGCAGTCTTGGGATCATCGCTACTGTGGCTTGGCTGGTTTGGATTCAATGCTGGTAGTGCGCTTGCCTCAGGTGGCGTTGCAGGAAACACAGTTATTGTGACTCACATGGCATCATCAATTTCTGCCCTGATCTGGGTTGGCCTGTCATGGATGAGAACTGGAAAACCAAGTGTCGTTGCAGCGATAAACGGGGCAATAGCAGGTCTTGCAGGAATCACGCCGGCATCTGGCTATGTGAGTGTGGAGCACTCATTTGTCATTGGAATTGCAATAGGCCTTGCGTCATACTGTGGCGTATTACTGATCAAGGACAGGCTAAAAATTGATGACGCGCTAGATGTAAGCTCTGTGCACGGAATTGCCGGCATTATAGGATCTCTTGCAATAGGAATTTTTGCATCTTCTGCAATAAATCCAAGCGGACCAGACGGTCTTTTGTTTGGTAATCCAATGCAGCTTGTGACACAAGGAATCGGTGTTGCTGTTGCAGCAGCATTGGGCTTTGGTGGAACCTATGCCATACTAAAGGTGCTCAAGTTTTTGGTTGGAATACGAGTATCAAAGGAAGTCGAGGAGATAGGACTTGATATGGGCGAACATGCAGAGCAGGCATATGCCGAAGAAGAAGAGTTCAAGCTAGACGAAGAAGAACTAAAAAAATTACACAAGTAATAAAATAATTTACCTTTTTCTGATTTGAAAATCGGCAACTTGTTCAAATAAAATAACCACTATCACCTGCCATGGCAAAACAAATTTTGTGTCCATATTGCGGTTCTAAATTTTCAAACAGAATGATTTCTCAAAATGTATCGACCAAATCAATAATAATGCATGCCTTGAGGGAGACGTAGGGAAATTCTAGCTTATGCATAAACTGATACTTACAACCGGGCTAGTTCTTGTAATCTCACTATGTGCCTATTTCCCATTATCATCTAGCGGATCTGATGCTGATGATGTATCAATTCAAAAAATACAATATCCTGACATTGCGCAATTGATGATGAAAAAATACCCATTGCAAGTAGAAGAAAAGAACTTTGAAATATTTTACCGACTAAGCACGGTTGGAACGGTGACTGAAGGTGGCATTGAAGATCATGATGCCAAAGTTCTATCTATGAACATCAATCCTGAGCGATCTTCTCTGGTAATCAAACTTGAAAACATACTTGATTCTGACATAATGTCAGTCCGATTTCCACAAGAAGTATTGTCTGCCGAGAAGGAAAAATTCACACTTTTGGTAAACGGGCAAGAAAAAGGATATGATTTCTCTGTCTCTGGGAAATACACAAATCTAATTTTTATCGTTCCAAAACAAACAACAGAAGTTGAAATCATGGGAACCGAGGTAATCCCTGAATTTACTGGCGGTTTGCTCGTTTTGGCTGCCGCTACAAGTCTGCTTTTTGTAAGGTATTTTGGAAATAAATTAAAGATCTGGTCCTAGGAATACTCTTGCATCTTTTCTGATAATAAAGTCAGACAAATATCCCATGGGCTAATTGCCTGATCCTTAAACACCACATAAGGATGCATCATGCCAAACATGATGCTAGATAGTTCATTTACGTTCAAATCTTTTGTAATTATTTTGGCATATTCCAAGTCAAAATCCATTACTGATAAATCAAGAAAATTATCCATGTTTTTTAAATAATTAAAATCAGTTGCAATTTTTTCGATGATTATGCGGTCGCTTATGAACTGGTTTGAATTCTCCAAAAGAAGCTTTCGAGTTTTATGCTTTAACATCATATTTATGATGCTATTTACTGTCGCATCGACTTTGAATGTAAGAGCTTTCTTTTTTGGCATCTCTGATATTGTCATTTCCGTCATGGAACTTTTTCCAACTTCAAGTAACTTGCGAGCAGATATTGCAGAATAACCGCCAATAAAATTTGGTATTATGGAAAAAGCTCTACCCGTCTGCTTCCACTCTTCAATGACATCTTTGAGCTTTGTTGTACCTGAAACCCTGGTTATTTGGCTAGACATTACGCTTTCTACCTTATTTTCAAAAAGATTGTACGATGGATTTGATAAAATATGCTCAATAATTTCTCTACCGCCTATGATTCCAACCGGTTTGTTATCATCATTTGTAACTATAAGGGAATCTGTCATGGATTCCAAATATGGTATGAGCAACCCAATGGCCTCCTGAATTTTATTTTGCTTTTGTACGCTCACACAAGGCGTATTCATCAAAGATAGAGGCAAAAGATCTCTTAGCGCAAATTCAGAAATTTTCAATCAAATTTTCATTGGAATTGTATGTTTTAATTCATTTTTTGATTATCAAGTATGATAAACAGTGAGCCGATATGATGAAAAACATTCCTAGGTTATAATGCTGGTTTTAGATTTCTAGAATACGAATCTGAAATTTCCACCATTCTTAATAGATATCTACTTGGATTCTAGGTGATGTAAAACAAAGCAGAACTGTTTTACAGAGGACTAGTCACTGGCACGCGTGATTCGGTGTTGATCAGTAAGCATTTGGTCTACCAGCCTGTTGCTATTGGCATATCATGATTTTTGTGCCAGTGACATTTTTGGCAGTATTGACAAGTCGTTTGATTTAATCCCAATTCTTAAGTAATCATATGCGAAATCGTTTGTTAAATTGAAAAGAGTCGGGATTTTTGTGGTGTTTTTGCTAACAGTAAGCGTCTATCCCATATTTGCTGATTATGTAGCGCCAACCTCGCAAGAGCAACAATTGTACAATGGATTACTTGCGAATTTTACACAATTAGACGTGCAAAAAGTGGATGTAAGCAAAGTATTGGAGTCGTTTTCAACTCCAATCACAATATCGTTTCCGTGTGACACTGATGATCTTAACAACTATGTTACCGCTGCCGTAAAAACAAGACTTGCCAAGTTTGATAACAGCCTTGGGCATGAGGGAACAACCACTGGCGGGATCTATTCCTGGAAGTGCAGCATTACATCGTCTGGTGGGAAAATAACAATTAACTGTGAAAATGAACTGATGTTAAACTCTGATGCCATACTAGCAAGCACTGAGCGTAATCCAAAAATAAAACAGATTGAGGATCTGGTAGTTTTGTATCACGAACTACTCCATGGTCAACTAATGATTGATGCAATGAGCTCATCAGATGCATGGCACAATAATGCGTGCAACAAGACACCGCAAGACGATCTTGATTACTCGTATACTGATGCAAATCACAAGGTGATTACGCCACTTCAGACAGAGTTTGCTGCGCAACTAGTCGAAGATGCGGGGGGCGAAATGAAAGTTGAAGAAATAACTCCAGAGGAGACCAATTCTGGAACGTTTACAACAAAAATTGGCAGCCTGTATGATTATCCAGATTATACAAAAAGTGGAGTGGATGTATCCGCAAGAGCGTATAACGTTATGAACATGCAGATCGTCTCACAGAAAACCGACATCCTGCTTTCTGGCACCCTGACAAACACGACACAGTCTGGAATTGTCTGGATCTACATCTTTGGAAATACTGATGAAAAACCTCAGATAATAGATGCCGTCGACGAAATTCCGCAAATAGAATCAACGGAAATTCCGTCCTGGATAAAAGACAACGCAAAATGGTGGTCAGATAGCATAATCGGTGATTCGGACTTTGTTTTAGGAATAAAGTTTCTAATAGAACACGATGTAATCGTAATTCCACAAACCGCACTGGAGAAATCCGCACCTCAGGAAATTCCGTCCTGGATAAAAGACAACGCAAAATGGTGGTCACAAGGGAAAATCACTGATTCTGATTTTGTCTCCGGCATCCAGTACCTGATAAGAAATGGAATAATGCGGATTGGACCTGCTGAAAATGTAGAACCAAATCTGGCGCAATCAAATTCTACAAGCGATATAGTCCAAGTAAGCAGTGGAGCTATTCAATTAAACAACTACCGATTTGAAAAATCGCCTTACAAGACAATTCGTGTAGATGTTTCAGGAATGGTGGATGATTCTACAACAGGCACATATGTGAGTCTGACAATAACAAAACCTGATCAGACTTCTTTTGATCTAAGGGGAATAGTTACAAAGAAAGGCGAATTCACTGTTCCGCTCACACTTGACGCAAATTCGTTGTCTGGGCAATATGTTGTCATGGCTAGATACAACAATGTGGAAATCGGTGTGGCCTCTTTTATCGTAGAATAAACCGAAATAAATCTCGCATCTTGGATGTACAGAATTCAACATTAGTGGACAGTTTGGTCTAGAATCACTAGGATTGCAAATTTTTTATTCGTATACTTCGACTATCTTTGTTCCCTTTTTGACAAGTATGACGCCAAGGAACGTGGTTATCACCACAACCATACCTACTATGGGGAACAGCATATCGCTAACCACGTCAAGATCCTTCCCAGTCTTTAGTACAATAAACGAAAATTCTCCCAGCTGCGCCATGCTCAACCCCACACCAAAAGCGTACTGTCTTGATGTGGTAAATAGTCTCATCCCTGCATACACTGAGAGTATTTTTCCAATTATCACTGCAGCCGTAATTATGACAACTGGAATCCAAAATGTGCCAATTTGGGTAAGATCCATTAGCGCGCCAATTGTAACAAAGAATATTGCAGTAAAGATCTCTTTTGTCGGTGTGATTAGGAGGGAAATATCCTCTGAGAATTTTGATCCTGCGATTATTACCCCTGCCAAAAATGCTCCAGTAGCTGCCGAAAATCCAAGATTGTAGGTCAAAAATGATAGTCCAAAGGCAAGACCTAATGCAAAAATAATTGTTATCTCGTATCGCTCCAATTTTGAAATCAAATTAAATATTTTTGGAACTAAAAATATGCCAAGTGTCAAGGTTATGCCAAAGAATATTCCAATTTTTGCCAATGTCCACATTATCACCGGCAACTCAACTGAACCCGTAACTACGGTAGAGTGTATCGTGCTTAGCATGACAATTGCAATTATGTCCTCGATCACTAGCACTCCTGTAAGTATTAGCGCCGAAGTGGTCTCCATTTTACCTGCATCCTCTAAGACTTTGACGATTATTGCAGTTGAGCTAATTGACAGCGCTGCTGCCAAAAACATTGAATCGTAAAAGCTCCATCCAAACGCAGTGCCTATCGCAAATCCAATTCCTAGCATTGCTAGAACTTCGATTACCGCGATCGTGATTCCGATTTTTCCAACTCCCTTGAGATGTGATAGCGGAAATGACAGCCCTACACCAAATAATAGCAAGACAATTGCAATGTCTGAAAAATTGTTTAACATGTCCGTATTTTTGATGAAGCCAAACGGTCCAAACGGCCCAATTAGCATGCCTGCTACCAAAAACCCCAAAATCAGGGGCTGCCTCAGGATATAGGCAAGTGCTCCCACTGCCGCACATGTGATCAAAAGATAAGCTAAATCCCCTAAAAGTTCAATTCCTATGTTCAAATCTGGTGTCAAAAAATGAGTTTAATGATTAGGTTATCATGCTTATTGTCAAGATTACTTTGCTGATTGATATCATATTCTAAGGTACGTTGTCTTGTGGGCTATCTAAAGCCAGAATCAACCATTAGTGCAATAAACAGCACAGAAAGATATGGGCTGGAGAACTTGAAGAGCATCCATGATGCCCTTTCAGTTGGCTTTACAATAACCCAAAACGACAATAACAGCATCAGCGCGCCTGATGCAATTGCCGTGTACAAATAGATCTCTTTCATTACCGGCTGTCCTGACTGTGTGGTCAAAAAGAACGGGACAACACTAAACAAAACCATCACTAGTGTGCTAATTGCAATCACTCTGGCAGATGTCTTTTCAGATTGTACCGCAGTTAACATTGGGACATTTACCTTGTTGTAGTCGTCCTTAAAATGCAAAGTCAAGGCCCAAATGTGCATTGGAATCCAAATGAATACCAGCCCTGCCATGACTAGTCCCAAGTCCCAAATCCCAGTAAGTGTCACAGCTGCATATCCAATCATTGCAGGAGCGCCGCCACAAAATCCACCAAGTATGATGTTGGTTCTACTTCTTCGCTTTAGGGCATGAGAGTACACCAAGACATTGTTTGCTAAACCAAACGCCATGAAAATTCCGGCCCAAATGCCGTTCCAAAATCCTACTGTATATGATAATGCAAATGCGCATGCCAGTGAAATTCCAGCTAAAACAAGTCCAAAGTCGCGGGCCTTTTCCGGTGGAGAAATTCTTCCACTTGGAATGGGTCGATTTTTCGTTCTTTCCATTATTGCGTCTATATCCCTGTCGTGATAATTAGTCAAGGTATTAGCAGCCGCAGAACCTGCAGCCACTCCAAATATCATTAAACCCCAAGTAGCAGGTGATATTGGAATTTGGTACAGGTTTGACGCGGTAAGTGCCGCCCCAAACGCGGTAAACACTAGCAAATACCAGATCTTTGGCTTTGTAAGCTCGTAATACGTCTTGATCCTTGAGCTAGTTTGAGCTTTTTGCATACTTCCTCATCGAATCAAAATCACATCGAAAATTAAATGTAACATACCCTATGCTTCGTGGTTATAAGGCATATTCTTAGTTCTGCGCTTCATCTCGATAAAGCTCTCCGAGGCCAAAACTCCCTGTATGCTGCCCAGGCCTTCTGATATCAATTTGTGCATTTCAGCCAAATTCATAGCGTACATTGTTACGATTATGTCGAATCTGCCGGTGACCTCGGAAATCTCTCTTACTCCCTTGATTTTGAACAATTCGTCAATTATGGTATCGCGGCACTTTGAATCCATGTTGATCCCAGTCATGGCCTTGACTGCGTAGCCAAGCTCCTTATCGTTTACAACAATAGTGAACCGCTCGATTAGATTTCTTTTTGTGAGGCGCTTTATTCTGCTGTATACGACAGATGGGTTTACCTTGATTTTTTCTGACAGTCTTGGAATCGAAATAGACGCATCCTCGCTTAACTCTGATAAAATGGTAAGATCCAATTCATCAACTTTTGCCGTTTAAAACACCAGCTTTGGTGAAATCTTTTCTGTTTAATAACGTTATGATCAAAAAATTTGAAAAAATTCCGATTAAAGCTTGCCTTTTTTGTACAGCATCTCTGCAAGTAGTACTGCTCCTTTTGCGGAGCCCATTTTTTTGTTGTGTGAAAACAAAACGTACTTGACACCGTTCTCAAATATCTGATCTTCCTCTAGTCTTCCCATTGACGTTGTCATTCCACCGTCAACTTCTCTGTCAATTCTTGGTTGCGGTCTTGTTGGATCTTGGTGTACCACAAGATAGTCCTTTGGAGCAGATGGCAGGCCTATGACACTGATGTGATCAGAGAACTCGTGAAGTTTGTTTGTGACATCGGCAAGCTTTGTTGGTACTGATGTCTCTACAAACACTGACTCTGTGTGACCGTCAATTACCGGCACTCTTGTACACGTGCAGCTTACCTTGATGTCTGCTGGTATTATCTTTCCGTCCTTTAGCTTGCCCAAGATCTTGGCAGTCTCGATTCTTACTTTTCCTTCCTCCTTTGGAATGTATGGTATTAGATTATCGGTAACATCGAGGGCAGAAACTCCAGGCGATCTTCCTGCGCCTGATATTGCCTGCATAGATGTCATGAAAACCCGCTTTGCCCCATAATTGTCGTATAACGGTTTCATGGTTATGGCAAGACCTGTGGTAGTGCAGTTTGGAAGAGGCAAAACATAGCCTTTCCAGTTGCGGTTCTTCCTCTGGGTTTCAATCAGTTCGACCTGTTCGTCGTTAATACCTGGAATCAATATCGGAACGTCTTCATCATATCTGTATGCTGAAGATGTACTGACCACTGGAAGTTCCTTTGCAAACTTGGTCTCAATTTCTCTTGCCGCATCGCTTTCAACTGCGGAAAATACCAAGTCAAGCTCGTCTGTTTTTACTTGATCAATTGATACTACCGTCATTTCTCGGACATATTGCGGAATTTCGCCGCCCACTTGCCATTTTACAATACCTGAGTTTGGGTCCCTTATTGCATCCGTATACTTTTTGCCAGCAGATCTCTCCGATGCCGCAAGTTGTGTTACCTCAAACCACGGGTGATCCTTTAATGAAACTATGAATTCTTGGCCAACTGCACCAGTTGCACCCAAAATTGCTACTCTCTTCTTCACAAGGAAAATTTTCGCGCGATCAATTAATAATTCTTTAGAGGTAAAAACCGTAACAACTAAACCCGTGAATGCGTGTTTGTGTGTGTGAAGTTTGCCAAAAACGTAGCAAGCCATGTTCCGGCCCAGCATGGAGGCCTATATTCAATTCAAAGTCACAATCCGGCAGTTGTGGATTTTAGCTCAAACGTGAACCCGCTGGGATTCCCATCCTCGGTCAAAAAACTGCTAAAAACTGGCCTGCAAAAGATCCCAGTATACCCTGATCCCAGCTCAACAAAGCTAAGGACACATCTCTCAGGATACGTCAAAGTATCAACTGACAATTTGATAGTGGGCAATGGCGCAACTGAAATAATCTATAATTTCTGCCAGGCTGTGATATCTAAAGACACACCTGTTTTGATTCCGATTCCAACCTTTGGCGAATATGAATCGGCAGTACGCCTCTGTGGAGGAAAAATCAAATTTTTCAAAACGATGGACTTGAATCGTGACATTTCTGACTTTATTAAAAAAATTCCAAAAAATGGCTGCATTTTCATCTGCAATCCGAACAATCCAACTGGCACTTTCATACCAAAGAGTTCAATGTTGAAGATTTTGCGTGCCGCAAAAAATCGTGCTACAATGGTGTTTGTTGACGAATGCTTTATGGATCTAACGCAGAACCCAAAAGAATCCATAACTGATCATCTCAATATGAAAAATCTTTTTGTCTTACAATCACTTACAAAATCGTTTGGCCTTGCAGGACTGCGAGTAGGATATGGGATTGGAGACAAAAAAATAATATCTATTTTACACAACATCAAGATCCCATGGAATGTGAGTGGCCTCTCACAGGAAGCGGCAATTCTTGCATTGTCTGATAAAAGGTTTCTATCAAAAACAAGGAATCTGATAAAAAAAGAACACGACTTTCTCAAAAATTCCATTTCAAAAATAGATGGTTTTTTCTGCCTTGACAGCTCAACTAATTTTATTTTGATCAGAACAAAAATAAAATCAAAAATACTGCAAAAAAGGCTCTTGGAAAAAAATATCCTGATTAGGGATTGTAGCACAATTCGTGGACTGGATGATAACTATGTTAGAATAGCAATTAAAACGCACAAGGAAAACACAAAACTGGTTCTAGCACTGGGGGAATCGACATGAGCCGCACTCTGATGGTTCAGGGAACATCGTCCGGTGCTGGAAAAACAACGCTTGTTACTGCGTTGTGTAGAATATTTGCAAATTCTGGATACTGCGTA
>CAZCWI010000002.1:0-36589 GCA_964502325.1 uncultured Candidatus Nitrosotenuis sp. | reverse complement strand
TAATGCTGCATTCGCAATGCAGAAGTCGAGGGTTCAATTCCCTCCCAGTCCACCACTATTAAACAAAAATCAGGCATCTTTTTGGCCAACGATCATAGTTTGATGCTTTTTAGACCATAGACACCCATAGATCCTTGGAACATACCTACAAGATAACGAGAAAATCTCACGCTAAGGCGTAGCAAGCCATCGCAATGCAAGCACTATCAGGCCTCAGCATAAAATCAAATAACATGATCATGTACTGTAAAATCTACATGTATGATTATTTTTACACCATATAGAAAAACCGTGAGCACGTCTAGAGACAGTCTTTTGATCATCCAATTTGTGGCGTACCCTCTGAATAATTCTATATTACTTGAGCGGTACCCATCCACCGCAGGAACGGCAGATGTTGACCCCATCTTCATTTTCGTAGCTTTCAGACCCTGGAGGACATTGGCATTGTGGGATTTGATCTTCCATTGGTATGGTACATCGATGAGCCTTTTAAGATTTTCAATGGCAATTTGAGTTGAGCAGGCTAGCACGCAAGATATTTTGAAATCTAAATTCGCTAGTATTTTTGTGGAGATAGGACTGAAGCTGACCCGCTGAAAGACATCTTTTGCTTTGGGCAGACGGGGAGTGTCCACCGGCAAACTGGTGCCACAACAACACAGGCCTCTATGTCGTGTCAGCTTCTTGTCATACGATACGTCATCAAGGAAGATAAGGATACGTTTGTGTTTTCTGATAATCTGTTCAGGCATGAATACGATCACTTTGCAAATGTTTGATTTTGTTGGGAATTAACTGAAAATAATAAACATTTGTATGGCATTACATTATTCAATCAAATGAATTAATGGATTTTCAATGATTCATCATATATATGTAAACGTGCTATACTTGGCATGAGCTACTGTATAGAATGTGGAGACGAGGCAGAAGTCTGCTTTTGCGACTACGAGAAAAAACCAATGGATGAATACCTAAAAGCGCTCAAAGAATGCACAGACCTAAAGTGTTATTGCAAAAAGCATATTCCGGAGAGATGATTTTGTCGTCGGCATATGTTTTGATAAACTGTGATCTTGGATCTGAGGAAAAGGTAATCACCGAACTAAAATCAGTCGGCAGGGTAAAAGAAATGCACGGAGTCTTTGGGGCATATGACATAATTGCCAAAGTTGAAGCTCCGTCAAGTGAGATGGTACGTGATATCATCACATCGAGAATTCGTAGCATTGACAGAATTCGATCTACTCTGACTTTGATGGGGATAGAGGGACAGGAATGAAACCTCTACTCCACAAAATCCTATATCCGGGGCACGATGCAAAGTGCAAACAATTAACAGAAGAAAAAGAAATCAGATTTGCTGCAATAGTCGACAGTGATGGAATGATAGTTGCAGGCGGATTCAAAAGAGGGATAATCCCACTTGAAAAAGACAAACTCAGGCTGGAGGAATTCATGGAGTTTGCATATGAAATCTCGCATAGAAAGTCATTTGATGACTCGCTGGGTCCAATAAACTACATTGCTGCAAGAAGAGACAAAATTGTTTTAATCAGCTTTCCGCTAACGGATTTGACATTGTTAATTTCAGCGGATCATACGCTTGACATTGAAAAGCTGGCAGGCCATGTAGTGAGTGTGTTTGACTCCGAACAGTCGCGATTTACGGACGGCACGTAATTAGTAATTTTGTACCTAAAACAACTCATTTTTTGACTTGTGAAAAACAAATCCGACCATTTGTAGCACAATCTCACGCTAAGGACGTCGTTTAGGATTCCATCTTTTCAGCGCCAAAGAGCTTCCGGTTACAGAAACAGAGCTGGCAGCCATTGCCATTCCCGCTATAGTTGGATAAAGCAATCCAAGCCCAGCAACTGGAATCAGGGCCGCATTATACACAAATGCATAAAAAAGATTTTGCTTTATTTTTTCTACTGTTTTTTTGCTTATCTCAAATGCAGACAAAACGTCATTTAGATTACTTCGCACTAGAATAATTTTTCCTGCCTCAATGGCAATATCAGTCCCACTAGACATAGCAATTCCAACATCGGACAGGGTCAGGGCAGCTGCATCGTTTATCCCGTCTCCGACCATTGCAACCTTGTTTCCACCCTCTTGCAGTTTTCTTATTTCGTCTGCTTTTTGATCCGGCAAGACGTTTGCGATTACCCTGTCAATTCCGATTTCCTTAGCTACAGTATCTGCTGTTTTCTGATTATCCCCAGTCAGCATTATTACTTGGATTTTCATTTTCTTCAAGTGATTCACAACTGCAGATGCTTCCTGTCTTGGCACATCAAGTATTCCTATGATTCCAATCGGTTTTTTATCTAGCCCGACTAGGATTCCAGTTTTTCCCTCTCGCTGTAGCTGCAGCAATGGTTCATAGTCAGATTCCAAGCTTGCGTCCGAAAAAAACTTGGCACTTCCAACAAAGATCCTAGAATTGCCATGTTCTGCGATGATTCCCTTTCCTGGCACAGATACAAAATCAGATGCGCTTGGAATTACAATCATATCATCCTGCGCCTTTTGCAAAATTGCTTTTCCCAGAGGATGCTCAGAATTCTTTTCAGCAATTGCTGCAAGTTCCAGAATCTTCCTTTCGTCAAACGAACTGTCAAGGGACACGATGTCAGTCACACAGGGCTTTCCTGCCGTCAGAGTGCCGGTCTTGTCAAATACCACAGTGTTGACTTTTCTCAGCGCTTCTAACGCCTCACCGCTCTTGAACAAGACCCCGTTTTGCGCGCCCTTCCCCATTCCGACCATAACGGCAGTGGGCGTAGCAAGTCCGAGTGCACAGGGGCATGCAACTACCAATATTGCAACTGCCGGAATCAGGGATGCCGCAAAGTGATGCTCGCCGTGAACGGTAAAAAAATACCATGCAAGAAAAGTTCCAAGAGACATCGCCATTACAATAAACGCAAAGTATCCTGCTATCTTATCAACCATCTTTTGCATGGGCGGCTTTTTGCCCATTGCGTCCTCTACTAGTCTGACAATTTGTGAGAGAATGGTATCGCTTCCAACTTTTTCTGCCCTAATCTGCAATACGCCTTCCTTGTTCACGGTACTTCCAATAACCAGATCACCGATTTTTTTTTCAATTGGTATTGATTCGCCGGTAATCATGGATTCGTCCACTGCAGAGTGCCCGTACACTACAACACTGTCCACCGGAATCTTTTCGCCAGGCCTTAACACTATGATGTCGCCTGGTTTTATCAGTTCGATAGGTACTTCGACTTCCTCATCGTTTCTTTTCACTCTGGCAGTCTTGGGGGAAAGATCCAGCATTTTTTTAATTGCAGATGATGTTTTTCCCTTAGTCTTGTTTTCAAGATACTTTCCAAGTATGATGAATGTCATGACAGCGGCACCTGCATCATAGTACAGATTGTGCCAGATAGGTACGGGAAACGTATTGTATACGCTAAACAGATAGGCTGCCGTGGTTCCCACAACAACTAGTGTGTCCATGTTTGCAGATTTCAGTCTGGCAATTCTGTATGCTCCAACGTAGAATCTGCTACCTGCAACAAACTGAACCACGCTTGCGCACAAAAACAAAACATATGCAGAGTAGGCAGTCCCAGAAATTGGAATGAATGAAAAAAAGTCAGGCATGCCAAGCAAGACGATCGGAATTGTGAAAACAGACGCTATTGCAAATAGCTTTTTGAGTTTTTTTGCCTCTATTTCCTCTGCGGATGCAGACAGATCCTCACTTAGGATCTGGTAACCACTTTTTGCCAGGAATCGCCGTATATCAGATAGTGAAATCAGTGCCGAATTGTATTGTATTATGGCCTGACTGTTCCCATAGTTTACGGATGCATCCTTTATTCCATCCATTTCCCGGAATTTTCTTTCTAAATTATCGGCATCAGAAGAATCCGTGATTCCACCCACCTTCATTGTGAGCTTTTCGTAAATTACGGAATAGCCGGCTACTCTTACCGCGCTTTCTATTTTGGATAAATCAGATACGCTAGGATCAAACTCCAAGAACGCCTTTTGCGATGCCAGGCTTACTTCGCATTTTTGCACGCCGTCAAGCTTGGAAACGTAGTTCTGAATAGAGTTTACACAGCCTGCGCAATGCATGCCGCCGATTTTCAGTACGGTTTGCTTTGTGTCCATTATACAGTGGAATGGTTTTATTGCGTACTTAAAATCAATACTTTACAATTGTAAAGTCTATAAAAGACAATCAGCCAGACAGATACTGTGCCATTTAAGCTGGACGACATTGATTATGCGATACTTGAATCCCTAAACAAGGATGGACGAAAGTCGTTCAGGCAGATTTCAAGGGAGATCAAGGTAAGCACACCTACAGTAAAAGCGCGATACGAGAGGCTGGTGAACATTGGTCTGATAAAAGCAGTTTTGCCAATCATAGACTTTGGGAAGCTTGAGAACAAAGCAGGCACAAAGATAGATGCGATACGCTCAAAGACCATTAAAAATCACGATGTAAAGATCACAAAGGGCTTGCTTGTCAAGATGTCTTGCGATTATTGTGAGGGACCGGTTCCTGAAAAGCCGAGCATTTTGAAATTTGCAAATTTTGAGAGGTTTTTTTGCTGCACGTCGTGCAGGGGACTGTATAAAGAAAAGTACAAGGGGCGAATTGAAAAGTTATCAGGCAAAACAACCATGATTTGAATGTGAGTTAGGACGGTTTTCAATTTTACAAAATCAGCCGATGTGCGCAGTGGGATTATTTTCTCATCGCGTCAATCTGGCCTGTCACGATCCACTCGAGCAGTTCGCGTGCGGTCGGATTGAGATCGGGTTTGCTATGCATCAGGTTACTAACCCAGATGAAATTAATTTGGTTTAGCAGCGGCCTGTTTTGTTCGTCGCCACTTCTAACTTTGTTACGCAGATCTTCTGGAATTGTATTCCACCACTCCGCAAAGGTTCTTGCCATTTTTTGCTATTTTATTTGCCAAGGAACGACAGAATTGGCATTGCATCCCATTGATACAGATAGTAATCAAGCACGTTTGAGCAGATCCTGTCATAGTTGTCATAAATTGAGTTTGCCTCTTCGTCTGTAGCCTCAAATATCGCTATTCCCGTCTTGTTGTCGCTTAATGCGCCGGACCACATTATTCGTCCCTGTGACTGCCAAGCGTCAATCAAATTGCTTATTTGAGGTCGCACTCTTTCTATATCCTGCTCATTTGTAGATTCTTTTAGTATACTTACAAGAACCCATGGTTTTCTTTGAGAAATTAATTCTGTTTGACTCATAAGACAAAGAACAAGGCAGAGCAAATTAAGAATAATGCTGATTTCAGTTTGTTGTTCTTTGGTTTTGTACTAGTCTGATGAAATTGCACGTTACAATGTTAAACATTTTTAATAATTACAAATGTGTAATCTATTTTGATCTTGCAGCAATCAGTATCGCAGTCAAGGTCAAAGAGAGTCACCAGTACAAGAATGTACAGCTAATCGTCCAACCAAATCTGGAAAATTGCTATTGGCAGATTTTGATCACTGGACTGGTGACTACTCTTTTATTTAGAGTGAAAAAATATCTTTGAAGACTATGGATGACGATTTTCTCAATAATTTCTTGTAAAAACATCAGTCTTGAGTTGCGCCGCATTCTGTACAAAATTTGGCAGCGAGTGAAATTTTAGAGCCACAGTCTGAGCAGAATTTTGTGTCAGAGTCAGATACCTTGTTTACATTTCCATACATGCTTGTGTTTCTGACAGCGCCTGTTGGTTCGTATTTGTCATCGTCGATTATGTTTACTGGTGCAAAGTCTTTTTCCTCAACATATGCCATGATTCTTGGAATGGTGCTGTCCTTGTTCTTTGGATCAGGGATGATATCTGCAAGCCAAAAGGAGTACCTCATAAGCGTAAGTTCAGGCGTGGAGAAAGCAAGTGTGTGAGCGGACATGTAGTCTTCTGCTGCTGCCTTTCCGTTGAAAACCTGCATGAGAAGAATGATCAGTATTAGATGTATATTGTTTACTAGAGTCTTAATGGCAATTTGATTTGACTTTGCCTGACAGTGTGCCGGCAGAAACGCGCTCTCAAAAACTTATTTTCTGATTAGTTTTGAACCCTTGATTTTGGTTATCGCTATAACCACGCCCAGGATTGATGTCATTGCAATCAAGGCGCCAAATGGAAACTCTGGGACGATTTTTGCAACATCGTTCATCTTGAGAAGTATTGCATCAACCTGTGCATTTATTTCTGAGGCAGGTGCGCCAGCTTTAATCATATCGCGTAATTCCTCGCGCATCATAAGTTCAATCTCATCTTTTAGCTCAGGGTTTTGCTGAGCAATCGGAGACTCTAAAAATTCATAGTTATCCAAGTATGCCTTTGTAGCAAGGCTCAGTGCCACATCGGTATTTCCAGCAGCATATTCTTCTTTTGTCTCTTTCAATAGTGATCTTATGTTTTCAACATAATCTAAAAGATCGGTATCATCGCTTTCAACGCCCATAACTTCGTCAAGCTCGTGGATTACCCCGTCTGCAAAAACTGCAATGTCTGCCGGGTTTGCTCTGGAGTCATATCCAGACCACAGGTCACCGTAGAATTCTTCAATCTCTTCTGCCTCATGTTCTGGTAATTCTGATTTTATTTCGTCAAAGATTTGCTGGGAGCGCCAGACAAATGCAGAGCCGTCTTGGAATTCGGCCATCATGCTTATCTCGCCGTCTGTTATTGCCTCCTCATATTCGCCTTTGGATGTCTCTAGGAGTCCTTGCATTAGTTTCATCTTGAAATTTAGATCTTGGCTAAGTTCGTCTCCGACTATTGCGGTTCTTGCAATTTCAACTACATCTTTTGCCTCATCGATTGCATCCTGAGCGTCTTGACGGGTCACATCCTGGCCAGTCTTTTTGCCAAGATCCATGAGAATCTGGTTTACTTTAGAATCTAAATCAGGACTGTTACTCTGCAGTACTGGTTTCATTATATCGTATAATTCGGCAATCGGATGAGTTGCATGTACCAGTGCAAGTTCTGCGTTGTCATCATCCAGGTTTTGTTCGATTGCCCAGAAATGACCAAGTGTCTCCTCAAGTGATCCTGCAAATGCGAGTCTTTCATCATAATCAGTATCTGCAAACGCAGTTGAAGCGGAAGACGCAATTACGACAAGAGTTAGAACAGCAAGTAGCGATTTCAACAAAATGAGTAAATTTTACTAGGTGCTTTAAACCGATGCATGATTCCACAGTCTTAAAACGAAATTCCATAATGACTCAGTTTATGAATTATGTTTTCACATTCTAATTTTTTTGTATAAAATTCCAATAGATTTTTGCAGATCAGATACAAACTATTTCTTATTTGTAATGTTATTTTAAATGAATTTTTTGCGAGAAAGTTAATGTCACATGTTCACCAATAGAAGAATTGCGGCGCAGACCCCGATTAGGGCCAACATGAATTTTTGGCGTCGCGGGCTATTAGGTTTCATAAGCATTCACAGAGTCAAGAGATTTAAAAAGTAATATGCAATTAAAAAAATTTAATGTTTGAGTTTGTTGTTTTATCTTAGATCGTCGGACGGAATTTTGCTCTTACCTACAATCAGACTTCTAGACTTCATGGTCTTTTTAAACAAGATAAACCCCAATGCGGTGGTAATAGCGCCAAACATTATGTTTACAATATTTTGATCATTGCCTGGCGTAACCATCAGAGTAAAAATCAGTCCCATCGCCATCATCAAAACTCCGAGTCCTGCAAAGATGGTCATCACCAGAGGAATTTTGGGCGTGATTGGAGACGTGCGTCCTTGCGTGCGTGGAATTACGCCACTAAGCACTGCCTGATGACAGACATCGCAATAATGTTTTTGTTGTTTTCCTTGCCAAGTTGATTTTAGATAATAAAACTCCCCATTGCAAAGATCGCATGAGCGTGTTGGAAGAGTTATTCTCGCATGCTTGTCAAAGTCTTTGCCTAATTCCAGCATACATTCTTTACAATAATATCCAGGGATTCGCCACATTTTCTGGAATTTGTATTTCTTAAACCCCAGCACTATTCCACAGCCTGAGCAAGAGGTCATCTAATCACCATATCATTTAGGGATTGCTTTTTTCCCGCTTAATATTTTGCCGATTCCTTTTCTTGCCTCTATTATTGGCAAGAATATGATAAATCCCGCAGCAGTACTAACCCAGACTATTGAGATTCCCACCCATAAGGAGTAGAATCCTAAATCAAACACATAGTCAGCAAAGAATAGCGGCAACGGCCAGAGTATTATCAATATAAGGGTCATAATCCCGCCTCCCCTAACACTGAACTTGAATGCCTTTTTGAGGGTCACTTCATCTTGTTCAGCCGCATCCATCTGTGCTTCAGTCATATCTACAAGTGTGATTTTATTCTTAATTTGGCTCCATTCGAATGTGGTTGATTTTGCAAGACTTCCCACTATTGCTACAGCCCCACCAGTCAATATTCCTGCAATGTTTCCAAACAACATGGAATAGTTGTCTCCAAGACTTGCAAGAGTCACTTGGCCACCATATGCTGGAAGCGAGACTGCAACTCCTACCCAAGTTGCCAGCGCAACAATCAATCCTATGATTGCGCCAGCGGTTGCCGCAATTCCGTTTGTTCTCTTCCACAGAATTGTTAGCGCAATTGGTATGACTGCAGAACCAATCAAAATTCCCATTGCCAAGTAGACAAACCCAAGGCTTAGTCCTGCACCAAGCAGTATTACTGCAAGTCCTCCCATTCCAAGGCCAAACCCAACAATTGTAGCCCTTGATACTTTCAAGAGTTGTTTGCCAGTCGCATTCGGATTTTTGTACGTTCGGTAAATATCATAAGTGATTAACGACGATACTGCGATAAGTTCAGCTGATCCTGCAGAGGTAACTGCCATAAACAACATAGTAAGTACCAGTATGGCCCCGACTTCGCCCATCAGTATCGATGCTGCTGCTGGAACTACCAGCCCCAATTGCACTTGTTGCGGGGTCAGGTCAACGTTTAGCGCCACCGCAGTAAGTCCCATGGTTGTTGCTAAAGTAAACGGAATTGCAAACCAGCAAGCGCCCCCAAGCAAGAATCCCTTAACGGTGGAAGACGGACGAGCTGCAATGGCTCTTTGCCAATATGCTTGGTCTACAAAGACAGTTCCGAAGTTGCCTACGATGTTGATTATACCGAACATTAAACCTCCTAAAGAGGCCATGGTGAGAAATACGCCTGCCGCATTGCCCTCAACAGGGTGCAGTTCTGCTGCCTTTACCAGTTTATCATACATTCCTGCAACACCGCCGGTCACATCACTTGTGACGTACACCGTGGTTACAAATGTCAGAATTACGACAAAGATGATTATGGTGTGGATATAGTCGGCAACAAAAGTGGCCTTTAGCCCACCAACTAGAGTGTATATCATGACCCCGATAGGAATCAAAAATGCTGCAATCGAAATGTTCATTCCAGTCAGGCCGTTGACTACTGCAGCTCCGCCAAGAAGCAACATTGCTGTAACAATCATGTTAGTCATTAGCGCGAAAACTAGGAAGACCCTGTGGGTGCCATCTCCGAATCTGGCACGGATAATTTCGAGAAATGTGTGTGCGTTTGGCGCTTTTCTTTTCAATTCTATGGCTAAAATACCAAATAATAGTACCTGAATTGAGGCGCCTGCCGCATACCAGAACGGTCCACTAATTCCATATTGGAATGCGACTGTTGAGGATTGTAAAAGAGTAGCAGCCCATGTCCACGCAGAAACAATTGCGGCTGCAGTAAGACCGGTTTTGATGACCCTTCCAGCAGTGTTAAACCATTCGGAGGTCTCCACCACCCCAAGGTATCGTTCTTCTATTTTGATTTCAGCTGAAATTACTACTGCAAAAACTGCGCCCAGACCTACGACGATGAACCACCCGTATGACTCTGGGAGTACTTCACCGAGCTTGAATTCACCTGAGATGCTACCTGCGCCATAAACTGATTGGTGCAGAGTTATTGCAATGATAGAAACTATTGCAAAAAATGCAAATGTTGCCGCAAACTTGTGCCCCACGAAAATGAAATCAAAAATGATTTACTTATTGATTCAAGCTGCATAATACTATATTAACAGGTTTTCTAAACGGCTGCACTTAGTCGATGTCGGCAGATTTACAATTAGAAGAGATTGTACAATCTTGCAAGCGACACTTTGTCAGCTGGATCGACAGTGGCAATCTTTCCGTCCACTTTGACCTCATACGTTTCAGAATTGATCTCGATTTTTGGCGTGAGATCATTGTAAACCATATCTTTCTTGCCAATGTTTCTGCAGTTTTTCACCGGAACCAGCCTCTTACCGGTTTTGACTTTGGAGGGCAGCCCAAGATCAAGGGCAATTTGCGATGTGAACGTAACTGAGGTGGAATGCTTTGCCCCACCCATGGATCCAAACATAGGCCTATAGGAGACAGGTTCTGTTGTCGGTATGGATGCGTTAGGATCCCCCATCAGAGAATATGCAATCATTCCCCCCTTGATTATCAATTTTGGTTTGATGCCAAAAAATTGCGGCGTCCACACTACAATGTCGGCAATCTTTCCAGGCTCTAGCGATCCCACATATTGCGATATTCCATGCGTGATTGCCGGATTTATTGTGATTTTTGCAAGATATCGCTTCACCCTTAGGTTATCGTTTTCCCCAGACTCTTGTGCAAGCCTGCCTGTCATTTTTTTCATTTTGTCGGCAGTTTGCCAATTTCTTGTAGTAACCTCGCCTACTCGGCCCATTGCCTGGCTATCAGAGGACATCATGCTCAGCGCTCCAATGTCATGCAAGACGTCCTCAGCCGCTATGGTTTCACCTCGAATTCTTGATTCTGCAAAAGAGACGTCCTCTGGAACGGAAGGGTTGAGATGGTGACACACCATCATCATGTCCAAGTGTTCGGATAGCGTGTTTATCGTAAAAGGCCTTGTCGGATTTGTCGATGACGGCAGGACATTTTTTTCACCGGCAATTTTCATTATGTCAGGCGCATGGCCTCCGCCAGCACCCTCAGTGTGGTATGTGTGAATGGTTCTGCCAGCTATTGCGCTTATCGTATCATCCACATATCCGCATTCGTTTAAGGTATCGGTGTGAATCGCCACCTGAGTGTCAGTTTTGTCTGCCACCCTTAGAGCAGAATCGATGGTGGCAGGTGTTGTACCCCAATCCTCATGTAGCTTCAAACCGCATGCGCCGCCTTCTATTTGCGCCATCAATGCAGCCTCTTGTGAATCATTGCCCTTTCCCAAGAAGCCAAAATTCAGCGGAAGATCATCAACTGCCTCGATCATTCTTTGAATGTTCCAAGAACCGGGAGTGCAGGTGGTGGCATTGGTGCCATCTGCCGGACCTGTCCCACCGCCAATCATTGTAGTGGTGCCACTACAAATTGCATGCGTGGCTTGCTGTGGCGAAATGAAATGAATGTGAGTATCGATCGCACCTGGAGTGCAAATTGTATGTTCCCCTGAGATCACTTCGGTGTTTGATGAGATAATCATGTCAATTCCATCCATTATGTTTGGATTTCCGGCATTGCCGATTCCTACGATAACCCCGTCTTTGATTCCGATGTCACCTTTGACTATGCCCAAGATTGGATCCATAATGATTGCATTTGTAATCACAAGGTCAAGTGAGTTTTCTCTTTTCACGCCGCTTGCTTGGCCTAGTCCATCTCTGGCACTTTTCCCTCCGCCAAATACCACTTCGTCCCCATATGCGAGAAGATTTTTTTCGATCTCAATTATCAAATCAGTATCGGCAAGCCTTACCTTGTCACCCACGGTCGGGCCAAAAAGGTCAACGTATGTCTTTCGCGGAATTTTCAGAGTCATGATTTGAAACCTCTTTCCTTTGCTTTGTTCAAGGCCTCTTCTCTTTTTTCATCCAAGTTTCCGTTGACCAATCCGGAAAACCCAAACACGATTCTTTTTCCGGCATATTCTACAAGATCTACTTCTCGGGAATCGCCGGGCTCGAATCTAACTGATGTGCCTGCAGGAATGTTTAGGTGAAATCCGTAGGAGTCTTTTCTGGCAAAAGACAGTGCCTTGTTTGCCTCGAAAAAATGAGTGTGCGAACCCACCTGTATCGGCCTATCACCCGTATTTGTTACTAGAATTTTTACAGTCTTCCTATTTTCATTGGCAATTATCGGCTGGTCTGAAATGAAATATTCTCCAGGAATCATGTCTTACACTATTGGGTTATGCACGGTTACGAGTTTTGTTCCGTCCTCAAATGTGGCCTCGACTTGAATCGTATGAATAAGTTCGGATACTCCAGGTAGAACGTCGTCTTTTCTTAGCACCTTGTTTCCAGAGATCATAAGCTCTGAAACTGTTTTGCCATCTCGTGCGCCTTCAAGGATATGATCTGTGATCAAGGCAACTGCCTCGGGGTGATTTAGCTTCAAGCCTCTTTCCTTTCGTCTTTGCGCCAATTGTGCTGCAACAAAAATACTGAGTTTATCAAGATCTTTAGGGGTAAACATCATTGCTATAGGGTATGAAATCATTCTATTTATTAATTAAAACCTAAAAATACGAAAAGATAACTTGAAGGATGCATTAGATTTGGCGTGCTAAGCTCAGTGTCAATTGTAGGAAATATTTTTGCTGAAAATGGATCACATATTCTAAAGGAGAAAGCATTTGAAAAACTGCAGATGTCGCGCAACGATTTGGAGAAAAACAGGCTTCGTAGAACGACTGAGGGGGGCACTGACGTTTCCATAGTATTGGAACGCGGTTCCAAATTACGGCATGGCGATATTCTCAAGCATGGCGAAAGTTTCATAGTAATTTATCAGACTCCGGAAAAAGTCATCACGGTAAAAACAAAAGAAGATTCCTTCGAATTGGCGGTGTTACTGGGCCACATAATTGGAAACAGGCACAGGCCAATTTCATTAGAGGGAAGATCAGTAACGTTTCCCATACAGGCAGAATCAGAACTGGAGGTTTTCCAAAGACTGTTCGCGCCCATAATAGGAAAAATAGAGATGAGTGTTGAAGAAAAAATCTACGTGCCAGACGAGAGGATGAATGTTCATGAGCATTGACGACATGAACCAAGACTTGGGCATGATGCAGATATCAGACTCTTTTTTTCCAACGGGACTTTATGCCAACTCAAACGGTCTTGAAAGCATTTTTCAAAATAATAAGAAAATCACACATCTTGAAGTTGCAGGAATTATTGAGACACAGATAAGGCAGCAGGTCGGCCCCACAGATTTGATAGTGATGATAAACGCATTGAAATTCGCAAGAGAAAAAGAATTTGGCAAAATATCGGAGATAGACATGAAAATTAACTCGATAAAAAACATCAAAGAGGTAAGGGAGGCCTCCAAAAGATCCGGGATTCAGTTAGCAAGATGTGTCAACGAGTTTGCCAGAGACGAGATTCTTGAAAAGTATCTGGATCTTTATCAAAAAGGACAGATAAGTGGAACGTACCCAGTTAGCTTTGGCCTTTGTGCAAATGCGCTTGGAATCGGCATCCAAAAGGCAGGTTTGATGTTCCTGTATGGCTTTGTAGTAAGCGTGGTAGGGGCAGCGTCAAGAATGGGAATAACACAGCATTACCAAGCTCAAAAAATAATTCATGATCTAAAGCCGCTAGTTAGCCAAACTGTAAGCGATAGCTTGGATAAACCTGCTAAAGAGATTTGGCAATTTGCGCCTCACTTGGAGATTTTACAAATGCATCATGAGAGAATGGATTCTAAGATGTTTATTACGTAAACAAAGGAGTTTGGCAGATGATCAAGAGAATACCAAGGTTGGGGATTGGGGGGCCTGTAGGCTCCGGAAAAAGCATGTTAATTGAGAGAGTCGTTCCAGTGTTGGCATCTAAGGGATACAGCATCAGCATAATTTCAAACGATGTCATTTCAAAAGAAGATGCAGACCGAATGAGAAAGAACTTGGCAACTGAGCGAGGCCTATTGCCAGAAAACCTAGTCATCGGCATTGCCACAGGAGGCTGCCCGCACACTGCGATTAGGGAGGATCCGTCAATTAACATATCTGTGATAGAAGAGATTGAGGAAAAACATCCCGAGTTGGATCTCATCATCATAGAAAGTGGAGGAGATAACATCACAACTACGTTTAGTCCAAGCCTTGCAGACTATTTCATTTACATAATCGATGTTGCAGGGGGAGACAAATATCCAAGAAAGGGCGGCCTTGGAATAGAAAGCTGCGACCTTCTTGTGATAAACAAAATTGATCTTGCACCTCACGTGGGAGCGGACCTAGATGTGATGGAACAAGATGCGGTTCGCATTCGCAAAGACAAACCGCATGTCTTTGTCAATTGTAAAAACAACATTGGGATAGACGCAGTATCAGAACACATAGTCAGGGATCTCCTTTTTGACAGTCCGCCAAAAGTAGCGCTTTCAGATGGGCAGAGGTAACAGACAGGTTGGACTTTTCAAACACCGAAGAAACATCAATTGAAATGCTTCAGCACAACGAGGAGGTAAGGCAGCTTGGGGTAGGCAAATCTGGAAAAAACGGCAAGTTAAAAATAATTTTGGACGTAGAGCCGCACTCTGGAAGAACGAGAATAAGGGAAAAAGAATCGGCGTTTCCACTCAGTGTCCAAAAGGAGATGTACTATGATCAGTTTCAGCCCAAGATGACTCATGTCTATATGGTGTCTAGTTCTGGCGGAATTTTGCAGGGAGACAAATACGCAGTCGATATAATTTTGGAAAAAAACGCACTAGCCCACATAACAACGCAGGGCGCCACAAGAATCTACGGCATGAACGTCAGCAACGCAATTCAAGTGGTAAATGTGACACTTGAGGAAAATGCATACCTTGAGTTCATTCCAGATCAGATAATCCCCTACAAAAATTCCAGGTTCTATCAGGAAATCAACTTTAAAGTGCATGATAGTGCCACGATTATCTACTCTGAAATCATAAGCCCCGGAAGAATTGGCATGGGGGAGGTTTTTGATTACGACATATGCTATCTCAGGTCAGTAGGAAAGAACCACAAGGACGAACTAAGATTTACAGATCACACCAAAATCGAGCCAAAAAAAATGAATTTGCGAGGTTTTGGACTATTAGGACAAAAACAGATTGCGGCAACCGTGTATGTTTTGGCAAAAACAGATTACATTGAAAAGATAATTCATGCTTTAGAGAACGAGATTAAAAATTCGGCAGAAATTGAGGTCGGATGGTCCACCATGACAAAAGAGAATGGAATATTGCTGCGAATTGTCGGAAACACCACCAGGGAGGTCTTCAGGCTGGTTTATGACATAACAAAAATAGTCAGAAAAACAATACTCAATTCAGATTTCCATGAGATACGAAAAGCCTAAGCAGTAGCACATCAAAACAAAAGTCAGCTCAGATTGGCAAAGACTCGTCTTATCTTGAGAGATGGTTTGTTTTTATTATATAACTGATAAAAATAGCGCCGCCTTATTAGCAGAGCCAAGATCATACAGCAAAGTTTCAAATCAAAATTTGTTGCGTTTTCTGCCGACGTCTACTAATTATATAATTTGAAAACGTACTAAAAGTAAAGTAATCATCTGCCTTCCAAGTTTTAATGAACATTCCAGTTAGGAATTGAACAAGGTTGGTTTCCGGCACATGAGCATGTTCGTGAGAACTAGTCTGGCGATTGGACGATTTGATTCACGTTAATTTCGTAATTTCCTTTTTTGCTGGAAACATCATGAGAAAGACGATAAAGTATGATAAAAAACACGAACATGAACTAGAAATTCTTTGGGAAAACATGCGCACCAGGTTGGAAAACAACAAGATCACAGACGACGATTTTATCATATTTTTAGGACACAGTCTGATCAGCAAAATTCGTCAAAGAGAGATGGTAGGTACGATTCAAGACAGATTGTTTGAAGAGATACGAGGCGAACCAGCCATATCAAGCGCGTTTACTCAGATAAGGGAGATTTTGTTGGAGGGGATGATTGACGACAAGCCAAAGCAAGCAATTAGGATAAAACAAAAGGAAATAGATTCAAAGGTCAGCTAATCAAAATTACGGGTTTTGTTGTGGAAGAGAGCACCTTTTGAACCGTTTGGCCTAGATCAGATTTTGTATTCCCAAGCCCTTTTCTGCCCATCACAATAACATCTATTCCAAGTTTATCAGCGACTTCTGCTATCTTTAAGGGCGGATTGCCCAATTTTACTATCCTTCGGTATTGATTCATGGTCTTTGGAACCATGATGCTCTTTAGGACCAGTTTTCCTTCTTCAAGTATCTGCGCTGACAGGGAATTGTCCATCTCCTCGTCATCGTCAGACCAATCTATCACGTGCAAGAGATAGATTCGTACATTTTGTTGGTTTCTAAACATGTAAGTTGCGTTGTTCAAGGCCTTTAGGGATCGTATAGAACCGTCCACTGGAACAAGAATTTTTGTCAGGTGCATTTGAGAATCCAAACCGCGTGAATCTTGCAAGTCATCGTCCAGTTTCGGATTTGAAATATTGTAAAAGATTCGGCCAATGCTCTCTCTTGCCTCTACGATTGGAAGGATTATCACCACTGCTGCAGCTCCTACACACCAAGATATCGCCAACCAAATCCAAATCTTAAACGACTCTAATGAAAATACATTATTTGAGACAATCAGAGACAGGGGCCACAGAACAACTAGTACAAGCGCAATTATCAGGCCGATTTTTTTGTTAAACGACACGTACTTCCCAAGCAGTTTTTCATCGGTGTCCTTTTGGAGCATTGAGCGTATCTTGTCGTCTACGACTAGGATCTTTTGTTTTAGTTTACCAAAGTCAAAGTTGTCTGGAGAGACAATGCTGCCAATTATTGTTATGGCCAAGCCGGTTGTTATAGACACCACGTTTCCGATCAACAGCGGAATTATTTGCCCTGCGGAAGCGGCAGTGATCTGCCCACTTTCCAAGCTTGCAAAATACAGCCAGCTTGAAACTCCCATAACTAGCCCCACAACAGCTCCGGCAGTAGCGGCGATATGATTTGTTTTTTTCCACAACAAGCCAAAGGCAATCGGGGCCACCGCGGATCCAATTATCACACCCATCATCAAATAGACGTCATTTAGGCTAAACCCGGATTTGAATAGCATAGACGCAAGAAGCCCCATTCCCAGCCCAAAACCAAGAATCGCATACTGGGATATGCGAATTAACGACCTGCCGGTAGCAGATGGATTGACGTATGTCCTAAAGACATCATATGTTATCAAAGATGAAACGCTAATCAGTTGAGAAGAGCCTGCCGCTATGACTGCAGTAAACAGTATTGAGAGAATCAAGATTGCGCCCACATCACCCATTAGATGCACGGCAGCAGCTGGGGCAACAAGGCCAAGCTCAACTTCACCAATTCCAAGTGATATGCCCGAAGCTATGGCACCAAGCCCCAGAGTAGTGGCCAGGGTAAACGGAATTGCAAACCAGACCAATCCCCCCAGGACAAAACCCCTACTTGCGGCCTTTGGTCTTGCAGCTATTGCTCTCTGCCAGTATGACTGATCCACAAATATCGAACCAAAGTTTCCAACTATATTGATGATTCCAAAGATAAGAGCGCCCAAGGATGCCAGGGTAAGATATGAACCCATAGAATTCCCGTCAACGGGTTTGAGAACTGCTGCGTTTGTAAGCTTCTCATACATCCCAGTGATTCCGCCAATCTCAGAATTGCTAAAGTAAATTACGCTTACAAATATCAGGATTACTCCAAAGATGAAAGTGGTATTCAGGTATTCGGCAAACAGGGTAGCTTTGAGGCCCCCAAACACAGTGTAGATTATGATTCCAACTGGAATCAAAAATGCAGCGGCTGTAATGTTTATTCCTGTTAAGGCGTTGATTACGGCTGCGCCACCTAGGACCAACATTGCGGTGACTATTGTATTTGTCATTAATGCAAACGACAAAAAGACTTTGTGAGAATGTTTCCCATATCGCACGTAAAGCATTTCAGGAAATGTATGCGAGCCGGGAGCCTTGCGTTTTAATTCTATGGCAAGAATAGAAAATAATAAAATTTGAATTGACGCCCCAGCTGCATACCAGAATGCTCCGCTTATTCCAAATTGATATGTCACAGTTGAGGACTGTAACAACGTAGCTGCCCACGTCCACGCAGATACGATTGAAGATGCGATTAGTCCAGTTTTAATTGTCCTACCTGCAGTATAGAACCACTCCGAAGTTTTTCTAGTCCCTAGCCATTTAGTCTCGGCCTTGACCATCAACAATACAGCAAGTGCCATTATCAAACTGATGCCAATTAGTAAGATGTACCCAATATCGGCAGATAAGACAGGCAACAACGTGTCATTATTGGCACACTGATATTAAAGAAAATTGGATTTAGATTAAAAATAAAATGCTAGATCATCTCATCTAATATTATATACAAGATCCAAGATAGAAGAACGTTGGTTGACAAGATCGACGAACTTTTGATTTCTGCGCTTAGTCAAAACGCAAAATACGAAACTGCTGAGATTTGTGATTTCTTGAGAAATTTCGGTTATAGAATGTCTGAAGAAGAAGTAGAGTCACGAATATCAATCTTAGAGGACGACGGCGTAATCAAAGGATACACCATACTAGTAGATTCAAAAAAAATTCCAAAAAAAGTTGTTCGCGTTGATCTTGTAAGATTTAGAACATCGCAAGCACTGCCAAAGAGACTCGAGGGACTCAAAAAATATCTCAATGATGCACCTTTTGTCATGTACTCTGGAAGAAGCAGAGGAGGCTATGATTGGATTACAATAAAATCATTTTTGTCAGAAGAAATGGCAGATGAAGAAAATGACATCTACAGGAATCTATTTGGCGACATCATACAGACTTATGAAGTGTATGACTTTAATCCGGTAACAGATGTTTCCGTCCACTCTTTATCATATACGGAATCTGAGTTTCAGCAGTTTATCAAAGAATGGATGCCGCCATTTTTTGGAAAATAAGATCTAGTTCGAATATAGTTTTTTTTGTTTGAGGGTTTCATCGATCAATGTATGAGTATTTTGCCTGATCTCCATTAGAAATTTTATCAGATCTATTCTATCTTTCTGAGGCAGTTTGTGCGCATCCTCAATTAGATCATCTAATCGAGACAGCGTTATTTTGAGAGCCAGATTCGCCCGTTTTACAATCCTAAGCGATTTGGATGTCTTTGACGCAGGGAGTGTTTTTTCTTCTGATTGGAATTGTTGTTTCATCTGCCTAATTTGCCTGACGGTAAGTTTGTTGTTCACTATTTCATCTACAAATTCTTCCTTTGTTGGATGGTCAATGGTCGTTATCTCAATGGCTTGGCTAACGCTTAGGGAATTGGATGCTACTTTTTCTTTTATAAAGTCTGAAAGTTTTAGGAGTTGCATTCTATGAGAGACATATTCTTCGCTTTTTCCGATTCTTTTGGCAAGCTGGCTTGTTCCGCCCCAACCGTACCGCATTACGTATTTTTGGTATGCCTCTGCCTCCTCTATTGGATCCATCGATTTTCTTTGAATGTTTTCACTAAGCTGAATTTCGTATGCTCTTTGGTCTGACAAATCATATATCTTGCAAGGAATGAATCGCCATCGAAGAGACTTGCATGCAAAAAATCTCCTATGGCCAGCAACAATCTCAAAGCCCCGCTCTAATGGCCTAACTATGATTGGTTGAAGCATCCCATGTTCCTTTAGACTGTTTTTTAGGCTTTCAAATTCAGGCGAGTTTTTTTGATCCGCATACCTTACTGGAAATTTGGAGGGCCTGATCATCCTAATTTCGATCGGTTCGGTTATAGATTCATTTGAAAATTCAAACTCTATAGAAATCCCCTTCAACATTACGCGTTAATAGTATTTATTATTTGATAGAAAAGCCAATCAAAATTGAAATTATTTCAGATTGGGGAGAATCGTATTAACATACATTACGTTCATCGTCAAAACTGGCACACAGTCCGCCAGTAGGACATTGGCAACCTAAGTTTTTGTTCCGCACTTGGTGCAAAATTTCGCACCCACTCTAAGATCTGCGCCACATGACCTGCATCCAGACTGGGAGGATCGTGGCATCATTGAAGGATCTGGTGAAGGCAGAGTTCCTGGCGAAGAAAACGCCTCGCCTGCAGAAACAATTGACGGCGGTCGTCCAGGTGTCTGAGCAGGCATAACCGGTACTCGTCCCATGCCAGGCATCATTCCGCCACCCATGCCGGGCATCAGCCCCGGGGATTGGGTCGTACCAAGGTTTCCTGCGCCAACTTTGTCTATTGCCTTTTTCATTTCAAAGAGCACTTTTACTGCCAAAAATTCTAGTGCAGAATATGCGACGATATAGTCGCCCATCTTTTCAAAAAATTCCTTATCGGATAGCTTTCCATGCTTGTACATGGTATTTGCGTCCAAAAATGACTCGTAGTACCCCTGCGAGTCCTTGAATAAATTATCTAATTTTTCTGCTAAAAGGTTTAGTGTGTCTACCTCACCAAGTGACATGTCACAAATTTGCTAGACGCTTATTAATTACTTTAGGATAAAAAGAGGATTAGGTTTTAGAGAGCGCTCTGTCAATCATACCCTTGTAGGATTCCTTTGATGCTGCACCAACCTGTTGAGCCAAGACCTGACCCTTGTGTACAAGCATTAGAGTTGGAATGCTAAAGATGTTGTATTTTGCGGCCAGTTCGTTTGCCTCATCGACATTTACTTTGACAAAGTTTACTTTGCCTTCGTAATCTTTGGCAAGCTCTTCTACTACAGGACCGACCATTCTGCACGGACCACACCATTCTGCCCAGAAATCTACGAATACTGGGTTTGGGGAATCCACTACTTGCGTTTGCCAGTCCTTTGCGTTTGTTATGTGTGCTAAAGCCATCTTTATCAAAATCGTTCTAGTCAAACGTATCTAAATATGTTAAGGAGGAGATCGTGGCAAATCAACATATACTTAAATGTCCTCTGACTATTTTTTAAAATATGAGCTCAGAGCTGCGTTTGAAAAAGCTTAGAGGGTCAGGCGGATTTGTCATGGCCCAGGTTTCAGACGAACAGCAAAGAAAGGGCAACTTGGGAGGGCCTGATCTGTTTTTAGCCCCGATTGGAAGACTGGATCAGGAAAAGATTTCAAAATACTACTGCAATACATGTGAGAAAGATTACGAAGGGAGTCCAAAAATAGAATATGAAAGTCCAAACGAGGAAGTCGCGCAAAACCTGATTCTGCTAGAGCGGGGACAGTACATGTGCACCACTTGCGGTTCCACCATAGCAGAGTACAGGGAGTTTCAAAAACAAAACCAGCAGGCAGACGTAGGTCTTGCAAAACCAATTTCCCCATCATTTGACCAGCCAGCCGCTTCAGAATCAACCATTCAACCGCTTACACAGTCAGAAACCCAAACGTTTTCCTCGCCATCCGATCCACAGAACTCGTTTAGCTCAATAGTAGGAATGACAGTCTATGACTCTAATGCAAAAAAAGTAGGAGTTGCAAAACAAGTAGGAGTGAACTCGTCGCATCAAGTAGTCTTGATTGTGACAAAAAACAATGGCTCTGACGAAACCATCGAGTGGGGCAAGATCAAAAAGATTGGCGAGATAATCCTGTTAGGGGACGGAACCCAGTCGGAAGCATCATCTACGTTGAAGTGCACAGGCTGCAATTTTGAAAACAAGGCAGGCTCCAAGTTTTGCGAAAGTTGCGGAAGCAAACTGTAACATGGCTTCAAGTTCCACCGTAAAGACAATCGTAAAGGACGTTATCATAGTCGCAGTTGGAGTTGCCGCAATTTGGTTTGGACTCCAGTTAGCGTTTGGAACACAGAATCCGTTCTACGTTGTGTCCAGCGGAAGCATGATTCCAGTCTTGGAGGTTTACGATGTGCTAGTTGTTCAAGGGCATGTGCCGTTTGCAGACATCCAAGTAGGCGACATCATTGTGTTTAACAGGCCAAATGGGCACGACAGGGTGATTGTTCACCGTGTCGCAGATATTTTGGATGATAATCCCAAGACGATTCGGACAAAGGGCGATGCAAATCCGAGTTCGATTCCCGGAACCGACTATCCGTTAACCGAGGAGGAATACATCGGCAAGGTAGTCTATGTCGTACCGCAACTAGGATACATAACGAGGGTCCTGACACCTCCAATCAATTACATCATAATTGCAGTAATAGTAGGCATAATGATCGTAAAGCAGTATTACAAAAAGGACAAAAAAGAATCGCCCAAGTTTGACACTACCCAGGCAGAATCTGCCACAAGTGAAGAATTTACAAAATCGCATGACACAGAATACAGTGACTCTGCCTTGGATTTACCAAAAGAAGAATCCGCAAAATCGCATGACACAGAACGTATTGATTCCATAGGGGATTCAAACAGGGATGACAAGGATCAAAACGACGAGAATAAAACCTAAAGCAGCATTCCAAAATCATAAAACATTAAAGCATACACAAGACTCTATAACAGTCTCAATTATGACCACTGCGAAAAAAGCGATGGCGCTTCACAGAAGACTAAAAGGCAAGATAACAATTGAGAGTAAAATCCGCAACCTAAGACAAGGCGATATCAAGCTGGTTTACACGCCAGGTGTCGCTTTTGTCTGCAAGGCAATTTACAAAAACCCTTATGAAAAATACAACCTTACTTCAAAAGGCAATAACGTTGCAATAGTGACTGACGGAACAAGAATTCTTGGCTTGGGAAACATCGGCCCTTATGCTGCGCTTCCGGTGATGGAGGGAAAGGCCATGCTGTACAAAAAATTCGGCAACGTAAACGCGTTTCCCATTTGCCTAAATACGACAGACAAAGACCAAATCACAAGTACGATTAAAGCAATAGAGCCAGCTTTTGGCGCAATAAACCTTGAAGACATCGAGTCTCCAAAGGTGCTAGAGATTTCTGCCGAGCTTGAAAAAACACTTTCAATTCCGATATTTCATGACGACAGGCATGGGACTGCAGTTGTGGCACTAGCAGCCTTGCTTAATTCACTCAAGCTCGTCAAAAAACCGCTGTCATCTAAAATAATACTGGTAGGAGCTGGTTCTGCAGGCTATGGAATCTGCAAGCTGTTAAGATTTGCAGGATGCCGCAATTTGATTGTGGCAGACTCTCACGGTGCAATTTACAAAGGACGAACAGGAAACATGAACAAATACAAAAAGGAAATCGCCGAAATCACAAACCCGAAAAAACAAAAAGGAACGCTTGGCGATATTATAAAAAACGCAGATGTCTTCATCGGAGTTTCCGGGATCAAGGGACTTCTTTTGCCCAAAATGATACAAAGCATGAACGGAGATCCAATAATTTTTGCACTTACAAATCCTGATCCAGAAATCGACCCAAAGGCTGCAAAGAAATCAGGGGCAAGGATCATTGCCACTGGAAGCTACACGTATGAAAACAAAATCAACAATGCACTTGTGTTTCCATACCTAATGAGAGTGATTCTGGACAAAAAGATAAGAAAAATCACTCTTGGTTTGCTATATGCGACTGCAAAGGCAATAGCTGATACGGTTCCCAGCACACAACTTGCCTACAATCACATAATGCCTGAAATTGGCAACAAGCAGATACAAAATAACATCAGCAGGGCATTAAGGAAATTCAAATAATATGACTATAAAAGATGCCTAAGGTCTTAGAGTGTAGAAATGCGCAGAATTAAAAAATGGAATTATTTTTGCGGAATTTTGAATACTCGCTTAAAGTAATCAGAGTTCTCTTGTGTATCATCTGCGTTTTCTTTGACGTTTGCAAGGTTCTTTGCCAGTTTTTTCTTGTATCCAAGCTGCATTTGTCGCGCAATCTGGATTCTTTGTGCCTGTGGAGATCCTGCACCGTGCATTGATTCGGTCAGGTATCCCACTGCATTTCGTCCAAGCGTCATGTTTTCGATTAATCGTAAAACCCGCATTCTGTTTTCAACGTCTACGCCCTTTCTTCCTGCAAGATATTTTTTGAGTAGTGGGCCTGCCACGGGATGCCTAAAGTCTTGTTCTGATGGCATTGTGACAACAAGTCCGCCAGCTATGTCCTGTGCAAGACGAGAGATTTCATATGGGAATCTAGTCACATTGTGTTTGCATACGTTTGCAAGCATGTCGTCGTTTAGCCATACACCTGATTTCATTTCTTGTGCTTGATACGAAGAGGCGATTCCTGCCGCATAGATAGATTCGTTTAGGTGCGTCATCTCGACAAGCTTGTCTTTGATATGAGAAACGTCAGGTATGCCGTTGTAATCGGAAACTGCAGCAGATGCACCAATCAAAACATCGCCAAGCCCCGTCTTGCAGACGTAGCTTCTTCTGTGATAGCATGTGAATCGCTCAACTAGCATTGCGGCAAATTCGTACTCGCCATCCATGAAGATCTTATCATTTGGAATGAAGACGTCGTCAAGAATCATCAGGGCTTCCTGTCCTGCAAATTTGGAGTTTCCTGCATCAATGTCTCCCTCTTCCATGCTTCTTGTATCGCACGACTGGCGTCCATAGATGTAGGTGATTCCTGGCGCGTCTGCCGGAATTGCGCCAACTATGGCATAGTCCTTGTCTTTTTCTGTCAGCCTCATGGTAGGCATTACAATTATCCAGTGTGAGTTGATGCAGCCTGTCTGGTGAGCTTTTGCTCCCTTGACATAAACGCCGTCTTTGGTCCTTTTTGTTATTCTAAGAAACAGATCAGGATCTGCTTGTTCGTGCGGAGCCTTGCCTCTGTCCCCTTTGACATCAGTCATCGCGCCGCCTATGACAAAATTCTCTTCCTGCATTTGTTTGATAAATTCAAGTAATCTTTTGTGATAAGTGGTATTGTGTTTTTCATCGATTTCAAACGTGGTTGAGTGAAGTGAGTTTATCGCGTCCATTCCCACGCATCTTTGGAAACACGTTCCTGTAAGCTGTCCCAGTTTTCTTTGCATCTTGTTTTGCAAGACCAAGTCCTGTGCAGATTCTGCAATATGCAAAAATCTGTTTACATGTTTTCCTGAAATCTTCGACATTGGGGATGCCAGTTGCTCTTCCCTTGCTGCCAGATCATATGTTTCGGCAACTGCATTAATTGAAGGACGGATCATGGGATGATCTACTGGATCTTTTACTAGTTCCCCAAAAAGATACACTGTAAGTTTTCTGCCCCTTAAGCTTTGGATGTATTCCTGCCCAGTTCTTATTGGCATATTCACCCTTTGCTCGAACTGTTATAAATATTCAATATTTCTCGGCGAGATCACAGATAAAATGGGCTAATTTGAGAACATTAGGATAAACTAATTTTTGGATTTATACCTAAAGCAGCTTGTGGTGTGATCATTTGTGATTCCGACTGCCTGCATAAACGCATAACAGATTGTCGAGCCAACAAAGTTGAATCCTCTTTTCTTGAGATCTTTGCTGATTTTATCAGACAAGACTGTGGATGGAGGAATGTTGTGTAATTTTTTGTAGTTGTTTTTAATTGGCTTGTTGTTGACAAAACCCCAAATGTACGCATCAAATGAGCCAAATTCCTTTTGGATTGTAAGAAATTGTTTTGCATTGTTTATTGCAGACTGAACTTTCAGCCTGTTTCTGATGATTCCTTCATCTTTGAGTAGTCTGTCTACATCCTTTTGCGTGTATTTTGAAACCTTGAGCGGATCAAAATTGGAAAACGCTTTGCGATACGTTTGCCTTCTTTTTAGTATGGTAGACCATGACAGTCCTGCCTGCGCCCCCTCAAGGATTAGCATTTCAAAGAGTTTTTGATCATCGTGCACCGGAATGCCCCATTCGCTATCGTGGTATGGAATCATCAGATCGTCTTTTGCCCACTCGCATCGTTCCATGTTATGAGAATTGACCAATTAGTAATTTATAGAAATACTTAGAGTCAGGCAAATTTTTCTGAACGGATTACTTTGGCATCTCCGACATACAGAATTATCGCAAAGTCAGAAAACATGGTTCTCATTATCTCTTCTACGATACTTTCAAGTTTATCTTTGCTCAAGAGTACTTCGATTTTTACATTTTTTTCGGTTATTCCTTTACCATGTAGGTTTTTTGAGCCGCTGCCTTCCACCTCATAAAAAGTATAGCCAGAAACTTGATGCTTTGCAAGAATGTCAAAGACGTTTCTTTGTGCAAGAGTCTCGCAAGTAATTGTGAGCAGTTTGATTTCGTACAACTTCATACATATCACCAAGAATTTGTGCGAATAAGCTTATCGATTCTACAAATTATGTAGGT
Source organism: uncultured Candidatus Nitrosotenuis sp. (assembly GCA_964502325.1). Lineage (GTDB taxonomy): Archaea > Thermoproteota > Nitrososphaeria > Nitrososphaerales > Nitrosopumilaceae > Nitrosotenuis. The sequence goes on along the minus strand of CAZCWI010000002.1, from coordinate 10,250 downwards.
ATGAAGAAATTGTAAACATGACAGGCAGCATTACGATTATGTTGTATGGAAACGTTATGCCAAGCGCAGATGTGACATACAAGCTCGGCTTTGCCTGAGGTATAGCTGTTCTAAGAACTGCAGGGGCTGCAATAAATGACGCACTAGCAAGCAATAATCCAAACATGACAGAGCCGCCCAAACTCAGCCCAAGAAAAGTAGACACCGTTACGCCGATGATTCCGTTTATGGTAGGAATAACAATTGAAAATCCCACCAGAAAAGGTCCAACATTTTTGATATCATCAAGCCTTTTTCCTGCAATTATTCCCATCTCTATTAGGAATATCACAATGGCTCCAGCAAAAAGATCCTCAAAGAGTAGTTTTATTGGTTGAAATCCTTCCTTTCCAATAACATAGCCAATCATTATGCTTCCAAGCAAAATCACAATTGCTTTTCCAGTGATTGACTCGCGTAAAACATGATAAAATGACTTGTTTTGCTTTATGTCGGTTTCAAGTTCGTCATACCGGTTATCGTTTTGAGTGCTTCCCAAGTCTTTTTGCAATGCCTGTTTTTTCTTTTGCACCATCTTTGATACCGACATATTGGTAAGAAATATCGCCAAAACGAAGCTTACTGGCTCTAACACTGCAAGTATGGCAGCAAGGAACCCTTCTGATGTGACTCCCTGATTTTTTAAAAACGACAGTCCTACTGAGAAGGTCACCGCACCCACAGCCCCATATGTGGATGCCAGCGCATAAGAATCAAAAATGTTGAATTTGCCAAGCCTGCGCAGTATTTGATAGTGGTTCAGGGTCATGACAAGAGACAGGGCTATTGCCACCAGCATTGGGATCAGCATGCTCTCAAATCCTGTTGTCCTCATCTCTATTCCGCCGTGAAGCCCTATGGCAGCTAGCAAGTATATTGGCAAAAATTCAGATATCGCTTCTGGAATTTTTAGATCGGACTTGATTCTTGCTGCGACAATTCCAAAAATAAAAAATAGTACCACGGGAGTTAGCAGATTAGATTGAATTAGCTCGATAATGCCCATTTTTGATCAGCCCAGAATTAACAGTGGATGACTAATGCCGTAACAGATACAACATGCATGACAGACAAATTATTTTTTGGTTGCATTGATTTGATACTTTGAGTTTTTGTCATCGATATAAAGATAAGCGCCTTTTTTGTAGCATAAATCTTAGAATCTTACCGATTAACAAATTTCCGCCTATAGATAAAACCGACAAGTGCTGTGCCCACAAATGTCGCACTCCAATATAGCCACAAATCACCAAACATTCCTGAGAACAGTGCAGGTGCAAGGGAGCGTATTGGATTCATTGACGCGCCGGAAATAAATGCAAAAAAGAAAATGTCAAGTCCGATTATGCCACCGATTGCCACTCCACTAAATCCTCTAAGACCCTTGGTGTGAACAACGCACATGATCACGGCCATCAAAAGAAAACTTGCCAAAGACTCCACCCCAAAGATCATCCATATTGGAAAGGAATGATTTGGCGCATTTACTCCAAGATTGCCTTCAGTGCCAATCACGTTTTTTACAAACAGTGTTGCTAAAATGGCGCCAATCGCTTCCGCTGCAAAATAAATCAACAGTTGTTTTTTTGTGATATATTTTGAAATAAAATACGAGACGGTTACTGCAGGGTTAAAGTGAGCCATTGACGTCTTGCCAAAGGCATAAACCATCAAGGCCACGCCGATGAAAGGTGCAAAGGCTTCAAACCAAAGACCTATTGCACCTGCATACTTTGCATTAAGAACAACAGATCCTGTGGCGCAAACTACAACTACAAAAGTTCCAACAAGTTCGGCAAAAAAGATCTTTTGATTTACATTTAATTTCCTCATGCCAGCGTTTTGCAAAACTCTAGCACCATTATCTCTATCATATCTCTAATCTTTCGCACGTCATCAAGCGGTTTTCCTTTCGGGTCCGGAATTGCCCAGTCCAAAACATTTTGAACAAATACGGCAGGACATGATTCTTTGTCCATGCACCCCATGTTTACTATTCTAGATGACTGCTGGATCATGGAATCGGAGATTATCTTTGGCTGCTGGCTGGAAATGTCAATCCCAACTTCCTTCATAACCTCTATTGCAAGCGGATTTATCGTGCCAATTGGTTTTGTGCCCGCACTTTGTGGCTCGTATCCGCTAGGCGCATATTTTCGGAAAAAACCCTCTGCCATCTGGCTTCGGCCGGCGTTTTCCACACATACGAAGAGGATTTTTTTCGGCATTTGGTTCACGTGAAATTGTTACTCTTTGATTGCTTTGATAACAAGGCTTGTAATTTTCCTGTCGGCATCATCTTCCATGTATATTCTCTCATCTAAGACGCTGATGTCTTTGAATCCTGCCTTGTTTATCGCATCAAGATAATTTTCTTTTGTAAGGGCTCCATCGATGCAGGCACACCACTGCTCAGAGTTTGTTTCGTGCATTTGCAGTTCCTTACTGGTGATGAGATCCGATATTACCATCCTGCCGCCCTTTTTCAAAACTCTGTGAATCTCCTTGAACGCCCTGGTTTTGTCTATTGTCAGATTAATCACACAGTTGCTAATGACAGCGTCTGCTGAATGATCAGACAGTGGAATGTTGTCCTCTACATCGCCTTTTTTAAATTCAACATTATCATACTTTCCATCCACGGCATTTTTTCGTGCCTTTTCTAGCATTTCGTCAGTCATGTCAATGCCGATTACTCTTCCTGATTTTCCAACTATGTTTGCTGCCAAAAACGCGTCAATGCCTGCACCTGAGCCGACATCTACTACCACCTCGCCCTCCTTGAGGTCGGCCAGTCTTATTGGTGCGCCGCATCCGACTCCAAGAATTGAAGATTGCGGAATTGACTCTAGATCTTTTGCATCGTATCCAATCAAGCCGGCAGCTTTGATTGGCGAGGCATCGGTGCCACATTCACCAGGCATGCAACAACAATCAGAATTTCCAGATAATGCTATCTTGCCGTATCTTTGTTTTATTTCCTTTTTAATTTCTACAGTCATGTTACGGTTTACCTAGTAAACCATTTAAGTTGTCAAGGACAAACTATTGCAGTTAGTGCAAAAATGGAAACTAAAAGAAAACCATTACCAATAATACAGAATGCCTGCGGTTTTGAAGGCTACGACGCGTCATCATTGATGAGTGAGACTGCCAAGCTTAGAAGGATCATAACAAAGCGTGGCACGCTAGAGATCCTAATCCCGCTTTGTTGCACCACAGAGCCAGTGAGATACAAGCAGTTCAGGCAAGCCCTGAAAGGAATCAGCAGCAGGACCCTGTCCACCAGATTAAAAGAACTTGAGAAGAGCGGGATCTTGGAGAGACAGTCGTTTAATGAAATTCCCCCGCGAGTAGAATACAAGTTGACTAGCAAAGGGCAGGAGCTTGTCGAATCCATGATCAATCTTTTGCAGTGGATGAAGAAGTGGTCAAAATCAAAGTAAGTTTGATTTTTTATGAGCGCCTGAACTGATTTTCGTATGTCTGCGTTATTCTGATTTCAAATGCTTTGAGGCCTTTTTTGCCTTTTGAAATACTTTGAATCCAGACTTTGATGCCTTTAGTGTCTTGACTAAGCTCACAGATACCTTTACAATTTTGAACAGGGTAAGAAACGGAATCAGCGCAAGCATTACGATGTCGTGCCAGTGTTTTTTCAGAAATATTTTCCAGTTGTCTATTTCGCGGTACTTGAAATAAAGATCAACTATCAGCAGGCCAAATATCGCCCAAAGCAGAACTTCAAAATAAATCTCGTATTCGTGCGGAATCTCAAGCAGAGGATCTGCCAAGAAAAGAGATTGCGGATGGAACGACAAAAACCCAATAAAATACACAGACGCCATGCAGAGCAGTGAAAAATCAAATACTTGCCCAAGTGCGCTTTTTTGTCCCATCTTATTTCCCATGTTTAAAAAAAATTAAAGCATTCCTATGCAGTGGCTAGGAATGCCCCGATTCCTGCGCCCACACCAATGCCAAGAACAAAGAAAAGAACGTCCCAGGCAATGACCTTTTTGAATGGAGCGCAAACCTCATAGTCCCAATGGGTTGACTTTGGTGTTTGTTCCATAATCGATGTTATGCTAGGGATCTCATAGAGTGTTGTAAGCTGGCATTATGATTAATCAGCTAAGTTGTTGAATCTAGCTAATATCGCCTGGCTCCCAACAAGTAATGAAGAAAAATGCGAATTGACTTGTGTAGAAAATGCGGCGACGAGATGAGAAAATACGAACAGGTAGAATCATGCAATGGATGCGGCAGGGATTTTGAGCAGTTCATCTGTCGCAAATGTAATTTTGTCACAGAACCACAATACCACATACACCAAACCAAGCTAGAGGCAATGGCCTTAGGATCATAGGGAGACCAGAAATGATTCAAAAAATTATTCAGCGTGCGCAAGCAAAGAACAACAATCTCCCAAGGCACAGATTTGGGTTCTACGGATTTGTTATTGCCGCATCGGCATTAGCTGTGGTTCTTGCAGTATTCTAGAGCCCTATTCGAATATCAAGTATCTTGCAGCCCTTGCCTTGTTCCATTACAAGTACTGGGTTCATGTCAAGCTCTTTTATTTCCTTAAAGTCAGTCACAAGTGCGGAAAGTTTCTGAATCAGTTCTGAGAGTTTTTTCAGATCAGATGGTTTTTCTCCCCTCACACCCTCTAGTAGTTTCTTTGTCTTGATCGAGTTTATCATGTCGTCTGCTTCCTTGTTTGTCACCGGAGCCAATCTGAATGTGACATCCTTTAGTACTTCAACGTAGATTCCGCCCATTCCAAGCATTATGACAGGTCCAAACCCAGGCTCCAGTTTTGAGCCAATGATTAATTCCTTGCCGCCCTTTACCATCTCTTGGATTAGAATTCCTTTGATTGTGGCCTTTTGGTTGTATTTTTTGGCGTTTTTGATTATGGTGTTAAACGCATCACGCACATCTTTTTCATTTGACATGCCTACCTTTACTCCGCCTGCATCGGATTTGTGAATTATCTGAGGGGATGCAATCTTCATCACTACTGGAAATCCGATTTTCTTTGCCGCCTTTACTGCCTCGTCTTCTGTTTTTGCAAGTATGCTTTGAGGTAGCGGAAACCCATATGCGCGCAAGACCTCTTGCCCCTCCTCTTCTAGCAGATTGGTCCTGCCTTGTTTTTTGACCGCATCAAAAACCTTCTTTACTTTTGCTTTGTCTGATTTGAATTTTGTAATTGTCCCTTCTGTGGATTGTTGCCAGGCAGTAAATTTCAACAACGCACGCAATGCTCGAATCGCTCCCTCCGCATAGGTATAGTATGGAACGTCACCGGCTGCCAAGATTTCCCTGTTTTTGATTCCCTCGTCTAGCCCCATCAGGCTGGCAAGCATTGTTTTTTTGTATTTTTTTGACATTTTTACTGTTACTTCGGCAAGCTTGTCATAGTCCAGAGTGGCAGACGGGGTGCACATTACAATGACAGAGCCGACGTTTTTGTGTCCAAGTACGTTTTCCAATACATTGTTGAATCGGTTGTAATCAGCGTCGCCTACTATGTCGACTGGGTTTCTTGAGCTTCCCCACGGAGGGATGACGGCATTTATCTTTGGCCGGATGTCCTCAATGCTTGCCATCTTTATTCCCATCTTGGAGCAAGCGTCAGTTGAAATGATTGCAGGTCCGCCCGCGTTTGACACTATAACTAGATCGCCTTTTGCAGGAAGCGGTTGTTTTGAAAATGCGGTGGCATAGTCAAATAATTCTTCCATGGTGTCCACCCTAATTGCACCAGCCTGGTGCAGCACGGCATCATAAATTTCGTCAGAGCCCATCAGTGCGCCAGTGTGCGACATCGCAGCCTTTGCACCCTCTGGACTTCGTCCTGACTTTAACACAAGCACTGGCTTTTTGAGTTTCTTTGTTATCTGCTTGCAAATTTTAAGGAACTCTTGGCCGTCTCCCATATCTTCCAAGTACATCACAATCACTTTGGTTTGCTTGTGCTCGGCAAGTATTTTGAGAACGTCGACTTCGCTCATCTCTGCCTTGTTTCCAAGGCTGATTACTGCTGAAAATCCAATGCCCTGTGCGCTTGCATCCTCTACAAGCGCTGCGCATATTGCTCCGCTTTGCGATACAAGTGCAATTTGTCCGGATTTCGGAGTTACTTTGAGAAACGTGGAGTTCATCATTGTTTTTGGATCAAGGTTCATCACCCCGAGGCAGTTTGGCCCGATTAGTTTGATTCCGTATTTTTTGACAATGTCTTTTAGTTTTTGTTCAAGCTGGCGTCCCTCCTCGTTTACCTCCTTGAATCCCGCAGTGATCACAATTACTCCTTTGATTTTCTTCTTGCCGCACTCCTCCAGTACTGCCGGAACAATGTCGTTTTTTGTGACAACCACTGCAAGGTCGATTGGCTCCTTTACATCAAGCACGGTTTTGAACGCAGGCTTGTCAAACACTCTGTCACGGGTAGGACTGATCGGGAAAATTTTTCCCTTGTAGCCCTTCATGATATTCGATGTGATTGCGCGCCCTACGCTTCCTTCCTTGTCAGACGCGCCGATTATTGCAATAGATTTTGGTGAAAGAAAAACTGACTCTCCCATATCAGATGTGGCGTATTATTTTCCATAATAAAGCTATTCAAAGGAGCTTTGATCGCTAACTTCCAAGCATTTTTCCGGCCAAGTTTTGTGCACGGGGGATCCACACTATTTTCAGATTTGGAATCGTTCCCATAAGGGCCCAAGCTTCTCTTGCAAGTTCGCGTAACGGTTCGCTGTTTATTGCAAACTCGTGGTTTAGCTGAGACACGGTATTTTTTGAATCAGAGTAGACAGTAACTTCATCATTTGATTGAGCGAACTTTTTCAAAACGGAAATAATTCCAAGGTATTCTGCCTGATTGTTTGTTATCCCTTGTTTTTTTTCATAAAACGACTCCCCTGTTTCCTTTACAAAGTACCCATACCCGGAGTTTTCCCCTCCAGAGCCGTCAACGTAAATGCTAAGTGCCATCTTTGTATAACTTTGTAAGCTTGACCCCTAGATTAACAATAGCTAGATAGACGACTACCAACGTCAAGTGCGTGATTATTGATGCTGCATACGGTTCATAGTCAATCGTAAGAAGATAGTATTGCACGTACCATCGTAAAACCACGTATACTATTTCGCCGGCTCCAATGGATGTTACTATCTTTATGAGATCCTTTTGCAGGCGCTGCGAATCAATCTTGCCAAGATCGGTCCGGTATTTTTTTCTATTATCAACGTAAAACAACGCGCCAAACGCGGAATAAAAAACAGCAAAATCTACCAACAGAGTATAACTGGTGTTTAGATAATATTCTTGATCTGCCAAAAGCTGAGCTGCGATTGCAGAAAACACCACTGCGATGACAATTGCTAAAAGCAAATGTTTGTTCAGCTTTATGTATTCTCGGTAGCTTTGCTTCATGAATTTTTCAAAATAATATAACAGATAAACCTAGTCCATTGTAATTTTCAGAAAGATTAGAATTCCAGCAAGCTCTGCTATGTGCACTCCAAGCAGATACGGAAATATCTCCTGTGAGAACAGGGCATCCATTGAAAAATACGCGTATGCCCCTATGATGTTGTGTAAAAACAGCATGACGGAAAACACAATCATCCCTAATGGCATCTGTGCCCTTGTTCTGACATACATCTTGCCAAACATGTACATCAAAATGCCAAGCACTATCATGTTGACAATTGAGACGCCTGACAAAACCGCCGAAGTTGATTCCATTTAGAAAAGACCTCTTCTCATAGCTTATTTACTTTTTTCCAGTTTGCCAGCAATTTTGGCGAATGTTCTTGCCTCAACACCCATATGGAATGGCATTTTTTATCCAGTTTTAGCTGCCGTTTCTCAAGAATATCTTAAAGCTGGATTTTAACAACTGTCAAGCAATCTGCGCAAAAATGAACTTACTCAGTTAATACCCAATCCAAGAAAATTTCCGCTTGTTACAATGCCGTACATAATGTCAATGCCCACTACGATGCTTATTGAGCCGACTAAATAGCGCAAAATCTTGCTGATCCGTTCTGAATGAAGTGCAAGTGAAAACGGCAATCCGATAGCACTGCTTACCAGCATCATCCCGACAATTGAGCCTATTCCAAAAACTAGAATAAATGACAAAATAGTTTCGAGATCATGCAGCGTTGAAAGTGCCAAGACCACCAGGCTTCCACTTCCTGCCAGCCCATGAATGCAGCCAATGATATATGATCTGTGCCCATGGCTGTGTGCCTTATCATGTGTGTGCGGGTGTGTGTGAACTATGCCGTCATGAGTATGAGTGTGAACGTGTTTTTGTCCAAATAACTTTCTGTTAAGATATGTGAATAATCCAAGAACTACAAGCATTATGCCCACGCCAAATTCAAAATTGCCAAACATTTCATTTGGAATGTTCATCGAGAATACAAAAATTAACAAACTTACAAGGACCAGAGAGGATGTGTGTCCAGCTCCCCATAGCGCGCCGAGGATTGAGCTTTTGATGGCGCCTGAGCCAATCCGTTTAAAAAACGACAGGGAGGTTTTTTGTGACGATTTTGAATTTTGCGTAGCTACGGCAACAACATGATCAGGCTCAAAGGCGTGAAAAAGGCCAATCACAAATCCGGCAACAAGGACAAAGAAGGGGGTCGCCGTTGGAAGTTGTTTGATTAATTCATCTATCATATCTTTTGGCCTTTAATTCAAGTGGATTTTAGGATATAGTCTGAGACCCGGATCGGGGTGTTCAAAACGATAATCTTCGTTGGAATATCATCAAGGGCGACCTCAAAAGATACAGTTCTCAGGGTTTCTGGAACTCCAATCATCACCTGTTCTGGGTTTAGCAGGCAAGATGCGTTTTTTTGAATTTGCTCAGTTGGTTTGTCATTACGAAGTTCAGAAACGATAAACGCAGAATAAATGGTGATGACTTCGTTGATATTGATTTTAAGATTTTTGTCCAGTCTGTCTTTTATCATAGTCGCCGAGTTGGTGAAAATTTCTTCATCTGTTTTGTTAGAAAACTGATAGACTTGTGTAAAAGGCAAAACGTCCGGCTCTCCTTTTACAGTTATTTTTATGTGGATCAATCTCGCTTTGGAATTTGTGCGCGCGGACCCTTACTAAAGTGGTATGTGTTTCCAGTTCCACGGTAATTGTGTGGTCGTACGGGATCACCATCTTGCAAGCCTCTCTTTGTAAGCGACAAGCCGGCCAATAGCTCTACGATGAGTCTTTGTCCAAGTCCAGATGTTATGCCTCCATTGTACGAACTGCTATCGCTCACATCGTAAGCAGGAGCTACCTCCACAAGATCCATTGCAAATCTATTAGGATCAAACGATTTTGATAACAATCTCACCATTCTCATCCCTTCCCTTGAGGTAAGACCGTTTGGTTCTGGCTCTCCGGTACCCGGTGCATAAGAAGGATCAAAAGAGTCGATATCCCAACTAAGGTAAACTGCATCGGTTCCATCATTTGCCCTATCCGCTACTTCCTTGGCAATCATGTCAATTCCCAATTCTTCAACATCTAGCATCGTAAACCATTGAAAATCTTGGTCTGCCATCCACTTGTACAGATCGCGTCCCGGCCAATATCCTCTAGGCCCTACCAAAGTGTAATTTTTCCCTTTCAGGCAGCCCATTTCCATTATTCTTCTAATATGCGCGCCGTGGTCGTATTTGTAGCCCGTAAGGCCTTGTGGTGCGCAATCAGCGTGAGTGTCAAAATGAATCATGCCAATATTTTTGTATTTTTTAGCAAATGCGCGAACGTTTGCAAATGTAATTGAATGATCCCCTCCCAGCATGACCGGGATTCCTTGCGCGTCAAGGACCTCCTTGACTTTTGCCGTCATTCGTTTGTGCGATTCTATTACATCGCCTGGCGAAACTTGTACGTCGCCATAATCAACGGTTCTAAAAGTTCCAAACGGGTCTGCCCCTGTCTCAATATTGAATCGCTCGTATGGCGGCGATGGGATTGTAGACGCTGCACGAATGGCACGTGGACCGTAGCGTGCGCCAGGACGAATCGTGGTTCCAAAATCAAAAGGTTCGCCTATAATAGCTACATCGGGCTTTGCATCAATTAGTTCTTTATGTGATCGTATCCAAGGCAAGTGCAAGAATGTGTTGATGCCGACAAACGGTGCAACGTCAGCTCCATTGTAATC
>CAZCWI010000001.1:13393-40030 GCA_964502325.1 uncultured Candidatus Nitrosotenuis sp. | reverse complement strand
AAACCTTGTCTGAAAACACAGTCCTGGATTTCAAGTCCGGCAGCGAATACGATAGTAGGTGCAGAGTTATCCCGTCCGGCCTTGTCACATCAAACTCCAAGACCGGTGTTCCCCGGTATTTGGCGCTATACTGGTAGATGAAATCACTTGGGAAATAATCAGAAAAATAATCCGTCTCAAAACTCTGTATTATTTTTCTCGTATCGTCTCCCGTTTGTATCGCGGTACGCGTGTTCTCCAGCAATTGGTGTTCTGGGATTTTTTTCACAAGGAAAACGTTTACCCATGACGGGAGTGCGGACTTTGGAAATGCCGTCCAGCTGTTTGGGTTGTTCCACTGCTTGTATGTGTCAAGTGGGATGAAAGCTATTGTAAACGCAGATACCAAAACCAGACACAGCAAGATGCCAACCCCAGCTATGCCTACTTTGCTTTTCAAAACAATGCCAAGATCATCGAGCAATCCGTTTACACCGTCTTTATCCTAGGATCCAAGTATCCATACAACAAGTCTGATACAAACACGCTGACTAGGAAAAACGCCGTCAGGACATACGTTGCGCCAATTATGACTGGCAAATCCATTACGCTTATTGCCTCAAAGTACAGTCTGCCCATGCCTGGCCAGTCAAACACTGCCTCTGTAATGATTGCCCCGCCAAGTGATCCTGAAAGGCTCAGTGCAAGCACTGTGATTATGGGAGGCGCGACATTTTTGAGCGCACTTTGAAAGACGATTTTTCTCTGCGATATTCCGATTGTCCTTTTTACTGTAACAAAGTCTTCCCGCATTACGTTTACCATAAAGTTGCGAACCAGGTACGCCCACGTTCCAAATCCAATTAGGATTATGGTGATCAACGGGAGGGTCATGTGGTATAGCAGTGCAGGTATGTATGCTGGGTCGCTTGGCGAAATAAGCGGCGTTGCCCTTGCAGGAAACAAATGAAGCGTAAACGAAAAAACGAAAATCATCAGCATTCCGATCCACCACACTGGAAAACTTCCGCTAATCACTGCAAACGCAGACGTCGCCTTGTCGATTTTTGACCCAGTCTTGCTTCCAGCCAGTGCCCCAAGAAATATTCCGATTAGCGATATGATTATGGTGGCAGTGGTAAACAGCAAGACAGTCCTTGGCAGTTTTTCCAAAATGATGTCTGATACGCGCGAGGATCCGGAATCACTTGACAAAAACGTCGCATGCCCAAAATCAAGTGTGATTATCTTGTACATGGAAAGCGCAATTCTATTTGGCGAATACCACGGAGAATCAAGCCCAAGTGCTCTGATCCTATCGTCAATGCGGTTTTGTATGAACTGGTCCAGCTCCTTTGTGTCTTTGAAGCTACCCATAAGGGACCTGTCTTCTGCAATCTCTGACCTGATCTGAATTGACACTCCTTTCTTTAGTATGATGTCCATGTTGGAGCCGACAAGCGCTATTGTCAGCAAAAGCGTCGTCATTAAAACACAGAACAATATGATTCCGCGAGTGGCCAAATACCGCCTGAGTCCCATTGACCAGTTTTACAAAATTAGCTTAAAATGTCTATTGTGAAATTGTTGGCGTGTTTATCTCCAGGTATGAAAGGAGGCTTACCATCGCAAACGGTTTGTCAATCAGGCTCATCGTCTCGCTAATGCTGTCAAACTCAGAATCCCTTGCAGGCAAATACGGGGATAAGAAGAATATCTTTTGTTGCGGGTTGACTGATAAAATTTTGTCCTCAAGATTGACGCGCTCGTCGAACTTGGTGGATTTTTCAAGAATCACATAGTCGTATCTTTTGTCGTTGTTTGAAAATTTATCGACGCATGAATCCTTGTCAGATGCAAAGTCTGCACCAAATCCAACTGATGAGAAAATTTTTTCGTATAGTTTTGTAATTCGTGGATTGTCTTCTAGTACCAGGACATTTAGCGCAGGCATTGTCTAACCCCACCTGATGTAGTTTCTTGGTAAGAATGCCTGGACGCCTTCCATCTTTGCAGTCTGCAGCAGGTCCCTGTCGAAACTAACAAGAGTGGAACCTGTCAGTTTTGCCGTCGCCAAAATAAAATTGTCTGGAACATGGCACTCGTAATATTTTTGCGCTATCTTGTTTGACTCTGTAACTATTTCGTCTGTCCTGTCGATCATTATTGGCTGTTTGCAGTACTGGTAGACGTGTGTCATAGTTGTGATTGGATCGGAGCCTGTGATTTTTGCAACCTCTCCTAGTACTGTTTCTGGCATGACTAGTTTTGAGGACTGTTTTTTCATTTTTTTCGCAATGGGTCTTAGAACTCGGCCCTCTTGAATTTCTTTGATAAATACATTAGAGTCTAAAACCACGGTTTGTGCTTTTCCAATTTCCATAGTATAGATTAGCCGTGGGTATAAAAGCGATTTTGCAACAACTGTATCATGTTACAAATTGTAACAATTGATTAAATATTTACAAAAAGCGCTCATCTGTGTGTCTGAAAACGACAAGCTGTCTCTTGCAGAAAGACTAGACGTTGCAATTGAAAACCTAAGCGTCTGGCACCGGGTCACACTTGTGATGGTGATAATTGGACTACTGTCTTTGTCTGTGATCATTTCCATGTCTCAGTATTACTTTCAACAGGAAATAAGCAAGCACGGCCGCATCACAGAAATCCATGATGAGAAGACCGGGGATGTGGCGCTGTCTTTTGTTCCAAATGGTGAGCAGGTTTTCTCAAGCGAAAGCATAGTCGCTCTTTATTCGACGCAAATTTGGCTGATGGCAAGCAACGGGCTTGTCATCGGGCTGCTGTCTTTTTTGTTTTTGTGGATTACGTATAGGGGGCAGGCGTACAAAAAGGAGCTAAAGACAATCGAAAACCAGCTGATACGACAGTCCTATCTTGTAAACTTTGAGACGTCAATACCTGAGGGAACAACAAGAATAGAAAAAATCCTAAACCACTCCAGTCTCGTATTTCCTGAATTGCACTCTCTGCTTGGACGCGATAAATCAGAAGGCAAAAAGCTGCCATACAAGACAAACCAAACCATAGGAAATGAAACAGTGGACATTATCGTGGCTACAAAGAAAGGAGATTTTATCGTCAAGTTTTTCGACGATGCGTCAATTAAGGCAATAGAGCAGTTTGCCCAAACCCTTTCAAAGTCCAACAAGAGAATATTCCGCGTTTTATGTGTTGCAAAAAACTATGACGAGGAATTGCAGTCAAACCAGCTGTCATCGCTGATGCAAAAGCTGGGACTAAAATTTGACATGGATTTGATTTTTGAAGAAGAACAAGGCTATTCTATGCTGTGGATAAACTAGAGCGAATTATCCTTAAAGTCTCTTAGTCCCAAAATGTATCTTACATCCGGCTCAAAGTTTACGCATTTTAGAAAAGACGCCTTTCCTTTCTCAGTTACCCTGTACTCGAATTTTGCCTTTGGATTCTGGCTCTCCCTGATCTCGACAAAGCCTTTTTTGTTAAAACTTTCCAAAATTGACCTCAATCTGTCCCTGTTAAGATCAGAGCCGGGGGTACCTGTAGTTATCTGCCTCAAGTTCATCCAGGTTCCAACCTTTGTTAGATATCCCAGTATTGCGATATTTGTGTCTCCCGGAGTCTGGTTGAATTTTCGCTCCAATTGGTATTCCAATCAAAAGTCCATTGATATGCCTTATGTCTTGTGTGAATAAATTTTTTCAACAAATGCAAAAATCATAATCTATTCTAATGGGCAGCCCAGTATCATATGTGATTGAGTGCAGGTACGATAAAAAAAGCAAAAAAGCTTGTTGAGGAAGGCAACGTGATGCAGATCGACGATGACCTGTATCAGGTAAGGTCCTCATCTGATCCGAGCAAATCCTACATGGTTACGTCTGACTCGTGCGACTGCCTTGGATTCAAAAATTTCTACAAGTTTCACCACGGCAAGGGACTCAAGGCCAACTGCTCCCATCTGGAGGCAGTCAAGATATACCTGGAATCAAAAAAATAATCCGCTAAATCTGTATGATTTTTGCATTTACCAAATACTCTAAAGCACTGGCAAATTCTGAATCTGAAATCAAGCCGTCTGTCCACCATGACGCGCTTGTCTTTACCCAGCTTGGAATGGTTTTTGATTGGCCAATCTGCGTGTGGGAACTGATGATGTTTTCTTTTGAGAGGTATTGTATTGTCTCGATGAATGCTCCGTCAGAAATGGTATTGCTTGACCACAGTTTTGCCTCTCCCTTTATCCAGTCTGGAATTTTGTATTCTGGCGTATTTTTCAAATCAAAGCTCGTGCTGGCTATTTGCGTTGGAAGGCCATAAACTAGCTTGAGTGTGTATTTTGCACCTGTTAACCTGTCAGTGCGTATTGTTTCGTCAAGTGTAGCATCGTCATTAAAGTGCCCTTCTACTGAATCAACCAGCTTGGATTGATCGTAAATTAGAATCTGGTATTCTATTTTTGCATAGTCGTCTGCAACCTTTCCTGTGACTGGGACATTTTGTCCCACATGATATGCTGCCTGGTCTGTGGCAATTGGGAGTGCCGTCTCTGGCTGCGATTCTGGGGCGGTGGCTATGACTATTTTTCCAGTCATCCATGGGTGGATTTCACAGAAATAATAAAACGCAAAGTGTCCCTCCAAATCTGTTATCTGCGCAGAGGCTGACTTTTGGGCATCGATGCTTCCGGTTTTAAAAAACAGTCCCGAGTACTCTGGGGCTTTTGGAAGCCCGCTTGCAACGCTATGGGCCTGGGAGTCTTCGTTTATCCACGTTATGGTGTCTCCTGGCTCAATTGGAAGAATGTCTGGGTAGAACGCGTTTTTCACCTCTTTATCTGCCGAACCGCTTAGGATTTTTACTTCCAAGTTTTTGCCCATTTGTCCAAAGGCTACCTGTTGATAGGAAAACACTAACAGCCCTATTATGAAAAAACCAACTAGCGTACTATCTTTGAACAAGTGGACTCAAAGTCAAAGTCTCATCGTATGGTATTCTAAATTTGTCTGTTCAAAACAAACAAACTAGGATACATCAGTAACGTTATGCCAAATTGATGGGCCTGAACATTTTTCTGTAGAGCCAAAAAAGACCGACCATCTCGACTTGCTCCATGAACAAGATCAAATGCATGCTTGCAAGCAAGTCTCCAGTTAGGTCATTTAGTATGGCAAACGATACTGAAAAAACATACACCATGTATCTGATTTGGGCAAACCCTACAAACTCGCCATCTGTTATGCCCGGCCCATTAATCTTGAGTTTGGAGCTGGCCGACTCTGCAGCAAATATGTTTTGGAATAACGCCTCCTTGTCATCTGCATATGCCGTATTTCCCTGGTTTACAAGCACTATTACCGTTCCAAAATAAACCATAAACCCTAGCAGAACCAAAATGATCAAGCGTGCCGATTTGCCCCACACTGCCTTTCTTACCTGATTGTTCAAAATCTCGCCAAATCTGCCAAGCTTGTTTTTCTTTGCCAAGTATATCATCAGAATCGACACCGCTGTGGCAAACCCGAGGTTGCCTAGCCAGTGCTCTGCAAAGTACTGGCCTGCAAGTAGCCTAAATGGAAGAAATATTCCAGCAGACACTCCAACTAGGATGCATTTTTCCCTAAGATCTCCAAAATTCACTCATATCACTCCAGAATCGAACTTGCGCTCAGAACTTGTTTTTGAGTTCCTTTAGGTATTTGACACTCACCCGATACGCTCTGATTGCCGAGTAAATCTCGTAGAGATCCTTGTAGGTGGGACTTAGTTTCTTCAAGTCCTCCTTGTTTATCCCAAAGTCCTCAATTGTTTGCCAGATGCTCTCAAGCGAAACTCCCTCGTCGTCAACTAGTATCGAAGAAAGGTTCTTGATGATTCCCCTGCCAAGATAGATGCTTGTTTCCCTCATGCGCCAGTTTCTTTACCTTCGATTATATCCTTCACGGAACTTGATCGGATTTGGCAGTTCCAATTTGGAACTTGGGATTTTTGGTCGACTTTGCAAAATTTCTACTTGTACAGTTTCTTGACCGTGAGGCCCTTTACCTTGTTGCTGCTGACTTTTTCCTCGTGCTTCTTTGGCTTGGAGTGATTCTCAGTCCCGTTTAGATCTGCGATTTTTTCCATGCTGTCTCTTTTAGTCGAGAGTTTTTCCAAGTATGCCTTTCTGGCCTCACCCTGGGTGCCGCCATCGTCTAAAACTTTCTTCATGGCAAGTCTTGCATCTGCGATTATTTTGTTGGTATAGTTCATCTGGTTTGCAACGTCGTCTCGTATGCTGGGGTTTAGCTCTGAGAAATACTTCTCATACTTGTAACCTGAAAGAGTTCCAGGTCCTGGCATTAGTTCCGTTATTGTCTGGTTTAGCATCTGGTTTGCAGTGTCTTTTTTTTCTTGCAGCGATGCCTTTTCTGCCTCTATGTCCAGGTGCTTTTGGAATATCTTGTTTTTCTCCTTTAGGAATCTCTCATAGTTTTTGATCTTTAGCGATTCGTATGGGTCTGATTTTTTCTGATCAGCAAAGTCGGACAGTTTTGAATTATAATACAAATCACTAAACGTTGTTAATTCTTTTGATATCCTCAGCGTGGCCTTGCCAAATCCTTTCTCCTCGTCCTGCTTTGCAAAGACGTTTACCGTGAATATCCCGGGAACGGTTTGCTCCGAGAACTCTTGCCTGAACCTGCCGTCTGAATCTGTGATGACTGTGGCAGAATTTGCACCAAACGTGATTCTTACCTCTACGTCAGGCACTGGCCTCATCACGTTGTCGGTGAGTGTGCCAAAGACTACTGGCTTTTGACCTAGCTCAATTTGGTTTTGCTCCAGTTTGACATTTATGAGAAAATCAAACGGGGCAGCAGACGCATGTGATGCTAGCATGCAAAATGCTGCAAAGAACATGACTGCAATGGTTGCTGTTTGTCTCAACAATGTGGCTTTAACTCATATCTGTTAAGCTCAAATATCAAAATCACAACAGTTGCAAATCAGTTATTTTTTAGCAATTCAAGTTATATCCAGACTGTTTTGGTTTCCATGACTTTGTCATGTTTTTCAAAAAACATCTTGTTTCAAAAAACGATCCAAAGTCCGACTTTTGATCTCAAAACGCAAAAAAGATCGATAAAACAAAATGTTGATCCCAAAATTGTATACAATTGAACGAAAGCTTTTAATCATCGTAATTTTTACGATAAAAATGTTGCAATTAAAATTTTACACAGTTTTGATGACCCTGCTAGTTGTCAGCATGGTTGGCTCACCAGCCTTCACTCAAATTGCTAGTGCCGCAGCTCCGCCTCAAAACATTGTAAAAGCAGGATCCTTTGTAACCTTATCTGGATCCGGAATTGACCCAGACAATGACTCGTTGTCCATCATGTGGAAACAAGTGGGCGGCGAAGCAGTCGTACTGTCATCAAACACCGTCGCAGAGCCAACCTTTACTGCTCCTGACGTTGAAAATGGCCTTGTGAAAATTTTAACTTTTGAATTAACCGTTACTGACCCTTATGGCGCAACTGACAAAGACACCATCAAAGTTACCGTCATGTCAAGAAACCAGCCACCAACTGCAGATGCAGGCAGTGACCAAACAGTAAACAAAAACGACGAAGTGACCCTGCAAGGTGATGGCTCAGACCCAGACGGCGACGCACTATCGTATCACTGGTCACAAATTGACGGACCTGTAGTAGAACTATCCGATGTAAATGACCAAAACGCTTCATTTGACACCTCGACTATGCCAAGAAGTTCTGGCGTATTGAGGTTCCAACTTACTGTAACTGACGGTTATGGTGGATTGGCACGTGATAGCGTTGTAATCAAAGTCAACGCAGCAAAGACCACGTTGATTTCTGCCCGTGCAGGTGACGACCAAACTGTTGACGAAGGAACAAACGTACAACTGGATGGCTCATGTACTGATAAACTAGATAGAGAATTTTCCTACAAGTGGACACAAACACTTGGACCATTTGTGCAACTATCTTCAACAACTAGTGCAGACCCAACATTTACTGCACCTGAAATTCCAAATGGACAGATAGTTCCAACAGCATTTAGATTTACTTGCGCTGTTGGCGACGGTGGAGGATCATCTACCGATGTTGTAATTGTTAGAGTTAGACCTGTTAACGATGTTCCTGTAGCAGATGCCGGTCCTGACAAGAATACCTTGTCAAACAGACTAGTCATACTTGCAGGTTCTGGCTCAGACCCAGATGGGGATGCACTAAAGTACACCTGGAAGCAAATCGGCGGCGAAGATGTAACACTAGTATCTCCAAACAGATATGAAGTAAAGTTCACAGCCCCAGAAGTATTTGGCGGCGACTCTACAACTTTAGAATTTGAATTAACTGCAACTGACACATACGGTGGACAGGGAACTGACACTGTCACTGTGACTGTCACATCTGATAATGCAAGACCATCTGCAGACGCTGGACTTGACCAGACTGTAGATGAACAAACCAGCGTTACACTTGCTGGCTCTGCAGAAGACCCAGACAGTGAAGATATCACTTTTACTTGGAAACAAGTTGGCGGTGAAGAAGTAGAACTATCATCTACTGATTCAGCACAACCATCATTCACAGCACCAATCGTTGCCAATGGCAAAGTCAAGGTGTTGGTATTTGAGCTAAGGGCAGCTGACGAGAATGGCCGCCCAGCAAAGGACACCACCAAAGTATTCGTACTTCCAGTCAATGCCGCACCTGTGGCTGATGCAGGCGCTGATCAAACTGTAGATGTTGATGCAACCGTAATGCTTACTGGTTCTGCAACTGATGAAGACGGAGAATCATTAACATTTGTATGGAGTCAAATCGCAGGTCCGACAGTAGACCTATCATCGACTACCGAGCCGGGCATCACGTTTGTAGCACCAAAGACTGACCTTGACGCTACACTGACATTCCAATTAATCGCTAACGATGGAACCATTGACAGTGCACCTGACACAGTTGATGTTGTAGTAAAGGGCATTGCCACCAAGGCAGTAACTGCATATGCTGGCAAAGATCAAAACGTAAATGAGCGCTCAGTTGTGACGCTATTTGGCTCTGGAAAGGATCCACTAAAGCACAGCCTGACGTACACTTGGAACCAATTGTCTGGCGAAACAGTAGTGCTCTCATCATCTAGCCTTGCAAAGCCATCATTTGAGGCACCTGATGTAGACAATGGCGAAACAAAGACATTGACATTTGAGCTAATCGTCAGCGACGGAACTGGCCGCAGCGCAAAGGACACTGTCAAGGTGACTGTAAACCCAATTAACGGTGACCCAACAGCGTTTGCCAAAGTCAAAAGCGTAAGAGAACCAGTGTAAATCTGGTTTAACCAAATTCTAATTTTATCAAACCCTCATCACAAGCATATTGATAAACCATCTAGTTTGAGTAATGATGAACCTTTTTGGATGTAGAGAAATTCAAAGACGACGTCTATGTGATAACTGACCGCCTTGCAACCAGTCTGCAAAAAGACGACGTGCCAAAATTAAACTATGTCCGCCAAAGACTGATTGACCTTTATCAGCAAAACTTGGTAAAGATAAACCACTCTGTACTTGAGCTGATTTGCGCTGCAAACCTCATCTCAAATGGGTGCATCGTGGATGTGGAAAAACCGCTGACCAACTCGCTTGTGTGCGATATTTATGCAAAAAAAGATGATCAAATATCAATAATTGAGATAGAAACCGGCTTTACTCCGCCTGAGCACGCGCTAGACACCATTGACTACTATACGTCTAGGATTGTAAGCAAGGTTGCCCGTTACAGCAAGTACTGCACCAAGTTTTCGCTTGCCACGCCGGTGATAGGGCTGCTGCCGATAAACAAGATATTCTTGAACCAATCTGCATTGAGGCCTGAAAACGAAATTAAAAAAGTAAAGTCGCTCTGCGACAGATTCTACAAAAACCCGCCAATCGCATATGATGATATTGCAAACGCAAAGCTAAACTCTGTTTATCTTATCAATATAGACAAAAACTTTGCAAAGGAAATCGATCCAAACGCATACTCTGAACTGACAACGTCCATTCTGGCAAAGAGCGAAATCGACCTTTGAAGGTAGTCCTAAAATATAACAAACCTGTATGATCCATTGAAAGCATGATCTGCGGTAACTGTGAAAAACATAGGCACTATGAGTGCATTGACTGTCAGAATGACCACAAAACTGAGCTGTGCAGCTGTGACTGCCATGTGGACTCTGAGATGCACAAGCACTGAAAACAAATTGTTTATTTTTAGCACAAGTTGGCAAATATTTTGAATAAACCCACAACTTGTGTTTATTTGATTCAAAAATCCATCCAAAATCGGGGTTTTTCTGTGATTCCTAACCTGCGGTGCAAACAGATGGTTTGATCTCTGCTAACCTCAAGATTCATAAACCGAAAAAACAATTCAACGAAGATCATTGACGACCATGACTAATTTTGGTACATTAGAATACGTTTTGGACAAGTTTTCAGGCACGTGGAGCTGGAAGGTAACTGGAGAGCGGGCCGTGGCGATGGTGTCAAGGATAATTCCGCAAGCTTGGTACGGAGACGGCGAGTTTGAGGCTATAGTTCCAGACGACCCAAAAAACGTCTTGCAGATAAAATGGATAATGGACAGATATCCGCTTGAAATTCTCTCAAGGGCAGTCTGGCAAAAAAAGCTCCCTGTCACCACAAAACCTGAGCCAAAAAAGCCAAAGAGGATAGAAAAGCTGCAGCTTGCAAACCCTGGAAAGCAATTCAAGGGGAACCTGCTGAACTTTCAAAGAGAAGGGCTTGACTTTCTGATAAAATCCTCAGGCAACGCGCTGCTTGCCGACGAAATGGGTCTTGGGAAATGTCTTGTTGGTACATCTATGATTGAAACCGTTGATGGCCAAGTACAAATTCAGGATTTATGGGACAACTCGTTACTAATTGAACACAATGGTGACGAATCTTGGGGTAGGCTTGCAACCCCTATTACAGTATCAAGTTTTGACGGTGAAAAAATATCTGGCAAACAAGTAGACAGAGTGTTTAGACAGAAAATAAATGAAAATCTGTTCAAGGTCACCCTCTGGGATGGCTCTGATGTGGAATGTACTGGGCGTCACAGATTTCTTACACCTGATGGATGGAGAACTGCAAGTGAATTAAACGTAAAAGACAAGATTGCAGTTCCTGCAACCACACCACATGTTGGTAAAAATGATCTTGATCCAGATCTTGCTACTCTTATGGCGTGGCAGCTTGCAGAAGGCTATGAGTATTTTGACAAAAATAAATACGCTAACGGGAGATTCTATAATTCTGATCCTGAAATATTGTCACTAGTACGAATATTGGCAAAGAAGCAAAATGTTGAATTACCAGTTGCAAAGAAGACCAACACTACATTTGTGATATCCACCGTCAGATTACACCGTCTATTTTCAAAATGGGGATATCAATGGGGTAAAAAATCCGCAGAAAAAATAATTCCAAAATCCATCTTGGAATCGTCTTTAGATACACAAAAGGCATTTGTTGAAGCCATGTTTGACGCTGAAGGGTATGTGGGAAAGACACATTGCGAGCTTAGCACTGCAAGTAAATCCATCGCATATGGATTACGCGACATTCTTCGTCATTTCGGAATCTGGCTTCACATTAGAGTTGCAATGAAATGTGCAACTAATGGCACGAAAATTAAAAGACCGTATTATGTTTGCACCTTTGGAGGAAATTCTGTAAACCGCTTTGCTACGCAGTTTACTCTCAGAACAAAAAGCAAAAAATCCGCACTAGAATCATTAGCTGGAAAGACTCGCAATACTAACGTTGAAGGAGTTCCCTCACAAAAAATTGTACGAAAAATTGCAGATCATGGCATCCCTTTACGTTCCCTCAATCTCTTCACTCCATACAAATACACACAAGGAATGAGCAAAGGTCTTGCGTATCTTGTCATAGACAAACTTGAAGCCACAAATCATCATGATCTTGCAAGCGAACTACAAAAATTATCGTTAGATTCGATTCACTGGTGCCCTATCAAAACAATTGAGCAGAGAAAGTTTACCGGTTATGTTTATGATCTGTCAGTGCCTGAAACTCACAACTATGTTGCAAATGGTATCGTTTCTCACAATACTGTTGAAACGCTGTCCTATGTCGGAACGGAGCAGGGTACGTTTCCGGCGCTGATTGTGGCTCCGCTTGTGACTCTGAACAACTGGCAGCGAGAAATTGAAAAGTTTTTGAAACTAAAAAGCAGAAACGGCAGACTGATTGATGACAAGCCTCCAACTTCGACAATCATCCGTGTTGGAAAATCAGAAGACCTTGGCAAATATGATTTTTACATAATCAACTATGAGCTGTTGTTCAAAAGGTACAAGGATCTTGCCAAGCTGAACCTGAGAACAATCGTATGCGATGAGGTGCAAAACCTTAGATCAAAAACGACGCAAAAGTATCACGCAATAAAGAAACTCTCCGCACTGGAATCTGTGAAATACCGAATCGGTCTTTCTGGAACTCCGATATACAACCGCGGCTCTGAGATCTGGCCAATAGTTGACATCCTCCGTCCCGGACTGCTTGGAAGCTTTAAGGAATTTTGTGAATATTTCTGCTACATCAATGAGAAAGGAAAGGCAATCGTGCTTGAAAACAAGCGAGAGTCGCTTAGAAACATGCTGCAAAAACATGTCATGCTAAGGAGAAAGAAAACCGACGTACTGCAAGAGCTCAAAGAGAAAATCCGACACAAGGAGATAATCGATGCGGACATCAACTATTACAACAAGGAGCTTGAAAAAATCTGGAAAAAGCTCGAAGATGACAGAAAGGCGGCACAGAATGCGTTTGACGCATCTACTGCATATCAGCGAGCAATCCAAAGCGAACGACAAGTGGCAGGCGTTGCCAAGCTGCCGCACGTGATCAATTTTGTTAAAAACATAATGGAAATTGAGGAAAGCGTAGTTGTTTTCTGCCACCACAAGGCAATCCACTCCCTACTGCACCAGGCCTTGGCCGAGTTCAAACCTGCATCCATCATAGGCGGACAGTCTGACAAGGAACGACAAAACAGCATCGACTCGTTCCAAAACGGCGAGACCAAATTGATGATTGCCGGACTGCGTGCAGGAAACGTTGGAATTAATCTGACTCGCGCAAAGTATGTGATATTTGCCGAGCTTGACTGGAGCCCTGCAATACACCTGCAGGCAGAGGACAGATTGCATAGAATCGGACAAAAGAGCACCGTCTTTGCATACTATCTGATGGGCAATGGAACACTTGACGAGCACGTTGCGCGGGTTCTTGTAGACAAGAGCTATGAGATTGACGCAATAATGGACAACAAGGTAGAGTCGTTTGAAAACAAAGAAAAGGCCGAGCTAATCCTAGCGCAAATCCACGACAAGATACGCTCCATTACCGGATAGGCTGCACCGTATCACCCCTTTCACTATATTTTCTATATGCAAAAGATCAAATACTTTGATCATATTATGAGTAATTCTTGAGAATAGATAGCTGCAGAAACTGTGGAAATGCCCTGGAGGTAAAAAAGTACTGCCAAGTATGCAACCAGCCAATCCAGTTCATCTGTTCCCAGTGTGCCCATTATGCCGACGACCCGGTGCACTCTAACTGTGAGCTAAAAATGCATGTCAGCGGGCAATCCGTTGCCTAGGCTCCAGCATCATTTGAATCTGCACACCGACTAATCCGTCTTGAATTTTGCATTTTAGCAGGGATGGCTTGGAATCTGATTTGCTTAGACAGCTAAATGTTGGCATACATTGCGACTTCCCACGCTGTCGGAATTTGGGCAAACGCTGAAAACTCTTTTTGTTTTATTGAGCAGTACACATCGAGAAAGTCTTTTGTAAACACGTCTTGTAAAAAGTCCGAGTCGCATTGAAGTGCATCTACTGCGTCTTTTAGCGTAAGTGGCAGCGATGTAATCCTGTAATTTCTCTTTTGTTCGTCTGATAACTTGTATACGTTTTCTTCAACTGGATCCCCCGGATCCATTTTTTTCTTAATTCCGTCCATGCCTGCAAGGAGCAAGCCTGCTTCTAGGAGGTAAATGTTTGAGGTGGCATCTGGTATTCGGTATTCTATTCTTTTGCTTTTTTCAGAGTTGCAAGATGTTGGTACTCTGATTGCAACTGATCTGTTGTTTATTCCCCAGCATACATTTATCGGCGCTTCAAAATTTGGAATTAGCCTTTTGTACGAATTGGTAGTTGGATTTGAAATCGCGCAAAGCGACGATGCGTGAGAAAGAATTCCTCCTATGTAATATCTGCCAATTTGGCTTAATCCGTTTCTGTCGTCTTGATCATGCATCCTATTGCTGTCTTTTTCCCATAGGCTCTGATGAATGTGCATGGCAGATGCGTTGTCGCCGTAGATTGGCTTTGGCATAAATGTTGCAATCTTGTCTTTGCTGGCCGCCTTTACTTTGACTAGGTTTTTTATTGTGATTACATTGTCTGCCATGGCTGCCATTTCATCATGCTGAATGTTTAGCTCGCATTGCCCACTGGTGGCTACTTCGTGATGTTCTGCTTCTACTTTCATTCCGAAATATCCATGTAAATCATCGCAGATGTCTTTTCGCAACGAGCTTGCTGTGTCTATTGGCTGTGCAGTATAGTATCCATCTTTTAGATTGATTGTTGCTCCGACGTGTTTGTCTGTCCATGGTGCCTCCTTTGATTCAATATGGTATCCAGATCCTCCGTATGGCTGAATCGCACCAATTGGTGATGGAAATAGTCTAATGCTGTCAAAAATAAAAAACTCTATCTCAGGACCGAATCTGGCTTCTGTAAACCCGAACGACAAAAGTTTCTTTTTTGTCTTTTTTAGTATGCTCCTTGGGTCTCGATCGTATCTTGACGTATCATGCGTGTCCCCATCGTATATGTCGACAAACATTCTTGCGTTTTTTCTGTTTTCACTATCATAGTATGGGGGGAGAATCCTGTATGTTGAAGTGTCTGGCAATAACAACAAGTCAGATTTATTGACGGGGTTAAACCCTCTGACTGAACTTGCATCCAGTTTGTCAAGACCCTCTTTGAAGTGCTCATCATTTAGAGAGTATGATGGAATTCCAATGCTGTGCATCTCACCAAACATGTCTGTAAACCACAAGTTGACAAAATCAATCTGATCTTTTTCGATTTTTTTAATTATGTTGAAGTCCGCACCGTCTTGCATCGCGTCATCTTTGGTAATGCCACTCAAGTTTTTTTGTGTGGCTCCGTGGACTTGGCTGTGGGGTGTTTTGTGTTTTCAGCATAATGTATTGTTCTCTGGGGGAACGGAATTTTAATTCCCTCCCTGTCAAGTGATTTTTTGATAACGTTGAGTAATATCGGCCCGACTTGGTCCCATTCGTCTCGCGGGGTCCAAGTTAACACTTTGAGATTTATGTTTGAATCTCCCATTTCGGTCCAAACCGTTGGTTCTGGTTCGCGTAGTACGTATGGCATATCTTCTAGGGATTTTTTGATTATGCCAATTACATGATCTATATCTTCATCATACGCGACCCCCAAAGTGACGTCGACTCTTCTAATTGCACTGCCTGAAACATTTCGTATTTCCGATGTGAATACTTTTTCGTTGGGAACGCGCATAATTGATCCGTCGAAAAGCCTTATTCTTGTGGAAAACACGGTGACATCCATCAATTTCCCATAAACATTGCTGCCTGTAATCTCGATCAGATCACCTGCTTTGGCCGGTCTGTCAAACATTAGGAAAATGCCTGAAATAAGATTTGATACGACTGACTGAGTCGCAAAGCCGATTATTATGCCAAATATTCCCCCTGCCACCATTAGTCCGCTTAGATCTATTCCCTGGCTTGTGATTACGGCCAGAAGAGTGATCGTTATGATCCCGTAATAGACTAATTTGTAAGCCGTCTTTGAGGTGCTTTCTGGAAGGTTTGCCGCAATGTACCTTCTAAATATCATGCCTGCTATCCGTGCAATTATTATGCCTCCAATCATAATCATGGCCCCTATTATTAGCGACTCCACTGCCACGTCTTTTCCAAGTATGTTGACACTAGTTGAATTTGTAAATGATTCAAAAGCCATCAGTCAAAACCCCATTCCATTGAAAATCTGTATTCTGTTTTTTTGATGCTTCTAGGCGACCGCACCCATCCGTCTGGTTTTGTTATCTGTTTTTGTACAACATCTATTACTTCAAGACCGATACGATTTTTTATTGTGATATTCAGATCATCCATCATCACGTTGTCTCCGTCATAGTAAAGATCATGGTCTGATGCGGGGACGACGATTTTTCCAATAGACGCTGATTTGTCCAACTCGTTTTTGATTTTGATTTTCAAACTGGCGTACGTCAAATGATCCTGGGCCTCTTTGTCAAAAAAGGGCGGAATCTTTGCATATTTGCATAATCGTCCTTCTTCTGGTGTGCCGTACAAGCTAAATCTGGAATAGCTAGGCTTGCATGTGAAACAATCAAGCATGTCAAGATGCATATCGGTCAAAAACACGCCTATCTCTATTGGGAACTGGATTGTTGATTCTGTGACCGAGTTATCGCCAATTACTATTGGCTCCGTAAATCTGAGAAACACAAAATCTGTTTTGTATGACGGCAAATGGATTGGCAGGATTGGCGCTATCTGAATCCTGAGGTCTTCTGTTTTGCAGTGAATTATTTTTTTTATAATTTCGTCAGCATGGCTTCTAATGTAAGAAAATTGACCATTGTCAATTTTGGAAAACTGTATTTTGTTCTCTGGCAGAGTCAGCGTTATGTCGTTTTTAACGACGTATTTTCCAAACTTAAAGTCTGACTCTGGCATATTTGATAATCCTTTAGGCGTCTCCGTTTCTAATATCATTTGTTTATCTTATGAAAAATTTTTGTTGCCTATTCTCTGTCTGTCTAATCCGTATCTGTCTTCGAACTCTTTTTCTCGTTTTAATGCTATGATGCTTGATATTCTTGTTTTTGAATGCCTGTCAATTTTTGTTTCTGAATTCTTGCTAAACTTGTGTATGATGTTGTTGATGATCTGTCCTTTGCCGCCTGATTTTTTCGACGTGGCCTTGCCAAATCCTTCCTCAAAAAAGAACTTGTTGCCTGTAAACGGCTTTAATTCGTCAATCCATATTGCACTTTCATCGTATTTTGCCAAAAACGGTCTTTGTACCCAGTCTGGGTTTCTTCCTTGCAGAAGCTTCATGGCAATTGCCTTCTTTTTTCCAATTTCTATGACTCCAATAACTTGGATCTTTCCTGGAGTTGCAGACATGCTTGGGCCTCTGACTGTTCTGCACAATCCGCTTACTTGCTGGTATGCTTTTCGGAATATTTCTTGAGCTCTGACAAGTGGTACCCCAAAGAAGTGCTGCGCCCCGGTATCCCTTGCAACAAACATGTAGTACGGAATACAGCCCAAGCTGACTTGTTTTTTCCACATGCTTGCCCAAATTTTTGGATCATCGTTGATATGCGCAAGAATTGGGGACTGGGTGCGTATCTGGGCACCTGTCCTCCTGATTAGCCTAATGGCTACCTCTGCTGCCTCTGTGGATAATTCCATTGGGTGGTTAAAGTGCGCCATGAACGCAAGGTGAATTCTTCTTTTATTGATCCTCTCAAACAACCGTAGCATTTCATTAGAGTCATTATCATTGAGAAACCTGTATGGCCAGTATCCGAGCGCCTTTGTCCCTATCCTGATTGTTTTTAGATTTGGAATGTCCGCATCTAGAAGAGAATTGACGTATCTTGCAAATAGTTCCGTCTTCATTATCATTGGATCCCCTCCGGTAAACAAAACGTCTGTTACACTGGGATTCTCCTTTAGATACTGCACTAGCAGTTCGGATTCATGCATTGCGAACTTTAACTCGTTCATTCCGACAAACTGCGGCCACCTAAAACAGAATGTGCAGTATGCGTGGCATGTCTGGCCTTGGCTTGGGAAAAACAACACTGTCTCTTTGTATTTGTGCTGCATTCCGTACAGTTTTGTTCCGTCTTTGAGCTGCGGAACATTGTATTCCATCTGGCCTGCCGGATGGGGGTTTAGCTGTAATCTGATCTTGTTTGCCGTTGCCTGTATTGTTTTTCGATCTCCGTCTTCGAGGGCAGACGACATCTCCTTGAAGTGCTGTGGCTGCAGCATTCCTTTTTGGGGAAACGTTAGGACAAATATTGGATCGTTTGGCACGTTGCCCCAATCGATGAGGTTCTCTATGACATAGTTGTTTACTTTAAATGGCAATACATTGGCGACAATCTCTATCTCGTGTTGTTTTTCGGCAGATATGTTGTCTATTTGTGGGATTTCTCTAAAATTATTTATCGTATATGACTTGTACTCTGGCGGGTCTGACTCGTCCCACATCCCGTCTAATTTTTGCATAACAAACTATCTCATCATGATTGTTAAGTGTTGGGAAATTTGTAACTAATTCTGGTCCGATTATGATCAACTGTGTTCAATTGTAATCATTCTCAATTTTAGTAATGTGGTGAAAACACGAATTAATTGGAATTTAGTACGTGTTACCGTCTATTGCCTCTAGTGTCATTGTGTATTTTATGGACTCTAGTGATCGAATTTTGTGATTAAACATGTGCTTGAACTCTTCGTCTGTTTTTGATTCGACCTTGATGATTATGTCGTACAGGCCGTCAGTGGAACTAATCTCTTTGACTGAGTTGATTTTTTGTAGCTGTTCTATGGTTTTGTCCGTTTTCCCGTCCATGCAACTTATCAGGACAAATGTGGTTGAACTTGATTCTGACATTTTAGATTCCGTTTTCCACAAAATGCAACTTTATCATTTTTATCATATTATGTAACAAAATCAAGCGCATTGCGTATGTCAAAACACGAACATGCGGACTTTTTTACGGCTAGGCATTTTATGCACATTCGTTCGATTGTTTGCATGCATTTTGAGCAAGTCGCATAAATCCCAGTCTGTCCGTGGCATGATTCGCACAAGTGATCCTTATTCTTCAACGCGTTCTCCATAATGCTCAAAATATGACAAAAATAGTACTGTTTTTCCCAACCTGGTAAAAGTATCTCAGTGATAGTTGTTAAATGTGATCAAATTGGTGATTAGATGATCGTACTTTGCACTCAATTGTGATTATTTGTACGCCAATTTTGATTTTATTTAAGTAAATTAAAAAACTATTAACTATTGAATTCTAAGTTAAATTGGATTTAGCGATGATAACTGACTACAAATCTGAAAAAACTGAAACGGTTACTGCAAGAATTAACAAACAAACGCTTGAGAAACTACGTTCCTATGCAAAATCTGAAAACACCACTCTCAATTCTGCCATAAATCAGTTGCTTTCGCATGCAGTTGATTGGGATATTGTTGCTGCAAAGACCAGCTGGATTCCAATCCCAAAAGATATTCTGATATCGTATTTTGATAAGCTTGATGATGCGACCATAATGGCCGTGGCCGAAGAAAGCGGCAAGCATGTGCCAAGAGACATGCTTCTTGCCATGCGCGGCAGACTTGACATAACAGAATGGGTGTCAATCCTGCGGAGCAGGGCAAAGGCATCCGGGTTTCATTACGCTGAAATCATAGAAGACGATCATGTCAAGTTCATCATGAAGCACGACATGGGATTAAAATGGTCAATTTACTTTCAAACGTATTACATCTCGTCATTTAAAATGCTAGGATGTGATGCCGAGTTTAGTATTACAAACAACACCGTATCTTATCGAATAAGCAGAAAGGATTACAACCCAGAATGATGCCTGCAAGTCATCTTGGCGTTTAAAATTCGTAAATCTCGTGCTTATCTGAGTCTTGCACTTTCATGATTCTGCCTGTTTTTTCTAAAAAATTGGTACTCGATTAGCATTATCAAATTCCCAAGTATCAAATAAAAAACTGCTGAGAGCGGTGTTATGTCTTCTGGCATGAATTTTGGGATGACTGTCAGTGGCAGTTTAAGTAACATGATGATCAGTTCGAACTCGCCAAATATTGACAGTGCGGCGCCTACTGCAAACATCACAGATCCGATCTTTTGGTATTGGTCATCTAGGCCCTGAGTGATGTTTTCATGTACTGTCTGATTTCCCACTATTTTCAAATCTGATCCTCGTTGTTAAATGTGGCCAAATTACTGACTGGATTCTAATCAAATGCAAACAAATGTAATTTTTTGTAAGGTTTCTTTTCATTCGTTTCAATATTGTTTTATACGATGATCATCACACTCGATGAGTTGCAAATATGCTAAGCGATACAACATCTGATGGCAAAGACACTCCAGTTGCAGATTGCATCAACGCTGATCTGCTCAATACTTTTTTGGATGTCAAATCGATGAAAATCCTTTATGTCATAACTGACCTGCCAAAATCCGTATCGCAGATTTCAAGGGAAACAAAAATACCGATTAACACCGTGTACAATAAGATGAGAAAGCTTACTGGGCAAAAAATCATCAAGATTTCAGGCAACATCAATGAATTGGGACGAAGGCAACTGCAATATCAGAGCAAATTGAGCCCAACTGCATATTTTCTGAGCAGTTAACTGGCTTTCCCAAAACGCCGGCGCCTCAGTTGCCAAGACTTGGAGATGGCAAAATCCAAGATATGCGATGGGATTTGAAATGCTTGGGAACGGGGCGACGGGGATGGAAGTTTAGCCTGATGGTTTAGGCGTTTAAGAATTTTAGGGATGACTCTGTAGTCTTTTTGATCTCTTCGAGAATCTCCTTAATTGTTTGTTCGTTGTTGATTCCTTTTTGCTGCAATTCTGTGTTATAGTATTTCATCCAAGAATATGTGTGCTCTAGGTTTTTGATTATCTCAAATTGAAACAGGGTCTGCTTGCCTGACAGAATAACCGAATCCCAGACGTCTGTAAAGAAAGGCTTGTAGTCCTTGTATAAGATAGAGTCATCTACGAATCACATCTTTCTTATCATGTCTTCTTTTATCAGTAGCAATATCTTCTTCCTTGTCAAATCGTTCTCATTTTTTTGCATTCGTCTCTGGTTCCACTGCTCAACATAAATCGCCCCAAAGATTATCGCTGCCAAAATAACTGACTCGATTACGATGCTGTCTATTTCCATTACACTGACATTCTCCAACACATCATCTGCGGTAAAAAAAAGATTAGAATTTATTGTTAATGTTATCGTTTTTTACAACATTTCTGCCCCGTATTTATTTTCTATTGGTATTTTACATTGATTCTGCCGTCTTTTTCTCATATTGGAATAGTTGACTGTCATTTGTGATGTCTTTACACACGTTGCTGGTAAAAAATTAAAATCTTACTCGGTAGACTCGTCAAGTTTTTCATCTGATTCGTAATTTTTCTGAAGCTCAAGCTGATGCGTCTGTTCTAGCATCTGTTCGTGCATTTTCTCTTGTTCTAATTCCTTTTTTTCATTTTCTTCTAGTTTTTTTGCATTTTTCTTTTTCTTATTATGTATGTGTGTTTTATTGTTTTGTTGTTTTTATATATTATCAATTTTTAACATCTTTAATGTCTTTTTCTTAATTAACTCCTATCTTATGTCTGGGTAATAACACTTGAGAAAATGCGTCACCTCGTACGGTCGATGCTTTCAAGAAGACGGGTAACCAAAGGATTACTACGCTCTGAATCTTGAGAAGTTGTTACCCTTTCCTTGTCTGATACAAAAATCTGCAAGAATCGTAATTTTGCCAAAATCTGCAAATATCGGTGTGAACCCGCGTATTGATTTTACGCTTGAAGTCATCTGATTATAGCGCTTAATGTCAGCGTGCAATCCATTGACTGCTAACTGGACTGATCAACAAGTTGCCAGCGTCCTTTAAATATATTATAAAACCAATTTGACCATGGATTTCATGCTTGAAGAAGAAATGATTGACTTGCTAACTCTGTGCCTCCAAAATCCCGACTCGCCAGAGATACCACGAACCAAAGAGCGAATCGTGGAAATTGGCAAAGAACTCTATGCCGATGGCGGAGTAGATGCACTTGAAAACATGTTTTTTGCACTAGAAAACCGAATCAAAGAGGAAATCGGAAAAGACCCACTACCACTCCGTTCACTGTGGAATGGAAATACTGATCAGTGGTACTATTAAAAAAGTAGCAGAAAAGGCTACGCTGCCTTTCCTATTCTAAATATAGCTGTAGAACATGAAGGACATGTTCCCTTTGTGGCTGGTTTTCCGTTTTTGAGAGTGACTGGTTTCATACCTGCCATCTCGCGTTTTGCTCTGCATTTTACGCAATAGCCTATCATGTTGTTCTTAATGGCCCGATCTTCTATTACCGTATTCTGTAAACATTATTTCACACCTAGGTGGACTGCGATCCAATTTTTGATCTGTTTTTCCTTATAAGGCAATGATATCACTCCAGTTCGACGTCTTTGGTTTCTCTGCTAAGTATGATTGGCACAATGACAATTATTGCGCCGATGATTATGTTTGCACCAAGTGCAAAAGGAATCATGCTTTTCTCAACACTTGACATGAGACTTAGTGCAATCAATGGAGACCATGAGCCAAAAATTAATCCCGCATTATATGAAAATCCTGCGGCACTGTTTCTTACCTGCGTTGGAAACTGTTCAGAGAAAAATGCCGGAATTGGACCTGATGCAGTTGATACAATAAAAGCAAACACTACGATGTATATGAAAACAAGACTTGTTTTGTCTAAAATTGCATCTGCCAGCGGAACTGACGCTGCAATGGATATGATGACAAAGACCAGCATCGCCTTTTTCCTTCCAATTCTCTGCGAAATCCAACCTGTGACTATCATTCCAATCCAGGACGACGCTGTTGCATAAATCATGATTTTTGCGATGTCCCCCTTGCCAAATTCTCCAAACTGCTGCAGGTATGTGGGCAAAATGCTAATTGATCCGTGGTACATGTAAACCAAACCTGTCATTATCGCTGCGCACAAGAAGAATTCTTTTCTGTATTTCTTGCCTAGGACAATGGCTTTCAGTGGCGATCTCTCAAGTGAGCCTGATTTGCTTTTTTCATCCCACAACGGGGACTCGCTCATGCCAAGCCTTACAAATAATGCCACAAAGCCCGGAATTATTCCTGTAAAAAACAACACCCTCCAGCCGATTTCCTCAAACATCTGTCCTGGAAACATTATCGTCGTGACCTCAAATGCGATTGCCGCTAACAAAAACCCAAACGAAAAACCGCTCTGCAAAAATCCTGAAACAAGTCCTCTTTTCTGCTTTGGAATGCTTTCCATTGTTATGACTGCGCCGCTGCCCCACTCCCCACCTGCAAATATGCCCTGAATTAGACGAATCATTATCAAAAGAATCGGAGCCATGATTCCTATGGCAGCATATGTTGGCAGCAGCCCTACTGCAAACGTTGCCACTGAAAATCCCAAGATTGTGATGATCATTGATCTTTTTCTGCCAAACTTGTCGCCGTAAATTCCAAAAATCACCGATCCTAACGGCCTCATTATCAAAGTGATGGTGTATGACGCAAACGTCGCCATTATGCTAAACACCGGGTCATCTGATGGAAAAAATAACTGGCTAATGGACGGGATGACAAGCAGCATCAAAACTATGTCGTAGCCGTCAAGTGACCACCCAAGAAAAGATCCGACGGCGATTTTCTTTTGGGATGCTGTCAGGCTCAACAGAAATTGACTGCATGTTCCATTATTTAGTCCTAGAATTTTTAACTGACACAAAAAAGTCACAATGCGTGAAAATCGCACTAATTCTTACACTGGCAGGACTTGTGGCTTACTTTGGAATCATTCTGTTTGTGATTCCGCAAGAGTATTCTGACGTTCACACGCTTGATCCTCGGCCGACCTTTACTGCAAACATCAGCTCAAATCACGTCCGCCTCGGGGGTTCTTTTGATGTTCTGATATCTTCAAGCAACTCTAATGATGCAGCCGACATACAGATAGTGTCAATCGCGTTTCCAAACATGACGCAAATTGAAAACCAGATAGAGATCATCGGATACGACTTTACCCAGCCTCCAAGATATGTGAAGACCGGGGACAAAATTGGATATGATTATTCAGGCGGAACAAAATCCGTTCTGGCACAATACCCGTCAATTGAGTCGTACAGCCGGCCTGTCAATGCCGGCGCGCATTATTCCATCGAGCTAAAAATAACCCCAAACGTGGCGGGAAATTTTACCATGCTTGCAAAGACTGTCGCAATTCCGCATACCGGTGATCACTCCCACTATCCGTATTCTGGAGTAAAGGATCACCAAAATGAATACGTGGAATCACTCACTGTGGTAGTTTCACAATAATTTAGATAATCCTGAGCACTGGATCTAATCGTTGAATTATTCCCAAAACGTCTCTGCAAAAGACTATCGGATGTTTTTTCTTGGAAACATTCTAGTCAGCATTGGCATCTTGATTGTCACTACCGGCGGCAGCTGGGACATATCTAACCACCTACTAAACAAGCCTGAAACATTTTTTGCCCCTCCCCACTTTGTTCTTTATTCTGGGGTTGCAGTTGCACTGTCTGGTGCAACACTTGTCATGCTCAAAAAATCTGCAATGCAAATAAAGTCAGAAAATCGTATCTCGATAAGGCTGGTGCAAATTGGAATCGGGTTACTCCTTGGTGCCGGACCGTTTGATTTTGCCTGGCACTCTAGTTTTGGACTTGATGGCCTGCTCAGTCCGCCTCATCTTGTGCTGATTTGCGGCATGGCCCTGTCAAGCATCGGCGCGTTTTTATCTATTGCAAAAAACTCTGCATTTTTTATCCGCAAATCGTATGTGATAAAAAACATCCTGACTGTTCTTAGCATAATTCCTGTGTGGCTGTCTGTGACTGGCCTGTTCTTCTCATTCTCGCTGCCGTTTTCAGAAACTGATTATTTTGATTTTAACCCAAACCCCGTGTTTGGCGCAATTTTTGCAACGATTGCGTTTCCGTTTTTGATTTCAATGATGCTGTACATGGCATATCTTGTAAATGACAAAAAATTTGGTTTTATCTCGACTACCGGCGCCACGCTGATCATAATCAACATGATGACATCGATCGTTCCAAACCATTGGCTACACATAACGATTCCATTTTACCTATCCATCATAGTGCCAATAATCCTCTGCGATTTGGCACTGATGTTGTCAAAAAGCAAGATGCGAACATATCTTGCAGCTGGAGTTTTTGGAATGCTTGGATATTTTGTGTATTATCCGCTTATCACCCACATATACAACAAAATAGACACAAACCAGATTGTCTCTGCCAGCATTACATCGAAAATTTACTTTGATATGATCTTGTCAGTTTTCCCGCTCATCGTGGCCCCGTGCATCGTGATGGGACTAGTTGGTGCGTGGGCATGCCATAAAATGATCCCATCGATTATGCGCCAAGGGATCAGCTCACAGTTATCTTGATCTCTGTTTTTGCTGCAAGCGCATTTGCGCTCTGTATGTTGTCCCAGAGATATATCTGGGCAGTATAAGTTCCAGGCCTGTCTGTAACCCAGGACAATGCAGGTGAAAACGTCTGCTGCGCTTTAAACGACGCTTTGATCCATGACAGTTGAACTGGAACGTTGTTCTGGTCTAGTATCTGGACTATGTAGACAAAGTCCTGGTTTTGGCCCTGCATATTGGTAATGTCTGCTGAAATCTGCACCTGTTGGTTCGTGTTTATGTTCAGCGCAGATGCCTCACCAAAGGCATTTACCAATCTGGCGTTTTTTAAATCAGCGCGATTAATCCCGTCAAGCGCAAAGGCATGCGGTGTCGTAATTAAAACTAAAACACATATGCCAAAAATCAAAATTTTCTCTAGCACGCATGGATACTAATCTGTAGGATACTAAAGAGTTTGCCTGCTCTAATCGTTTACTGGAAACTGCCTTACATAAGATCTATTCTGTAATAATCCCATCTCTCTGGGTCAAACTTGGTTACAAATTCCGCCTTTTCGTGGCCGTCGACTCTTTTCTGGATTACATCCCTTAAGGCAAAACTTGTCAGGTACTTGTAGTTCATCGAATGTGCCTGCATTGTAAAGAGGTGCCTCATTTCGCTTCCCCCTCGCAGTCCCCAGTAGCCCATCTTTAACGCGATTGGCTCCAAAAATACCGTGTTGCTCTTGCCGTAATTTTCGTCAATTATTTCTGGACGCAGTATGTAGTTTTCTATCGGCCCGCCTTTTGCAAAGCCGATTATCGGGCCGTCTGAACTTCCAAGTCTCAAAGTGTTAAGGATTGTCTTTGTGTCCTTCATGGTCCTCTCAAAATGTTCTCTGTCAAACTGCAGCGGCATTGGCAGTTCGTTGTATACTTCGATTAGTGTTTTTACAAATTCTGAACAAATACTTGATAGATGCATAATTTAGATTTATCTATCGCCGATATCACCAAAATTGAAGGCAAAGCATCCTGCGAAATAAAAGTAAAAGCGGGTAAAGTCGAGAAGGTAGAGTTTAGCATCGCTGAATACAAGAGGTTCTATATGCAGGCAATCAGAGGTAAAGATATTGTTGCTCTTCCTCAGTTGACCGCCAGAATTTGCGGCACCTGTTCTAACGCGCATCTTTTATGCGCCATAAAAGCA
>CAZCWI010000001.1:0-13383 GCA_964502325.1 uncultured Candidatus Nitrosotenuis sp. | reverse complement strand
CCTTAGATTCTCATAAAGGTAGTCTGACTGGATCTTTATTTCCTGCTGCCGCAAATTCAAAAACCCTGTCACGGTGTCCATGAAATTTTTCCTCATGTGCTTTGGCAGCGCCCTGAGCACCGTCTCGCACATTTCTGACTCGTCATTTAACAAATCCTCAAAATATGCCACTGAGCGTTTAACGATAAATGACGGGTGCCATGCAAGTGCGTGCGCGTTCTTTTTTGCCATGTCCATCGCCTTGCCAAAGTCTCCAAGTGCGTACCCGCTTACTCTGTCAATTATCGAGAGAAGCCAGCCTAGTTTCAAGAAATATTCTTGCATTTTCAGATTGTCTCTTGTGATGGGTGATTCGTTGAAGCATTCTTGAATTTGTTTTTCTGCATGCTCTTTGAGCTTGCCGGCCCATGGGTATGTTGTGCGCAAAATCAGCGCCTTTACTATGTTTAAGTCTAATTCCGCATCGTGGCAAAGCTGCTTTACACTGCCGTCGTGCGTTAGGAACCTGATCACATTGTCTTCGTGCGGCTTGTCCACACTTTTCTGCGGATCAAAGTCATGGAACAGCGCAGCCGCATAAAGATACTTGAAATCCTCAGGCCGCACGTTGTTAAGTATGCTCTTCCAGTTTAGGACGATCATGGAAACGTACGTTACCTCAAGCTCATGCGTTATGTTGTGGTATCCGTAGTAGTCTTTTCCAAGTCCTTGGGACTCGAAGAGTTTTATGGTATAATCTAACATGCGCGTATAACACGGTTTTTCCAATCCACACGAAACCGACAGGTTGATGATTTCATTCCTCAAAGTCTGTGGATTGGCAAACAATTGCAATAGTTTATCGATAATCCACTTAGTTTTAAATCTGTAGCTAATAATTCAAACAGATTTTGTAAATTTTGCAAAGTATTGGCTAATTTTTACGCAATAATTTCAAACCGGGAAAACTCGCCAGATCCCGTATGACATGTCAAGTGCTGTGTTTTTGATTGAGTCAAACAGCTTGGTATGCTGCATGAACACACACACTGTATTCTACTAAACGATTCGTAATGTAATCATGAGCACAAAACAAACTCAAATCAAAATTAAATCCCCAAATAAATCCCAAATCAAATCCAAGATACTGTGCCTTCTTGAAGAAGGGTCTGACAAAAACAAAATCTATGCTGTAATCCAAAACGACTTTGACGTGTCAAAATCCGAGGTTAGACTTGCCTGCAAGGAGATAAAAATAGATCTCATGCTAAAGCTCAAAGTCCTGCAGTCTGGCGTGCTTGAGATGTGAGCGTAAATTAGTAAAACTCAAAACACTAAATTTTTCACTACACAGAGATGGATGAATCACAGATAATCTCATCTCTGATCGAGCAGCAGGGAAAACTGCAGTTTACAATGCTGGTTGGTGGAACTTTGTACAAAGCAGATTCGTTTGACATGGCGCACTTGCAAACCCCTGTGACAAAACCTACCCTGCGTGGAGGCGTGTATTTTTCCGATTTGAAAGAGTTCAAAATCCGGGCAAAATTCTCAGGTGCTGCCCTCTCGCCAGTTCTTTCCAAAACAATGCTTGGGCCGAACACTGATTTTGAAAAGATCAAATTTTTGACAGATGTAGAATATGGCGGTGAAAAAAAACAAGTGACGCTTTTTGCAAATCTGACAAACTATGTGCAGCGCGGAGACGACCTTGAGCTAAACCTGGTTGTTGTCGGCGCAGAACTATCCAGCTGATGCCTTGTAGTATGCATCGTACGTTTTTCTTTTTTCCGCATCTGACAAAATCTTGTACGCCTTGCTGATTTCTGCTAACTTTTCGGCGGTTTTTTCGTCCTTTGACTTGTCTGGATGCAGTTCTTTTACAAGCTGCCTGTATCTTGCCTTGATTTCTTTTTGGCCTGCGTCAGTTGCTACCCCGAGCATGGTGTAATAGTCTGGCAGCTTTGATTCTTGTACCTGTCTTCTAAACTCCTCTGCCTCCTTGCTCTTTTTTGTAGATGATATGAAATCGTCCTCGTCCTCGTTCCATGGGGAGTGATATTTTTCATAATCCCTGTTTCGTTTGGACTCTAGATCTTTTTCCTCGTATCCTGTTTTTCTTCTAAGAATTATGTCGCGTGCAAGATACAAAAACAAGCCGACCACCGCGGCTGCCAGTATAACAAGTGCCAGTCGCACGTCTTGAACGTTATAGTATTCTGAAATCTCCTCTGATCCTCGTGGCATCTGGCTGGCATCTGGCTGCTGGGCGCTTGCAAATAATGGCGACTCTGAATATGATTGTAATATCAAAAATGCCGTAAATGCAAGCAGTGTGAGAAATTTCATTTGAGCTGAGTTGTTTTTAAAATTTTATTAATATTCCGTATTTCCTAAACCAGCCTGAAATCCTCTTTGACCGTGCTTAAAACTATGTTTGTCACCGTCTTGTCTACGTTTGGCTTTGAGGATATGGTCTTGACAAACCTGCTCAGGTCTTCTCTGTTTTTGAACTTGGCAACAACTACCGTATCTGACTCGCCTGTCACGTCATACACTGCGCAAACGTTCTCAAGGCTTGAGAGTTCGTTTTCAATTTCGACCATCTTGCCTTTTTTTGTATATATCTCAATTATTGCGGTAAGATCGTAGCCAAGCTTCTCGTGGTCTATTATGGCAGTGTATCCTTTGACTATCTTTTCCTTTTCCATCTTTTTTATTCTAGTCAGAATCGTAACTGTGGACATGCCAAGCTTTAGGGCCATCTGCCTTGATGACAGCCTTGCATCAACTAGCAGGTTTTTTAGAATTTTTATGTCAGTCTTGTCTAGCAACATGACCCATAATGACACTTTACAAATATTAAACCTTGCCGTACTTTTTTGAATATTCTTTTGTTTTGCGGCTAATCTAGATTAAATTCATCATCTGCGTACCGTAAAGTGTGAAAGCATGATTGAAAAATACTTTGACATTAACCGCCTTTACGGCAGGATACTCCGGTACTATGTGGACAAAAAACACTACCCAAAGGAAAAGGCCAACATCATTGCGCAAAAAATCGTCCAAAAAGAGCGTAATAGGCGAACGTGCAAAAATGCCGACTGCCATCACCTGTTACACGATCACATGAGAAACTATGACTCCTGTCTTGTAGGGTCCTGTACATGTGAAAAATTTACGCGCTAGGATTCTCCGCCTTCTATTTTTTGCACAAAATCTCTTAGCGAGAACGGTTTTTGTAAAAAGTCTACCTTTTTCTTGAGCTGTTTTGTATTGTCGCTTCCAGTAAGGGCATAGGCTGACGCAAATATGATTTTCTGCCTTGGATTTGCTTCAAGTATCTGCTCTGCCACCTCAGAGCCTGACTTTTTTGGCATTGACTGGTCCAGTACGACTACGTCAAACGGGTTTTCGTCAAGAGAGTCAAACTCTGTCCTTTTGAGCTCATTGCGGTATTTTTCCAAGCATTCTGAGCCGTCCCTTGTTATCACTACGTTGTGGCCGTATTTTCTTAAAATCCTGTCATACTGGGTTGCGGTAAACTGGTTATCTTCTGCAATGAGTATGTTCAAACTCATGCCTATGGTTTTACTGTTTGGCGTTTTAACCCTAGTCTGTTCTATTCAAACACACAATGGCGTCACAGAAACCTAGTATAGGAAGAATGACAAATGACAGTGATGCCAGACGTGTATGATTTGGTGAAAAAAGGAAAGGCCTTGCTAGTTGATGGGAACTTTGAGGACGCGCTGGCGTATTTTGAGCAAGCCCTTTTGTTAAACCAAACCGACCCTGACATCTGGAATCAAAAGGGGGCAGCGCTGCGAAGCCTTGGGAGATACGACGAGGCGCTTGAGTGTTTTAACAAGTCCCTTGAGATGGACCCTACCGACAAGTATTCCTCATAGATTCAATATTAAGAGCACCATGTCTTTGCCGTTGACAAAAGAATAATTATTATCTCAATCAAACACTTTTGTAAATAAAGAATTGAATAACATTGAAAAGATTTTGAGTCAGGCGTTTGATTTGTGTGAAGACGGTGATCTTGAAAAGGCAATAAAACTGTACGACCGCGTGCTAAAGATGGAGCCTGGCAATGTCAATGCGCTAATTGGCAAGGGGGTGGCACTGCAGAACCTTGACAAACTAAAGCCTGCGCTGCTCTGCTTTGAGGGTGCGCTTAAAATTGATCAAAAAAACATCACAGCACTTGTCAACAAGGGCTCAGTACTGCACGGGCTTGGTGAGTTCAAAAAAGCTATTGCGGCATACGATGATGCAATCGCACTTGATAAAAAATGCACCATGGCCCTTGCCTACAAGGGGCTGTCACTTGGAGAGATGGGCTCAGTTGAAGATGCACTCAAGTATTTCAAAAAGGCTTTGAGAATAGACAAGGATTATGACGTTGCCCTCATCAACAAGCAGCTAGCGCAAAACTTGCTAAAGCAATCAAAAAACTAGTCTGAGACTAGCTGCAAAAATCTCACATCATCGTATAGTCTTGCAAAAGCCTTGTGGTTTTTTGCCTTTGCCTTGAGTTGGCGTGATGCGTTTACGGCCTTGGTTAGCGCATCTAGGGAATCATCTGAGATGTCCAGCATTGCAAGGCTGGCTGCTTTGTCAAACAACACGTCGCTGTTTTCAGGATGACTCTGCAAAATAATGTCGCAGCAGGATATTGCATCATTGTATCTTCCAAGTGAAAACAGAATTCGCTCCTTGTGGTATAGTGCAATTGTGTCTTGCGGGGTTTTCTCTAGTATCTGGTTGCAATAATTGGCTGCCTCTTCGTATCTTTTCAACTTTCTTAGGGATGATGTCTTGTTTATGAGGAGTGTCTTGTCCTTTGGAGCGATTTGCAGAGCCTCATCATAACACCAAATTGCACGCTCATACTCCTTTAGCTTGCTCAGTGAATACCCCTTGTTGTTTAGCGCAGTCACCTGTCTTGGGTCGACTGCAAGGATTTGGTCATACAGAGATACCGCGTCGCGGAATCTTTTTTTTAAAAACAAGCGATTTGCGTTTTCCAGCATTTCCTCAACTGACATCTCAGATCATCTAAAACACTGTTACATCGCCAGGTGCTGGCTCGCGCTTGTGTGATTCGTGGTGCTCTACAAATTCTTTATGCGACGTCCCCTGATGCTCTCGCAGCTTTTCTATTGTTTCAAACACGTTGTTGCAAAGATAGCACTTTGGTTTGTATTCGTCAACAATTGGGAGCACCATGAAATGGCTTGTCATAAAACCTACTTAATCTTTCACGTGTTTTGTGGGTAGTATGGTCGTTTTTTCACACGTGGCGTTCCATAATCTTAAATATCGTCTAGGGTCGCATACAAGTATGCGAAGATTGGGATTCATGGCATCCGTACTGCTTCTAACTGCAGCACTGGTTGGGCCAATTGGATTTTCGTTTGCGCAAACAGACGCTGGCTCAAATGCTACGTCATCTGATACCGATACCAAAACAGAACAAATGACGCAAAAAATGGAAGAAAAGAAACAAAAGGTTCAGTCACATGTGGACAAAAAAGTATTGGCAATCAAAGAAAAATCACTAAAGCAGCAACTGACGCATGACGACATTCTTGAAAAACGAGCAAAGAAACTGCAAGAACAAAAAGCGGCAAAAGAGGGAAAGATGGTAGAAAAGCGAGCACAAGCAGAACAGAGAACTGCCGAGAAAAAGGCAAAGGCAGAACAAAAAATGACTAGCGTAAAGGCCGCATTTGAAGAAAAAATGCTCAAACTAAGAGCGCAATTTGAAGACAAGATGGCAAAAAAGACAGAGATGCTTGACAAAAAGATGGCAGAAAAAAGAGAACAACTGGCCAAAAAAATGGCGGCATTAAAACAAACTGCGCCTGAAACAGAGACTGAAACTGAGACAGAAGAAATCGAAGTCCCTGTATCAAACAGTACTGAAAACCAATAATCAAAACACGCGTGATTTTTTATCTTGTGGTGTAATTCTAAATTATTTCGCAGTTAGCAATTTATAGTAAAAACCCAATATCTTGGTGTGCAAAAAACAGGAATCCTTGTCTCTATTTTGCTTCTGGCGTCTCTTGCTGTAATACCTCATAATCTGTCGTTTGCGGATTCAAACTCTACTGATTCTAAAACTGGCGCAAAGTCTGCAAAACAAACCGCGTCTGAGAGAATACGGGAATTTGAGTTAATTCAGGAGGCAAAAGCAAAAGCGATTGAAGCAAAGCAAAAAGCACTCCTAGACGATCAAACTAAGAAAAGCAAAGAGGTGATGGACAAGAAAAAAGCACAGCAAGCGGAACTAGACCTGCAGAGAAAAACACAGCAGGAACAAAAAGAAGCCGCAAGAAAAGAAGCGCTTGCAAAAAAGCAGGAAAAGCTAGATGAGATTAAGGCAATCAAAGAACGGGCCAAAAAACAAGTTGAAGAAATGATGCAAAAAAGACAGCAAGCCATTGACGAGCAAAAGCAAGTAAACACGAAGGAGAAGATTGAAAAACAAAAAGCAGAACTTGATCTCAAACTAAAGGAAACAAAACAAAAAACACTCCTTGATCAACAAGCACTGCAAAAAGAATTAACAAAGAAACGACAAGAGGCTGCAAACGAAATCAAAGAGAAGAGGCAGGCACTAGAAGACAAGGAAAAACAACGCATAAAGGACATGTATGAAAAGAAGGCACAAAAGGCGCAACAAGATGCGCTGGCAAAGGCAAAGCCAAAGCCTGTGAACAA
The DNA here is from genome assembly GCA_964502325.1 of uncultured Candidatus Nitrosotenuis sp. GTDB lineage: Archaea > Thermoproteota > Nitrososphaeria > Nitrososphaerales > Nitrosopumilaceae > Nitrosotenuis. The sequence goes on along the minus strand of CAZCWI010000001.1, from coordinate 6,663 downwards.
TACATCTGATAACTGACCTGTCGACAGTTAGTTTATTTTATATTTACAGATAGCATCAAACAATCTGTTGTTACGCGATTTAATCAGCGAATCAAAAGCACTGGAGCGAGTTTTCTCAGGCGAAGAGCTGTCATACAATGACGGTTTGACTCTGATGGAAAATGACAATCTCTTCACAGTTGGCGCAACTGCCGACCTGGTGCGAAAGAAACTTGTCGGAGACAAGGTGACATTTGCCGCTTCATACTACATGAACTACACAAACCTGTGCGCTGCCAGCTGCCAAATGTGCGCGTTTTATCGCAAAGGTGACGAGTCTGATGCGTATACTCTGAGCCCTGAGCAAATTGAGCAAAGAGTCGGACTTGCAAAACAAATGGGCGCAACCGAGGTTCACATTGTGGGCGGATTTCATCCTACGCTCACACTTGACTATTATGAAAACATGATGAAGATAATAAAAAAACACCACCCTGAACTTACAATCAAGGCATTCACCGCAGCAGAAATATTCTTCTTATCAAAGCTTACAAAAAATTCTGTCAAAGAAATACTGTCTAGACTAAAGGCTGCAGGCCTTGACTCTATGCCCGGTGGCGGCGCAGAACTGTTCCATCCTGAAATCCGCAGCCAAATCGTGCGCGGCAAGTGCTCTGGCCAAGAATGGCTTGACACAATAGAGCAGGCGCACAACTTGGGAATTAAAAGCAACGCGACAATGCTTTATGGGCATATTGAAAAGCCGCACCACATTATTGATCATCTCGTAAAGATTCGCGAATTGCAAAAAAAGACAGGCGGATTCATCACGTTTATTCCTCTCAAGTTCAGTCTTGACAATACGGAGCTTGAGCAAAACGATCTTGTAAAGCACGAGTGCTCCTCCATTTACGATCTAAAGATTATCGCAGTATCGAGGCTCATGCTTGCAGGTGTGCTGAACAACATTTCGGTTTACTGGGTCGCGTTTGGGAAGAAGCTTGCGCAAGTTGCCCTCTCAAACGGGGGGAGCGACCTTGTGGGCACTGCATTTTCTGAGGAAATATACAAAGCTGCAGGAAAGCCGACTAATTCATCGGTAACAGAATTGGCCACCATGGTAAAGGAAATAGGACGAGAGCCAATACAGCGAAACACTTTCTTTAAGACGTTAAGGACCTTCTGATTTTAGATATTTGTTGACTGCGTCTACCTTTGACTCTATTGTCTGATTTTTGTCTGACCTTGAATCTATTTTGAGAATAATCTCTACTCGTTTCACTCCCATTCTGTGAACTGTTTCTGTCATTATTTTTGATGCCTCAAATATTTTCTCAAGCCTGTCTGATTCCAAGACTGTCCCCATTGGGGTCATCTTGTATTTTATACCCAAGTCGCCAATTGCCTCAATTGCCCTTGCGATGTAGATGCTGATGCTGGTGGAGTCTGTACCTAGCGGATAAATACTGATTTCTGCGTGAATCATTGAAGTTTTAGAAATTAATTTTGATTAAAATCTTTAGGCTTTTCGTCTTTTTCTATTGTTTTTGTGCCGCCTTTTTTCTTTCTTGCGCCAAAGCTAATCAGGACAAGCAAAAACCCGACTCCTGCCACCATGCCTGCCAAATTCGTATAGTTTCTGTTTTCCTGCTGCTTTATCAGCAACTCGTCTGTCTGGGACTGCGTCATGCCTTCGTGCCAAACCGGAACTGATGAGCTGAGATAAAATATGATTGTTAGCCCGACTGATACCATGGATACTCCGCCTGCAAGTATTTTCTTGTCTACTAGTACCATGATCACATATTGCACATGATGATTATTATACGAATCTCTTTGTCCTAGAATTTAGCTTGGCTGATCTTTACCTCAAATTTTGGCACCAGATTTTTTTCCAGAGCCATTGCAAAAAATCGCCTGATTGACTCCTCGCCTGGCTTTCCCATGTCGACTGTGACGTCATTTACGTACATTGCGACAAATTTTTTGATTAGGTCCGAGGGCTTGCCTCTGCTATACTGCATGGAATAATCAAGTGCCTCGTCTAGGTGATCTAGCCCGTATTTTATTGAATCGTGCAGGTATTTGTCAAATTTCTGTATTGTTTCTTGGCCAAATTTGTCACTCATGACATTTGTACCAAGAGGCACTGGGAGGCCGTTTGTTGTCTTGTCCCACCATTCCCCGACATCAAGAATCTTCTGCAGCCCTTCGTGCTTGTATGATAGCTGGGTTTCGTGGATTACAAGCCCCGCGTCTACCTTTCCGCTGTTTACTGCATCTGGAATGTCGCTAAACTTCATCTCGACATGGTCAAACTTGCCAATCATTAACTGGAGCAGCAAAAACGCCGATGTCATTTTTCCAGGGATTGCAATTTTCAGATTTTTTAATTCCTCCGGATTGATGTTTTGTTTTGCAATAACAATCGGACCGTATCCGATTCCAAAACTTCCGCCGCTGCGCAAAATGGTATAGTCTGGAATGTACGCACATGCGTGAATTGATACTGCCGTGACATCAAGCTCGTGGTTTTTTGCCCTCTTGTTTAGCTCCTCAATGTCTGCAATGACATGTCTTATGGTAAATCCCTCTGACGGAATTTTTCCTGTGAGCATCCCGTAGAACATGAATGCGTCATCAGAGTCAGGAGTATGACCTACAGAAATTTCCATGCTTGCTGTCTAAAATTTGGCTCTAAATATCTATTCTAAATTTCTTGTCTTGCCAGTTCTCGTATGATGTCTTTTTCTGTGACAAAGCCGATGATCTTGCGGCGATCTGTTATTGCGACGCCATGGATTCTGTAGTCTAGTAGTATCTTTGCAATCTTTGGCAGGCTAGTCTGTGAGGTGACTGTGATTATTTGTTTTGTCATTACGTCTGTTATTTTGCATTTTTTTCCATAGTCTGAAAAAACATTTGATGGGCTCTGCTCGTGTCTGAATACTTTGCCCAAAAAATTCCCAAATGTGGCAATCCCAACTGGCTCCTCCTCTGCGTTTTTGATGAGCAGGCGAGACACTTGCGCTGTTATCATCTTTGCCAGTCCATCGTAAAGACTAGAATCGTCATACATGAAAAAACTGCCATACGTCATGATGTCCTGGATTTTTTTTGAATCTCTCACGTTTTCATGATAATGTTTTACCAAGTCGTGTTTTGTCATGATTCCCTTGATTCCGTCCCTACCCCTTACTCCCACCACGTTTGTCTTTTTTGCAAGCATGACTCCTGCGCAGTTTGGGATTGGCGCGTACTGGTCAACTATGGCAAGTTCCTGCATTGCACTTGATACTGGAATGGCTTTGGTGTTTTGGTTTTTTGAAATTAGGGTCTTTCCAATGTCTCGCACAGACAACATTCCGCTCTGGGCGTTTTTTGCATCAACTATGATCCCAGATATTCGATTGTCTATGATTTTTTCAATTCCGTCATATATGGTAGAGTCATCGCAGATGGAAATTGGCTCCCTGATGAGATCCTCCGCGGTTACCAAATAGCTGTGTCTTTTTTGCTGGCTTAGCAATAACACTGGAAATTTACCCAAAATCATATAGTGTAGCATGTTTGATTCGCCCAAACAATTTTTTCAAATCCGTACAGTGAAAATAAAAACCACCGCAAGTAAGAGACAAACATGAACACGATTGCGGCATTTGAAAACGACATCCTGCTGCAGCTGGATTTTTTAGATGCGTTTGAGCCGCAAAAGAAAATCAATCCAAAAAACGCGTTGTTTTGCGGCAGCGGGGACTCGCTTGCATCATCTATGATGGCAGAATGCTTTTCTGATTATCAATCAAGAGCAGTAGACCCGCTTGTTCTGGCAAAAAACAAGAACATTTCAAAAAACAAGCACGTCTACTTTGTCTCAATATCTGGAAACACCATATCTAACATCAAGGCTGCAAAAATGGCAACTAGGTCAACTGCGATTACAAAAAATCATACAAGCAAGCTTGCCAAAGCATGCACCAAAATAATTCCACTTGACTATGTCGACTCTCATATCGTTACCTCTGGGAGCATTGGCTTTCTTGCAAGCATGCTTGCGTGCATGTCACTTGTCTTTTGCTTTAGAATCAAAAATGCCAGAAAACTATTCCAATCTGCCAAGTCTCAGGCAAGGAAAATCTCGCTTGAAAACCAAGTCTACTTTATTGGAAACCAGTATACGTACCCGTTGTGCCTGTATGCGTCTGCCAAGATGCATGAGGTCTTGGGATACGATGCGCACTATGAAAAAATAGAGCAGTTCTCACATGCAGGTTTGTTTTCTGCCAAGCCTGGTGACACCGTGATAATATTTGAGGCAAAGAGTCGGCACAGCGCACACTTGGCATCGCAACTAAAAAAACTAGGCCTGTCTGTGCATTCTCCATCCGTTAGTTGTGGCGATAAAGTCTCCCAAGTTATTTTTTACACGTTTGTGTCGCAGATTCTGGCACTGAATGCTGCAAAAAGAAAACGCCTTTCGGACTGTTATTTTGTTACGGAAAAGAAAATCCGAAATATCAGCTCGTCAATGATTTACTAATTTTTACAAAAATCCAGCTCAATTTGCAGAAGATTTAATATGTGTTCTAGAAGGATTTCATTCAAATATGAAGTACAAGGCAACAGAGCAGATCCTAAAGATCATCAAGGACAAAAACCTGATCCGAAACTTTGGTGTTATAGCTCATGTGGATCATGGAAAAACAACCATGAGTGACAGCTTGCTTGGATATGCTGGAATCATCGCACCGTCTGCAGCAGGACGAGCGCTTGCCTTGGACTCGATGAAGCTTGAACAAGACAGACAGATGACTATCGTTCAGGCAAACGTTACACTGCTGTATGAAAAGGCAGGAAAAGAATACGTCATAAACATGATTGATACGCCAGGCCACATCGACTTTACGGGACGGGTGACTAGGAGCCTTAGGGCAATCGATGGCGCAGTTGTGGTCTCTGACTCTGTAGAGGGAATCATGACTCAGACTGAAACCGTGACAAGACAAGCACTGGAAGAACGAGTCAGACCTGTTTTGTATATCAACAAGATAGACCGACTCATAAAAGAGCTAAGACTCACTCCTGAAAAAATGCAAGAATGGCTTGTGAACATCATTACCACTTTCAACGGATTAATCGACACATACGCAGAACCTGAATACAAGGAAAAATGGAAAGTATCAATCCAGGACGGTAGCGTATCTTTTGGCTCTGCAAAGGACAGGTGGGGCTTTAACATTGACATCATGAAGGAGAAGGGAATTTCATTTAAGGACATTTTCACCGCATATTCTGAAGGCGGAAGCGTTGAAGAACTTGCAAAAAAGGCACCGCTTGCAGACGCAGTTCTGGGAATGGTTGTAAAGCATCACCCGCCTCCACACGTTGCACAAAAATACAGAATTCCAAAAATTTGGAAAGGTGATCTGGAATCTGACATTGGCAAGGCGCTTTTGGCTTGCGATGACAACGGTCCTGCGGTAATGATGATTGTAAACATGGCAATGGATCCTGCGGCAGGCCCTGTCGCAATCGGGCGACTCTTTGCAGGCACCTTGCGCGATGGGCAGACTGTAAATCTTATTGACTCTAAACGAGAAGGGAAAATTCAATCCGTCAACTTTTTCATGGGAAACCAGAGGGAGATGGTCGGCGAGCTTGGCGCTGGAAACATCCCAGCTTTGCTTGGACTAACCGAGGCACGCGCAGGGCAGACACTGTCAACCGTAAAAGATGTCGCGTTATTTGAGGGGATCAAGTATGTGTCAGAGCCTGTGGTCCAGATAGCAGTTGAGGCAAAGCATCCAAAAGACTTGCCAAAACTCGTCGAGGCACTGCGCAGAATTACAATTGAGGATCCAAACCTAGTTGTCAAAATCAACGAGGAAAGCGGAGAGACTGTGATTGCTGGAATGGGCGTCTTACACTTGGAAATCGCAGCATCACTAATTGCCGATGCCGGAGTCCAGGTTGTGACATCGCAGCCTTTGATTAATTATAGGGAAACAATACTGAGCGGAACTGACGCTGTCATGGCCAAGTCTCCAAACAGGCACAACAAGATTTTCATGAGAGTAGAACCACTAGAGCCAGAAATCGCAGACATGATACGAAGCGGCCAGCTTTCGGAAATGAAGGACAAAAAAGAGGTAGCTACCATCCTGCGTTCAAAGGGCTGGGATTCGGATGTTGCTAAAAACATCATGAGATTTGACTCCCGTGGAAACGTGATGATTAACGGAACAAAAGGTGTCCAATTTATCCAAGAGTCCACCGACTCAATCCTGTCTGGCTTTGAGGATGTGATGAAGGAAGGGCCGCTTGCAAAAGAACAGGTGCGAAACTGCAAATTTACATTTACTCACTTTGTACCTCACGAGGACACTGCGCACAGAGGCCTATCCCAGTTGGGTCCTGCATCAAGACGTGCATGCATGGGAGCGATGCTAAAGTCAAGCCCGATTCTATTAGAGCCGTTGCTTGGAATCGAGGTCAGGGTTCCGCAAGACATGATTGGAAACGTGGCATCTGTGCTTTCTGGCAAAAGAGGCAAGGTGCTTGACATGCAGCAAAAAGGAATCACAAGCATAGTTACTGGCGAAGTTCCAGCATCTGAGACATTTGATTTAGCAGAAATTATGAGGGGACAAACAGCTGGCAAGGCAATGTGGAACACCCACTTTA